>DATKMP010000036.1:0-8168 GCA_035541775.1 Bacteroidota bacterium | reverse complement strand
GCGATCCGCCTATCGATGTGGATATCGATACGGCGCCGTATAAAGGCCGCGACGTCGTTGTTGCGACGGTCGAAGAAAGCGACAAAAAACCGCATTATCTAACCCCCGAGAAAGAAAAAGAGAGCGCCATCGGTACGGGAGTGTTTATTCGCGTGAACGATAAAACCGTGGAAGCCAGCAAAGAGGTGGTAAAAATTCTGGAAGCGGAAAATGCCGATGCGCCACCACTGCGCATTGCCATCGGCGACGCTGAGCGGCGATTGTTCGAGTATTTAGATGAACACGAGCGCATTACCGTAGGCGAGTACGCAAAACTTGTGAACAATTCCCATCGCCGTGCATCGCGATCATTGATTCAACTCACGCGAGCTGGTGTATTACGAATTCACACGCACGAAAAAGAAGATTTTTTTACCCGGGCTTTTTAGCTCTGGATGTTCTCGGCTTTCGAGGCGTTGCAGCCCTTCGGCGTTTCACAACGGGTTTTATTTCTTCAACGGTTGCTGCCACTGGTGTTTCCAAAGGCGGTGGTAGAGATAAATATTTTTGATGCAGCTCAGAAGTCCGAATTTCTTGAAGTTCCTTCCGCAAGCGGGCAAACGAAAACAGCAGCGCAATATTCATCACGCCGAGCAGTGCAATCAACATATACAGCCATGTAAAGTGCGCGGTGTTTTCTGCAGAACTGCGCTGTAATTGTGTTTGAAGCGTATCATATTTTCGTTCGGAAACAAATCCGCTGCCGCTGGCAAGCGATTGCTCGTACGCTTTCTTCAAACTATCCGAGTGGTACGGACAGACGATATAGACAGGAATCGCCGGCTCGGGTGTTCCGGTTTCTTGCGCGTTCATGGTTGTCGTAAGCATACAACAAGAAAGAACGATGGTACAAAATATGGTTCTGTATTGCAAATTAAGGTTCATGGCACTGCCTCCTTCTAAACCGTTGTGTCGCTAAATTAGGGATACAGTACGCAAAAGTCAAATCAGGAAGTGATATTTTCTTCAATGTCGTATCCTTTTTTTGCATTCTTTCCAAAATACTTTGTACCTTGAAGCGAGAGAGTTTGAAGAAGTAATGGAAGACCAAATGATTGAACATATTCAAATAAAAATTACGCGCATCGATCAGACAAAAACGGATATTCCCTTGCCCGCGTACGCAACAGAAGGGTCGGCCGGAATGGATGTGTGTGCCGCTATCGATGCCGATGTTGTGATGCAGCCGAATGAAACCATGCTGATCCCTACCGGATTCAGTATTGAACTGCTGCCCGGCTTCGAAGCGCAGATTCGTCCGCGCAGTGGCCTGGCGATCAAACATCGCATCGGCATATTAAATTCTCCCGGGACAATCGATTCCGATTATCGGGGCGAGATCAAAATTGTTCTCACCAATTTCGGAACAACGCCGTTCACCATTCATCGCGGCGACCGCATTGCACAAATGATCATCGCGCGCTATGCACGCGTGTTGTGGAACGAACAAGCGCAGCTTGCATACTCCGCACGCGGCGAAGGCGGATTTGGCCACACCGGCATCGCGTTAAAAGAAAAGAATTAAAATGGCAGCACGCGCAAAGAAAAAGCAAACATCTTCCACTCTTCCGCCGGAACAGGAAACGGCAAGCGAGATGCAATGGAATTCTTTGTTCGCCTCGCTCGGGCGTATCGAAATAGTGTTGTTGGTCGGCGGCATGTTATTGCTGCTGGTGCTGATATATACCATTCACGAAATTCTTTCTCCGTTTCTTGTCCTTGGCGCGCTGTTGTTTCTTTTGTATCCGCTGCGGCGTTATGTGCTTGCACGGAATATGATGTGGTTAGCGATTGTACTGTTTGCCGTTTGGTTTTTGAATGCCGTTTCTACCATCTTAACGCCGTTCGTTATCGCATTAGTGTTTGCCTACATCCTGAATCCTGTCGTGGATTTATTCGAACGGTGGAATATTGCGCGTTGGGTCAGCGCGCTTGTTCTGATTCTGTTGTTTGTCAGCGGTGTAGCACTTGTCCTCTTTTTCGTTTTGCCGATTGCGGTAACGCAATTAAGCGGGGTGCTGGATACTTTTTCGCGACTGATGGATGATTTTCGGACGGCCTTCTGGAACAGCAACTTAATCAATTTGTTAGAACGCTACGGAATTTCCACCAATGAATTGCGCAACTCGTTCGCTAGCCAATTGACGCCGCGGTTCGAAGATATTTTAAAAGGATTGGTCGGTGCCGCCGGCACGTTGATGAGCAGTGTTTCGAGTTTCATCACACAGGTGTTTTATATTTTTCTCATTCCGTTCCTTACCTTTTATTTCTTAACGGATTTTCCGACGATCAAGCATCGATTTCTCATGCTCGTTCCGCATCGTTCGCGCGGGCGCGTGGCGGAATATTTTTCACGCGCAGACGAATTGATCGGGCATTACCTGCGGGGTGCGTTGACGGTAGCGTTGCTGCAAGGCATTCTTGTCGCCGTCTTCTTTTCGATCATCGGAATAAAATATGCATTGCTGCTGGGTTTGCTCGCGTGTGTGTGCGATCTCATTCCGTATTTCGGACTTCTTTCCATCTCGGTGCTCTCGGCAATCGTGGCAGTCTTCAGCGGCCCACCGGTATTGCCGAAACTTGCACTTGCTGTCGGCTCGGTCGGCATGTTACATATCATCGAAGTGGTGTTTCTGTCTCCCAAAATTGTCGGCAGCAAAGTGGGCTTGCATCCGCTGCTCATGATTTTATCGCTGTTGATTTTTATGTACTTCCTCGGCTTTGCCGGTCTGCTGATTGCGGTACCAACGACGGCATTGATCATTCTGTTTGTGCGGGAATGGGAAGCGCGCAAACGCGGTATTATTCCACCATCGCGCAACGTTCATTTGTAAGGATTCGTTATGGCAGGCACATTATATCTTGTTGCCACTCCGATCGGCAACTATGACGATATTACCGTTCGTGCGCTCGATACGTTGAAGAAGGTCGATGTTGTAATATGCGAAGAGCGAAACGAGGGGTCGAAGCTGCTGCATCACTATGGCATTGAAAAACCGATCGAGACATTGAATGAACACAACGAATCCGCATCGGCAAGTGTGCTCATGGGCTTGCTGAAAAACGGAAAATCGCTCGCACTGATTTCGGATTGCGGCACGCCAGTGTTTTCCGATCCGGGCCGCGTGTTAGTGGAACGCGCCATTCAACAACACATCGATGTTGTTCCGCTGCCCGGTGCATCATCGCTCTTGCCGGCACTGACGGTCAGCGGATTTGTGATTACCGAATTTGTTTTTGCCGGATTCCTTTCCCCAAAACGGGAGCGGCGAATTCAAGAATTGCATCAACTCCGCAAGGAGCGCAGAACCGTGGTGTTGATGGATACGCCGTACCGATTGACGCAGTTGATTCGCGATATTGCCGAGGTCTTTGGCGAAACGCGCCGCGTCTGTGTGGCATTCGACCTTACGCTGCCGACAGAAAAAATTTATCATGGCGCTGCTGCGGCATTGTACCAGCAATTCTTGAAAGAAGAAAAGAAAGGCGAATTCGTTGTCGTGCTGGATAGAATGAAAAGCTGAATTGCCGCGTTTTATCGTTACTCTCACTCATTGAAAAACATACTATTCTTCCGCCTCAAAAAAACTTCTTGACATCAACCTCCAAATACTGTATATTTGTATAGTGTTTATATAAACAGTATATATAATTACAGAGGAAATGCAATGGAATCACTTATTTCTGCCTGCGGATTAGATTGTTCTGCTTGCCCATGGTACCCCAGCACATGCAGCGGATGTTTTGCCGTGAAGGGATCGACCTTCTGGGCACAAGAAGCGCTGCCGACAAAAACCTGCGCCTTGTTCGACTGCGCCGTGAATAAAAAAGGATACAAGGATTGCGGCGCTTGTTCGGAAGTGCCATGCAAAAATTTTCTTGAACAAAAGGATCCAAATTCTTCTCAGGAAGAACATCTGGCATCGATTACAGTACGAGTCGCACGCTTAAAAGGAGTTCACTGACATGGGACAGTTGACGAAAAAGAAAACAGCACCGTTAACAGAAACACAACAAAAAGTTCTGGATGTGGTCCGCGAATTTTTAAACGGCAATGCGCATCCGCCGACCTTGGCAGAGCTTGCCGGTCTTCTGCACATCAATCCCAATGCTGTCAGAGGCCATTTGCTTGCCTTAGACCGCAAACATGCCCTGCGGTATATTCCGAATATTTCACGCGGCATCGAGCTTCCCGTTTCAAAGCCGAACGGCATTCCCATCTACGGCTATGTTCCGGCAGGCCATCCGTTTATGTCGCAGGACAATGTTGTCGATACGTTTGAAGTGCACAGGTATATTTCTGCTTCCAAGAACGTGTTCGGCCTGTATGTGCGCGGCGACAGCATGCAGGATGCTCAAATTGCCACCGGCGATCTTCTGTTTGTCGATCCCGACGTTGAAGCCAAGAGCGGCCGAATGGTTGTTGCGCTGGTCGAAGGCGAACCGACGGTCAAATGGTTTCAGAAGGAAGGAACGACGATCTCTCTTGTTCCTGCCAATAAAAAATACAAACCCATCGTGATCGATAAGCACGATGAGAATTTTAAAATCGTCGGTGTGGTGGTCGGCATGATGCGCGCCATCGATAAAAAACGGATCGACGATTCCTTAAAACTTCGCAAAGCATCGTGAGGTCGGTATGGCTCTTTCTTCTTATACATCCGAACAGGAACGGCTCGTTAACAATTACTTGAAAAAGATTTTAGACGTGCTGGGCTATCATGTTCCCGAAGACCATTTTGGTTCTGTCGTTATTTCCGTTCCGCGGCAGAACGGCAAGATTGCCGGCGAGATTGAAGTCGATCTCCGTTCCAAGCTGCGGCGCGTGAAAGCCGAAGCATAATTATTTTTCACATAGCAATTGGGTTGTTGATTATTCAAGCCCGATGAAGAGCGTATGCATTCGTGCATTCCGTTCATCGGGCTTTTTTATTTTATGAATACAAATCTTCCTGCATATCGAGTTGTCAATAACGATTTTACCGAGCCGCCGGGCAAACTGGGCTTGCTCTATGGCGAGCACGGCGTGTATTCGACGGCAACGCTGGTTGCTGCAGAGATCATCCGGTATCAAAGTCCCGTGGTGTTTGTGGACGGCGCCAACAGAGTCGATCCGTATTATCTTGCAAGACTCGCCCGCTACACGGGATTTGCACCGCACACATTTTTAAACAGGGCTTTTGTCAGCCGCGCGTTCACCTGTTACCAGATGGATGTTGCTCTTACCGACGGTCTTCTGGAATATATGCAGTCGGTCAACAGCCGGGTGCTTCTTATTTACGGCCCCATTGATTTATTTGACGACGAGCAAGTAACGATGCGGGACATTGTCGATATGATCCGGCGCATTCACCTTGCCTTCGAACTTCTCAAGCGTCATCACATTTCTACGATGCTTGTTTCCAAGACGCCGCATTTTCAGATGAAAGGACGCGAGCGGCTGTTGCTGCAATTCAAAGAAATGTCGGACGTGATTTACCGTTTAGAATCCTATGACACGATGCAACACATTATCATGGAGAAAGTACCTTATGGGACGAACAGTACCAACAGCAACGCTCTTGATTCAGCGCGAAGAGGCAAGCTGGTCGAAATTCCGGCAGGCGCTCAGGAAAGAGGATCAAGATATACTCGACAAATTATTTCGCGATGCCAAACTGCAGCTTCCGGCAATTTCCATGGAAGCGCGGCCGATACCGTTTGAAAGTATCGCCCTTGCGATGATGATCGGTATGTACCGGGAAATTATCGACCTGCGCGATGAACTCCGGCAAGCATAATATTCTCGGCTGGCTGTTCGATGCGTATCCTGTGGCGGACGGCATCATGGTCTGGCTGATCGATCGAAACGGCGTGAAGCACAAAGCACGGTATGTATTCCAGCCGGCGTTTTATATGACCTTGAACGCGGGAGAGGAGCGTTTGCTCGCTCCGTTCGAACGAACGCTGCCCATCACGATCAATCCTGAAAAAATTTTTAAACGGGAATTATATTCCGGCAAAACTCTTCCGGTAACGGAAATCGCCGTCCGCAATCCATTAGAATATTCACGTGCTGTGCGTTTGGTTTCGGAACGATTTAAATTTTATCAGTTCTACAATGCGGACATCAAGCCGGCGCAGATGTTTTACTACGTCACGCAATTATTCCCGCTCGCATACGGCTCCTATACGGTGGTGAACGGATTTCTGCAATCGTGGGCATTGCATGATACGTTCGATGCCGATGAATATGAAGTTCCTCCGCTGACGACGATGACGCTCACGCCTTCGATGACGCTGCTTGCGCCGAAGTACCAGCGTGCGCTGGAACTCCAGATCGAAGTGGAGGGAAGAACCATTGTGCTGGAGCAGGATTCTCCCGCAGAACTGTTGAACGGCATCAACAGCTATCTTCTGAAATACGATCCCGATATTCTTCGTTCTCATTATGGCGATGCCGCACTGTTGCCGTTGCTGGTGATGTTATCCAGACAATACAATGTACCGCTGCATTTGAATAGAGATGATCAGGCGGAGTATCTTATCAGCAAAGCGACAAGTTTTTTCAGCTACGGCAGCATCAAGCATCGCGACGGAGCGTTTGAACTTGCAGGGCGCTGGCATCTGGATAAAGACAATTCATTTATTATGGGAGAAGGAGAGCTCGAAGGGCTGATCGAGCTTTCACGTTTATCGCAAGTCGGCATCCAGCGGCAGGCGCGGACAAGCATCGGCTCTGCGCTGGCATCGATGCAGCTTTCGTGGGCGTACCGAAACAACGTGCTCGTTCCGTATAAACGTCCGTTGAAGGAAGCATTCAAAAGTTTCAGCACACTCCTCATGTCCGACCGCGGAGGATTGCACTTTATGCCGAAGGCCGGTTACCACGAACAGGTTGCGGAGCTCGACTTCGCTTCGATGTATCCGTCCCTGATGATCAATCACAATATCTCGGCAGAAACATTAGATTGTCTCTGCTGTCCGGATTCAAAACATCGTGTGCCGGAACTTGGTTATCGGCTTTGTGAAAAACGCATCGGACTTGTGCCAACCACCTTGCGCCCGATTGTCAAGAAACGCGCACGGTATAAATACTTGAAAAAACATGCTGCGACCAAAGAGCTGCGGGAAAAATACGACCGGATTCAAGGCGCATTGAAATGGATTTTGGTGACATGTTTCGGGTATCTCGGTTTCAAAAAATCCAGAATGGGGCGTATCGAAGCGCACGAAGCGGTCAACGCGTTTGCACGCGAAGGGCTTTTGAAAGCAAAGGCCATTGCCGAAGAGCATGGCTTTGAATTGATTCACGCGATTGTGGATTGCATCTGGTTGAAGAAAGAAGGTGCAACAACGCAGGAGTATGAAGAGCTTGCCGTCAAGATCGAACAGGCCGTCGACGTCAGTATTTCCTTGGAAGGAATTTATAAGTGGCTGTTGTTTCCTGCTTCCAAAATGGATGAAGCCATACCGACCGCCACACGCTATGCCGGTACCTACGATACGGGCGAATCGAAAATACGCGGGCTGGAAGTGCGGCGGGGAGATACATCGAAATTTGTCAAGCACATGCAGCAGCGCATGCTGGAGATGATGGCGAACGCGGACAGCATCGAAAGCATCAAGCGCATGGTGCCGGACCTGCTCGGCATCGTGAAAGAATCCATCGACGAACTGAAATCCGGAAATGCCGATCCGCTGCAGTTGATTATCAAGCGGCGTATTTCGCGCGATCCGTTTGAATATTCCAACCGGAGCATCAATGCCATTGTTTCGCAAACATTATCGGAAGCGGGCGTGCAGCTTTCACCCGGCGAAGGAATCGAATACATTATTACCGATGCCACCGGCAAACGCGACCCGATGAAAGCCAAACCGCTTGCGTTGTATGCGTTGGAAGACGGTTATGATGCGGAGAAATATTCCGAGTTTGTTCTTCAAGCGGCGGAGACGTTGTTGGAACCGTTCGGATATTCCGTCGATGCGTTAAAAAATGAATTGGGATTGACGAAAGAACGGAGGAGTGTTATGAAACCGTTCGTGCCTGTGACGATGGAACTGGAATTTGAGCCATGAGAATCAAGCGTAAATTTATTGTCGAACAACCTTCACAAAATAAAATTCTATCCTTGAATAATTTTCAGGTC
>DATKMP010000035.1:0-17785 GCA_035541775.1 Bacteroidota bacterium | reverse complement strand
TTGCATCCGACCGCAGAAGCAACAGATTCGACAATTTGATTCCACGTCAAAACTTCGTCGGAAGTAATGTGGAAGGCGTGACCAATACTGTGTGGATTTCCCAGCAAGCCGACAAATCCTTTCGCAAAATCTTCCGCGTGTGTAACAACCCAGAGTGAAGTGCCGTCGCCGTGCACAAGAATTTTCTTCCCATGTTTCAAACGATCGACGATGGTATAATCGCCGCCGATCGGAAACGGAATAATCGTATCGTACGTATGAGACGGGCGAACGATGGTGATGGGAAATTGTTCGCTGCGATAATATTCGTTCAGTTTCAATTCGCATGCAATCTTGTTCCGGGAATATTCCCAGAACGGATTTGCAAGCGGCGTCGATTCCGTTATCATTGGAGACGAGACAGGTTTTTGGTATGCTGACGCAGAACTGATGAAAATATATTGTTTTGTCTTTCCACGGAACAATCGAACATCTCGTTCGACATCTTGTTCCGTGAATGCAATCCAATCAACGACAACATCCCACGTATGATTTTTCAGTACGGCAGCAACATCCGGACTGTGAATATCGCCCACCAGATTCTTTGCTCCGGGAATTTCTGATTTTCGTATTCCACGATTCAGCAGATATAATTCTACGCCGCGGCTTAGAGCCAGTTTACTGACCGATGTGCTGATGTTGCCGGTACCGCCGATGAATAAAACTTTCATACGATTTCCTTTTTTATGAATCTGTTTTGTTCAACATACGAATTAGTCCGTACGAATTCCACTCGATGAATGTCGACTTGCGATTCTGAAATAATCAAGAGAAAGTGAAATTTATTTTCCCCAGCGCGTCGGTTCGTAGATGAAGCGGACCCACTGCGAAAAAAATTCCAACCCGTGACTGCGCCAGCGATTGCGCGGATGCTCGATATCGACATTGGCGGGGGGAAGAACATCGGTTCGTCCTAATGTTGCATCACGCTTATATTCTTCCACCAAACGAGATGCTTCATATTCCGGATGGCCGAGATGCATGAGAAATCTCCGGTCGGCGCTTTCAAAAATGGTGTAGCCGCCGTTTTCCGAATGCGCAAGCAAGTTGATGCGCCCGTCCATCCATGCTTCCTCCAACACTTTGTCGGAAATTCCCGAATGCCTGCTTTGCGGACACCAGAACACATCGTCCAATTCGCCGGTGATGGGATGTGTGCGGTCGAGATTGTACGTTTCGAACATGCCGAATAATTTTTTCGGAAACATTTCTTTTTCAATGTTCAGCATCTTTGCCAGCGCCAATCCGCCCCAGCAAATTCCGAGCGTCGAGGTAATATTGTTTTGAGCATAATTCAAAATAGTGGTAATCTCGTCCCAGTACTTCACATCTTCGTACCGCAGTTCTTCCACCGGTGCGCCCGTCAACACTAAACCATCTAACGGCGCGCGGGCAATCGTCTTTTCAAAGTAATCGTAATTTTTATCGAGATGCGATTGGTCGGTCGTTTTATAGATATGGGTATGCAATCGCAGCCAGATCGGTTCGATTTGAATGATCGTTCTGCTTAACGGAAAAAGAAGGTACGGTTCGTACGTTTCGCCTTTCGGCATGATGTTGAGAATGCCGATGCGCAGCGGACGAATATCCGCACGATTCGCTTCGTCGTCGGAAAGGCAGATGACGCCGCGCTGTTCCAATGTTGTGCGTGCATGGTGATTTTTTGGAATGACAACGCTCATACGATCCTCAATTGATAGAGTGCGATAAGAACAGCAAATCGTTAAAAATGCCGGCAGCAGTTAATTGCGCGCCAGCGCCTCCGCCGCGAACCACGAGCGGCTGACGATACAATGTGCGCGTGGTGAGTGCGACAATATTATCGTTGCCGGTCAGATGGGCGAACGGATGGTCGTTGGGAATTTCTTCCAAGCCGATGGTCGCTTTGCCGTTTTGAAACCGTGCAAGATACACGAGCGCATTGCCGGATTGTTCGGCATGTGTTTTGCGCTTTTTCATTGCTTCATCTGCTTTTTGGATGGCGGCGGAAAAATCTTTGTCGGTGAACACCGGTTCCGGCAAATACGGATCGATCTGAATATCTTCGTATTCCATGGGGAATCCCGCTTCACGAATCAATATCAACAACTTGCGCGCAACGTCTGTTCCGCTCAAATCGATCCGCGGATCGGGCTCGGAGTAACCGCGCTTCTGTGCTTCGAATACTGCCATGCTGAACGGCGTTCCTGTATTGAACTGATTGAAAATAAAACTCAGCGTTCCCGAAAGCACTGCTTCGATCTTCTCGATCGTATCGCCGTTGTGAATAATATTTTGAATCGATTCGACGACAGGGAGTGCAGCGCAGACATTGGTGCTGTACCGAAATTGCGCGCCGTGCCGCTGCGCGGTTTCGCGTAATCGTTGATAAAACTCATACGACTTTGTGTTTGCAATTTTACTCGGGGTTACGAGTGACACACTCGCTTCCAACAACGGTAGATAATGTTGAACCGCAGGCTCGATGCCGGTACAATCCACCAAAACAGAATTTGCCGCGTTCATCTGTTTTACTTTTTCGGTAAAGACGATAAGATCGGATGGTTCGCTGCTGTTCTTGAGCAGCGAACGCCAGCAGGCAAGATCGATTCCTTGCTCATCAAAAAACATTTTCGTGCTGTTGGCGATGCCGATAACATTGATGCGCGTGTGTAATGCCGTGCGTGTGTATTCAGATTGTTCCGACAGAAGTTCAAGCAATGCTTGTCCCACCAATCCGGGGCCGAGAAGAAACAGGTTGAGCGTTTTATAGTGCGAAAGGAATAACTGATCGTGCAGCGCCGACATTGCTTTTTTCAAATCGTGTTGTGCGATGGCTAATGCAAGAATGCGATTGGAAGAACCGTACGAAAGCGCAGCCGGCGTAATGCCGTTTCGTCCCAACGCGGAAAAAACTTTTCCGATCACGTCCGGTACATTTTGCACGTGGTTGCCGACAATAGCGATGACAGCGTGATGGTCTTCCGATGTGATGGCGCGAATTTGCCTGCTGTGCAATTCCACGCGAAATTCGATTTGCAATAATTCACGGGCGGTACGCGCGTCTTCCGGCGCCACGGCAATGCAGATGCTCGGCTCGGAAGAGGATTGCGTCGTCAGCAGTACATCGATTTGGTGGTGCGACAGTGTTTCGAACATTCGCGAGGCAATGCCGGAAATTTGCAGCGAACTTTCGCCGCTGACTTTCAGCAGCGACGCGTGATCGATACACGCGATGCCTTTAACCGGAAAGCTGTCGGACGCAGATGATTGATTTGAGATCATCGTGCCGGGAAAATTCTTGTCGAACGTATTGCGAATGCGGATCGGAATATTTTTTTCCATCGCGGGCAGCATCGTCGGCGGATGAATCACTTTTGCGCCGAAGTGCGAAAGCTCGATCGCTTCTTCAAAGGTGAGCGATTCGAGCGAGAATGCGTTGGAAACTTTTCGCGGGTCGGCGGTGAGAACGCCGTTCACATCCGTCCAGATTTCAATTTCTTCTGCTTGCAGCGCAGCGGCAAGAATAGAAGCCGTATAATCCGAGCCGCCTCTGCCGAGCGTCGTCGTTTCGTTGTTCGGCCCGAGTGCGATGAATCCCGTTACAACCTGTATCGCTTGCTTGCTGCGAAAATGATTGAGAATGTTCCAGTTCGTCAAATCAAAATTGACTGAAGCGGAACCATAATTCAAATCTGTACTGATAAGTTTTCGGCTATCGACATATTCGGCAGGAATATTATTGTGTGCGAGCGCTGCTGCAAGAATATTGCAGGAAAGTTGTTCGCCGTAACTGACGACATAATCCAATGTACGGTTTGTCAACTCGCCGAGAATCCAAATACCTTTAATAAAATCTTCGATCTCGACAAACGCTTGGTCGATAAAAGCGTTGGTCGGCGCGCCATCTGTTCCGAGCAGTGTCGTTGCAGTGTCGCGATGCAGTTGATGAAGGTTATTCAATAGTTGTATGTACGATTCGTCGCCTTTGTGTGCAAGGCGGCTTGCTTCAATCAATTGATTCGTGACGCCGGCCATGGCGGAGGACACAATAACAATTTTATCGCCGCGCGTGTGTGCTGCCTGAATAATCTGAACGACGCTGAGAATATTTTCTGCGCTGCCAACGGAGGTGCCGCCGAATTTTAAAATCTTCATCGTTCGCATCTTTCTTGGAATGGAACATATATGCGGTTGCTGCGCCCGTGCAGCGGACTTTCCATCGATCTATCTTTCACAACGATACTCCTGTTTTAGATTCCGATCTCTCTAAAACGAAAATGCCTCGTCGGGAAGATTTCCTGAAGAGGCGTTGGAGCATCTTCTCTTATCGTTCCCACGACCAATGTCGGGGCAGGATTTAGCACCAGCATTCCGACGAATCGAAACCGGTTGCTAAGGCGTCAACGGGCCTGTTCCCTCTGCCTTTCTTTATAAGAGGCACTTTCGAATTAAAATTTTAATTCGCGTGAATGCCCATCGGCATTCACACATATAATATACCATGCCAGCCGCCGTTTGTCAAGTTTTTTGAAATGGCGGAACAATTTTTATGCTTCCTATCGTTATGAATGAGGAACTGTTCCATGGTCGTACAACATAAAAAGTTCAGCAGTACGGCAATTTCATCATCAGCCGTTTTATACATGTTTAAAAAAATCTAAGAGGTAAATATGATTGAAGGATTGTTCAGAGCGATTGACCGGAAAGATGCGAATGAGTTTGGATCATTTCTTTCGGAAGATTGTATATTTAGATTCGGCAACCAAGCATCGATAAGCGGAAAACAAAATGTTATTCCGTACGTTGCCGGTTTTTTCGATTCGATCCAAAGTTTGAGTCACGAACTAACCGATCGTTGGAACATGGAAGGTGCGATTCTTTGCCACGGATATGTTACCTATATCCGCCACAACGGCAGCAGATTAAAAGTGCCCTTTGCCAATGTCTTTAAATTAACCGGTTCTCAAGTTCGTGAATATTTAATTTTTGTAGATACGTCAGCGCTGTATGCGGAATAAGGGCGAATAAAAATGTAACCGTCATCGGCTTAGATGAGAATGGGTAGATGACGGTTGCGATTTTAAACTCGTGTACAAGTTAAAAACAATTCTATAATACACTCACGCTTGTATTTTTGTGTGCAGCGTTCTCCAGTTCTTTATTGAACGACAACATTGACCGATTTCAAATCTTTTGGATCGGAACTTGTTCCGTACAGCAATTCATAGCTGCCGGATTTTATTTTCATAGAATTGCTCGAGGCATCGAACAATTCAAATGTCGTCGGCAGCAATTCGATTGTTACGTCTTGTTGCTCTCCCGCTTTGAGAGAAACACGCTTGAATGCACGCAGCGTTTTTATCGGTCCGTCAGAATCGTTCGGATTGCGAACATACACTTGAACGATTTCTGTTCCTTCACGAGCACCGGTATTGGAAACAGGAACGGTCATCAAAATTTTCTCTCCGGCTTTGATAGAAGATTTTTCAAGTGCTGCATCGCCGATAGAAAATGTTGTATAACTCAATCCGAAACCGAAAGGGAAAAGCGGATCGGAAAAATATCGATACGTTCGTCCCTTCATCGAATAATTTTCGAACGCAGGAATCTGCTGAATATTTTTATAAAATGTTATCGGCAAATGACCGGAGGGATTGACATCGCCGAAGAGCGCATCGGCAATCGCCTGGCCGCTGGCTTCGCCCGCGTACCACGCTTGAAGAATGGCATCGCACGTTTGTGTTTCCGGAACCAATCCGACAGCAGAACCGGAACAGTTCACAAAAATTATTTTCTTGCCGGCATCTTTTAATGCTTTTAAACAATTGCGCTGAACGAGGGGAAGTTCGATGTCCGTCCGGTCGCCGTCTTTAAATCCGGGAAGCATCACCGGCATTTCTTCGCCTTCCAATCGAGAAGAGATGCCGCCGATAAAGACAACCGTCTGAATGTCTTTCAATTTTTCGAGCAGCACATCGAAATTTGTCGGCTTTTCTTTGCCGATGTTCATGCTGAAGGTGGCATCTGCCCAATCCTGAGTTTGCATGTACCGGACTTCGATGTTGTACGTTTTTCCATGCACTACCTGAAGAGGATATCGCGACGGGTTCAAACGCCATGCCGTATTGCGGTACAGCACTTGACCATTGACCTGTAATTCGTAATCTCCAATCGCTTCAATCCGAAGAACGATTTCGCCGGATTGAGCCGGCGCGTACATTGTTTGATATTTTGCGGAAAACTTTTTGAGATGGACTCCTGGTGCAAATTCATGCTGCCCTGCAGTCGTCAATTTAAATGATTGAAGGAATCGATCTGTTGCCACTGAATCTCCGGAAAAATCCGGAGTGTTCCAGTACGTTGCTTTGACGCCTGCTTTGCTTTCGAACGAACATTCCGGGATAATCGTTTCTGTAATCGTTCCTTCCACTACATCACATCCTTTGTCGTACAAAATTTTATCTTCCGGAAGTTTTGTGCGAATGCCATCCAGCGCAGTAATCGTATGCACGGGAACGCCGTTGTAATTTCCCCACATCACTTGGTCGGCATTGGCATTCGGTCCGATGACGGCGATTTTTTCTGATGATTTAGAAAGCGGTAAAATATTATTTTTGTTTTGAAGCAGCGTCATCGTCTCGCGCGCCATGTCGAGCGCCAGTGTTTTATGTGCATCGGAGTTGATGACCGATGCCGGAAGTTTCGACCACGGTACTAACGAATCGTTATCCATTTCTCCCAGATCGAATCTTCCGATTAACAAACGCATCACATGCTTATCGATTTCTTGATTTGTCATCAATCCTTTTTCGATGGCGTCCGGCAAACGGGAAAACGCATAATCGAACCCGCATTCAACATCGGTTCCGGCTAATGCTGCCGTTGCTGCGGCATGAACGGGATCGGGAGAGACTTTATGATGTTCCCAAAAATCCGAAATCGCTCCGCAGTCGGAAACGACCATATATTTGAATCCCCAATCATCGCGAAGAATTTTTTGCAGCAATTTATTATTCCCGCAGCATGGTTCGTTATCCAGACGCTGGTAGGCGCACATCACTTCGCGCACGCCGGCTTCCGTCACAACTGCTTTAAACGCCGGCAAGTACGTTTCATTCAAATCCCGCGGACTGATATCTGTGAGATTCACCGTGTGCCGTGTCGATTCCGGGCCTGAGTGCACGGCAAAATGTTTTGCACATGCTAATAATTTTTTATAGCGGGAATCTTCCGGTCCTTGCAATCCTTTGACGACGGAAATTCCCATGCGGGACATGAGATACGGATCTTCGCCGTACGTCTCCTGACCGCGTCCCCAGCGCGGGTCGCGGAAGATATTCACATTCGGCGTCCAGACGGAGAGACTCAAAAATCTACGGTTCTCTTCGCCGTGTCTCATCGCGTCGTGATATTTTGTGCGTGCTTCGTCGGAGACGGCATCGAAAATATGATACACCAATTCGTCATCGAATGAAGCCGCCATTCCGATAGGTTCGGGGAAGACGGTGACATTGTTGTTGTTGGCATATCCATGCAGCGCTTCGCTCCACCAATTAAATTTTTTGATGCCAAGACGAGGAATTGCTTCCGAGACGTCGCACATCAATGCCGCTTTTTCAACTGCTGTTAAGCGTGAAATCAAATCCTTGGCGCGTTCTTCGGAACTGAGTTTCGGATTTTGATACGGAAGCATTTGTGCGAAGGATGTGATCGCACAAATGAAAGAAAGTAACAGGTAAAATATTTTTTTCATATAGAACTCCGAATAATTACAATGGATATGGTTCAGAATTATTTTATTTCAAATTATTGAATCGAACTTGGTGCAGCACGGAACCAATCGACATCCACATAGCCGCCGGTTGCTTTGGTTGCAAAATTAAAAATACAAAATTTGTTTCCCGTAAAGATTTTTAAATTGAATTTCATCTGCAATTCGCGGCCGATTTTTTTAAAAAATTGATTATCGAGACTATAAAAGAAGAACGCAGTTCCTGTTTTCGGTGCAGCATTTCTATCCTGATAATGAGCAGCACCGGAACCATACATTGCCTGCGCCCGCAAATAAATTGTGGAACCGTTCACTTCCGCGGAATCAATTTGTTTTCCGTTATTCACCATTGCGATAAAATATTTTCCATTGACTTTTTTCATTCCGATAAACGCATAGGGATCTTGAAAGACAGCTAATCCGGCATTATCGCCGTCGTTCATTTTACCGAATTCCATTTTTATTGTTGCGGTCGATTCAAGAGTATCGGAATAATATGCAAACATTCGCTGGGTGAGTATGTTCCGCGCTTTCGGCAAATCGTCAGCTACATTCGCAGTCTTCAGTCGTAAAAATCCGGGACGTTCATCAAGCGACCATTTCGTTGAATCGGGATTATGATTCCACCCCCACTGCATTCCTAACGTTGGATGATCGAATTCATCCGATGTCGGGAATGTTTTGATTGGAAAAGATTTTCCGACATTCGGTTTCTTGTAAGTTACCACGGCTTTGCCATCGACACCGACCATCGGCCATCCATCGATCCAAGTTACGGGCTGCAGCGATGGAAATCGTCCAAACGGTCCGCTATCGACAAAGAGCATCGTCCACCATTCACCGGTTTGTGTTTGAATGAGCGCACCTTGATGAATGCCAAAATTCGGGCCGGGCGTTTTTTCACGCATCACAATTTTCTCTTCGTACGGCCCGTAAATATTTTTAGAACGGAACGCGACTTGTATTCCGTCCAATCCTCCATACGTAGAATATAAATAGTAGCAGCCGTTGATTTTATAAACGTGCGTACCTTCGAGTCCTTTACGAACATCACCGGTGATGATTAATGAATCTTTACTCACGGGCGCAAAATTTTGATCAAGCTCCGTCAAAAAAATATTGCTGTAGCCATGAGCGACATAGATTTTTCCATCGTCGTCAAAAAATAAACCCGGATCGTAAAATCCTTTCGGTAAATGTTTTAATTCCCATGGACCTTCGGGATTGACAGCAGAACAAATAAATCCGCCTTCGTCTAACGTAATGAACAGTAAATAAAATTTTCCGTTATGATATTTTAAACTCGTTGCCCATTGTCCGTGCCCGTATCGGTTGCCGCCATCGAGATTATAGCAAGGATTGAAATCGAATCGAGGAACGGCATTGCAGCAATATTCCCAATTGACTAAATCGTATGATTTAAGAATCGTGACTCCCGGGAAAACAAACATCGTTGTGTTCACCATATAATAAACCGAATCGACGCGAATGACATCAGGATCGGGAAAATCGGAAGCGATGACCGGATTGGTGTACGTTCCGTCGCCATTATCGCTTTGAAATTTCTGCGCCGGTAAATGTGTGAATGATATGATGGAACCAAGGCAGCTATAAAAAACGATGGTTATAATATTTTTGAAATTCATGTTTATCTCTTCGGATTTCTACTGAAACAGCAATTGCGCAAAATGAAAAAGATCATTGCGCCATACCGGCCAAGTGTGTCCGCCGGGATATTCATAGTACGTGTATTTTAATTTCAATTCATCAAATTTTGAAAGCATCAACTGACCATTATGATACGCAATATCTTCTTTGCCGCCCATACCGATCCATACGACTTGTATATTATCGGCGATGGTGTTGATATTTTTTTGAATGAAGTCGTATTGTGCTGTGGCTAAATCTTTCTGCATCGGAAGAATCCAGCCGGAACTGAAGATGCCAAGATAGGAAAAGAGATTCGTGTTATGGAATCCGGCATAGAGCGTTTGAATGCCGCCCATCGACAATCCGGCAAGCGCACGATTCTTCGCATCGGTCTTCACACGGTACGTTTTTTCGACGAAGGGAATTACGCTAAGTTTTAATTCTGTTTCAAACATTTTTAAAGTGGTCTCGCCGAATCCCGGTGCATCGACATTGCCGTCCGGCATGACGACAATCATCGGCTTCGCTTTTTTCTCGGCAATCAAATTATCCAGAATCAAATCGGCTTTTCCCTGCGTCGCCCATCCTCGTTCGTCTTCTCCGCCGCCGTGAAGAATGTACAAAACAGGATATTTTTCGTTCGAATTGTCGTCGTAACCAGCCGGTGTATAAATGTACATCTGGTGCCACTTATTAAAGACAGGAGAGAAGTAGCGGTTGATTCTGATATCGCCGTGAGGAACATTTTTCACCGCATAATAATTTTCGCCTTTCATCGGAATTTCAATTCCGCTTGCCATGCGGCCCATTCCGTAAAATGTTTCGCTTGCGGGATCGGCGACAGCAATTCCATCGATGATCAAAGAATAATAATGAAATCCTTCGCTCAGCGTGTCCGTTGTGATCGTCCAGTACCCGCCGGTATCTTTCTGCATATCATATTTTTTTCCGAGATCGAGTTGCAATGTTTTTGCCTCCGGCGCTTTGACGCGGAACACAACACGATTGTCGGGAAGAATTTGCGGATATTTTGCCCTGCGCACATTGGTTTGCGCCGGCGTACCAAGAAGTGTGTATTGAGCAAATTTCGATTGATCCACTGCTTTAAAAAGAAATTGCGAAAACATATAGAGAGAATTTTTCCAGACTTTAAAATCATGTACACCGGGTTGAATGTAATAAATATGCGGAACATCGTGCGCCTGCAAATATTCATGTGTGCGCTGGCTGAACGTGATCAATCCATCATCATCGCCGCACGAAATCCAGAGCAACTTTATTTTCGATTTTGCTTCTTGTGGATTGGGGACTAAGAGTTCCGGCGTTTTTGTATTCGGTGCGGAGGAGAATCCTCCGATCCAAGCAAACGTATCTAAGTTTCCCAATCCGAAATTCAGCGACTGTCCTCCGCCCATCGATAATCCTGCGATAGCTCGATGCTCGCGGTCGGTGTACACGGGGAATGTTTTTTCAATGGAGGGAATTAAATCGTTGAGTAAATCTTTTTCGAATGTCGCGAATGCCTGGACCTTTGCCGATTCCATAATGTTTCCTGTCGCGCGATCATCTTTCATCGCACGGCCATTCGGCATGACGACAATCATCGGCTCGACTTTTTGTTCTGCATATAAATTATCCAAGATGCGCTGCGGCGTTCCGCCGGTCAGCCATTCTTTTTCATCGCCGCCGATACCGTGCAGCAAATACAGCACAGAATATTTTTTTTCTTTCGAATATCCTGGCGGCGTATAGATTGTTGCTTTACGCACAGTACCGACTGTTGTCGATTGATACGTGATGGAATCAATGTTTCCATGCGGCACATCAGCGCGCAGCGAATCGAAACCGACGGGAGCTTGCTTGATCAATGGCTGAGAAGAAAGTTCAAGACAGAACAATAGTAAGAGAAAAATGAAAATCGTCATATGCTTCATAAAAAAATCTCCTAACAGGGTTTGAAAAATTATTTAAAACTTATCCAGTCTATTTCAACGACGCTATCGTTTTTTGAAGTCACGATGAGGTTGTGAATTCCGTGTTCGATTTTGGATAAAGGGAAAGTAACGACACCCCAATCGTTTCCTTTCGGAATATCAACTTCAGCAATTAACGGGCCGTCAGATTTATCCAAACGCAATTCTATTTTGCCGCCTGCTGTTGATACAGTTCTAAGTGTTACCGATTTATAAGTTTTATTTCCAAAATCTACGGCATCGTATTGAATCCATGCATTTGCGGAATTAAAAATGGTTTTCCATCCTTCAAATCGATTCAACGTGTCAAGAAAATCAACTGAAGCACCTTGCTCACTTATTTTACTGTACCGATCGATTTGAATTTTCTCCGATGCTTCGGTTACCCCAACGCCGCGCAGAGTAGGTGTGACTTTTCGGATCGTGCCGTCATCATTAAAAAATAAACTGTCGATTCTTACCGATCTGTTTTTATCGAAGTGCGGCGAATAATCATTCTGATGATAAAATAGATACCATTGATGTTTGAATTCGACAATGGAATGGTGGTTTGTCCAGCAATTCGGCGATTCGTCCATCAGTACGCCTGCAACCTTAAAAGGGCCTAAAGGATTGTCGCTCATCGCATATTCAAGCCGTTCGGTGGTATGTTCCACGTGCGGGTACGTTAAATAATAAATGCCGTTGCGCTCGAACATAAACGGGCCTTCCTTCAATCCCTTCTCCGGTAATCCCTGAATAGAGATCGGTTCAGACGCAAGTTCCGTCATGTTTTCTTTAAGCTTCGCAGCATAAATTTTTCCCATCGACCAAAATAAATATGCCTGACCATTATGATCGATAAACGGATTAGGATCCACTCCGCGAACATTTTGAATTGGATTTTCTAATGGTGCAAATGGTCCAGTGGGTTTATCAGCAATCGCCACGCCAATTCGGAATCCTCTTCCTAAAATTGTTGTGTCCTTTGCCGGAGCAGGAAAATAAAAATAATATTTTCCGTTTCGATAAATACAATCCGGCGCCCACATGGAAAATGCTTTTGGGTTCGTCCACGGAACGGACGTCTGGCTTACGATGACACCGTGATCGACCCAATCCGTTAGATTGCCGGATGAAAACACATGATAATCTTCCATGCAAAACCATCCGGGACGGCTGGCTCCTTCGACAGGAAGAATATCGTGCGAAGGGTACAAGTACACGCTATCTCCAAATACTCTTGCCGATGGATCGGCAGAAAATTGATCGCGGATGATAGGATTTTGTGCAAATGAATTATTGTTTGTGATGATAACAATCGATGCAGCGATGATCAACGTGAAAACATTTTTTTTCATTTTACAAATTTTAAAACATGAAACAACGATTAATTATTAGGGAATAAGTGTGTACTCTTTTCCAGATACAGTTTCAATATCGTATAAAAACGTTTCTTCCAACTTTATTGTTTCTAATTTTATTTTGGGAGAAATGATAGGCGTTGAAATTAATGGAACTTGATAAAATGGATTTGCATTTTCGCCGGATGCTTCGACCATCAGCGTGCTGCCTTCGATTGACAACGGTGAATACGATCGGATTCTGCAATTGCCGCCTAAGTTCGATTTGATAACAAGCTTGGAAATTTTCCCGTCATTCCATTCTAACAATTTAATTTCAAATCCACCACGAGCGCGCAGGCCTTTCACACTTCCGTCTTTCCATGCATCCGGCAATGCGGGAAGAAGAAAAATTGCGCCGGCATCGCTTTGCATCAACATTTCCGAAATGCCGGAAGTGCAGCCGAAGTTTCCATCGATTTGAAACGGCGGATGTGCATCGAACAAATTGTTGTATGTTCCGCCGCCGCTTTCGTTGATGCCGACAGGTGTCAGTTGATTCTGAATGAGTTTGTATGCGTGATTGCCGTCTAACATTTTTGCCCACCAATTCACTTTCCATCCCATACTCCATCCGGTGGAAACATCGCCGCGCTGGAGAAGCGTATTCTTCGCTGCGCTGAATAATTCCGGTGTACGAAAAGGAGAAATCTGATTGGAAGGGAACAAGCCGTACAAATGAGAAATATGGCGATGATGATCGGCGGGATCATCGACATCGTCCAACCATTCTTGCAATTGTCCGTACTGGCCGATGTGCATCGGGGGTAATTGACTACGCATATTTTTTAGCGTGTCGACGAACGCTGCATCTCGATGTAAAATTTCTGCTGCTCGAATCGCATTGCTGAAGACATCGAACACAATTTGATTGCTCATCGTCGTTCCTGCATCGATGGATGAACCTTGATGCGCCGCGGGCGCATTTTCCGGAGACATATCCGGACAGGAAACCAGCCAATGATATTGCGGATGCTCGATAAGAAAATCGACATAAAATAACGCGGCGCCTTTCAGTACCGGATACACAGAAGCCAAATATTTTTTATCACCGCTGTATAAAAAATGATCCCAGAGATGCTGGCTGGTCCATCCGCCGCCGTTATTCCATAATCCCCAAAACGCGCCATCGACTCCGCCGGTCGCACGCCAGATATCCGTGTTGTGATGTGCCATCCATCCGCGCGCGCCGTACATCGTTCGTGCAGTTTCCTGTCCGGTCACCGACATCTCTTGAACCATTGTTAAAAACGGTTCGTATAATTCCGGCATGTTGGTTTTTTCCACAGGCCAGTAATTCATTTCCGCATTGATATTGATAGTGTATTTGCTGTCCCACGGCGGATAGAGTTTGTCGTTCCAAATGCCTTGCAATGTTGCAGGTTGTCCGCCTGGCTGCGATGAAGAAATTAATAAATAACGTCCGTACTGAAAATATAATGATACAAACGGTGGATCGTTTGATGTGCGGAAATTTTTTAATCGTTCATCGGTTGGAAGGTTCGCCGATTCGGTCGTTCCAAGATCGAGCGATACTCGCTTGAAATATTTTTGATAGGCAGCGACATGTGCATCTTCTAATTCCGAAAAAGATTGAGAAACTGCTTCGTTTAAATAATCCTGTGCACGTTTATTTTCATCTCCGCTGATGTCTTGATAATGATTGAAGTTGGTTGCGATGGAAATATAAATTGTTGTCTCGGTCGCATTTTTCACAAGTAACGATGTATCTGTCGATGAAATAGTACCGCCATCAATTTTAATTTGAGCGATGCTCTCAAATTGCACCATTCCTTTCACGCCTTCGTGATCGATCGTTGTTCCCGAAAGAATTAATTGATTGTCAGATTCCGTTTTCATCTTTACATTGGGTTGCGGTGTCGAATAAAACGCCGTGAACGAAATGCTGTTCGGCTTGTTCGCAGTCAATCGCATCACGATAACGCGATTCGTGAACGATGCGAAAACTTCTCTTGTGTATGTGACACCATTGATCGTGTACATTGTTTTTGCGACGGCTCGTTTAAGATCGAGTTCACGATAATAGTTAGAATATTTTTTATTACCATCGAATGCAATATGTAAATTTCCGACCGGTTCGAACATCTGTCCTTGCGATGTTTTGCTGATAATCGTTTTGTTCGCTAATTCTTCCGCTTCTTTATATTTTTTTTCGAATATCAGTGCACGGATTTTGGAAAGCGATGACAGTGCTAACGGGTTGTCGTTTCGATTCGGACTTCCGCTCCAGACGGTGTTTTCATTCAGTTGGATTGTTTCCGTATCGACATTGCCGTACACCATCGCGCCGAGTTTGCCGTTGCCGATGGGCAAAGCATTTTCCCATATTTTTCCTGACGGCTGACGATACCAGAGCTTCAGTTGCTGATCCTGAGAAAAACAAAGTGTCGTAAAAAACAGGAAAGAAAATAAAAGTTGTTTCATAATGCAGCTTATCGGATGGTTGAAGGAATTAATGTGCTCCGATCCAATTTGAATTTTTCATCCATTGAAAAATCGGAGCCATCCATTCTTCCGCCGGATGGAATAAAACAAATCCGTGGCCGCCTTTAGGATAAAGATGCATCTCCGCGGCAACGCGATGATGCCGGAGCGCTTCATAATAATTGATGCTGTTATCAATATCGACCGTTTTATCATCGCCTGCGTGCGTGATGTACGCCGGCGGTGTGGTTGTATCGACTTGCATTTCATTTGAAAATTCATCGACAATTGTTTTTGAAGGATGTTCGCCTAATAAATTATTACGCGAACCGGCATGCGTTAAACTATCCTGCATGCTAATGACGGGATACACAAGGATTTGAAAATCCGGACGAACGCTGGTGTTTGATGGATTATCGATGAACGGATGTTGAAAATGTGTAGCAGCTGTCGAAGCGAGATGTCCTCCTGCAGAAAATCCCATAATGCCGATTTTATTTTTATCAATTCCAAAGTTATCGGCATGATCCCGTACAAATTTTATTGCTTGCTGTGCATCCTGCAGCGGTCCGATAGTTTTATCGATCATCGTTGAATCACTTGGTAATCGATATTTCAGTACGAATGCCGCGATGCCATGTTTTGCAAATTCTTTTGCTGTCGGAATTCCTTCGCCTTGATACACCACGACGGCATATCCGCCTCCGGGACAAATCACAACCGCAGCGCCGGTTGCCTTTTCTTTTTCCGGAAGAAATGCTTCCAGCATCGGTTTCGTTACTTTGGAATACATTCCTCGTGTGAATGTTTCAATCGCCGATGATTCTTTTGCGTTCGGAATTTTATCCGGATAGAGATTTATTATTTCTTGCGCTTGTGCATACATAAATACACAGAGCACGAAGATGATTACAGACAGTATTTTTCTCATTTGATATTTTCTTTCTTATGATATTCTTTCACAAAAAAGTCCACCATCATATCTAAATATTGTTTTACCTGTGTGCCGGGACCATGCCCTCCATTGGGTACTAACACAAACTGACTCGGTACGTGTGCTTTTTGCAATGCCTGATACAATAATTCGCTTTGACAATGAGGAACGACATTGTCTTTGTCTCCGTGGAAAATAAGAAACGGCGGATCGCTTGGATCGATGTACGTCATCGGGCTGGAGAGTAATGTTTTTGCTTTATGTTCCTGGATGGGTCCGCCGATATACATCGATGCCGGGGAATTCGCTGCGTTGTGCGTGAACATTGTTCCGCCGCATGAATCCATCACCAGCATATTGGTCGGGCCGAACCAATCGACAACGGCATCGACCGAACTGCTGAACGCGGTACATTGACCAAGTGTGCCTTCAATGTCTATCGTTGTCGAATCGATGGTGTACGAATGGGCAAATCTGGATGTGCCCGCCATAGCAGCCATATTGCCGCCGGATGAACTTCCGGTGATTCCGACAAAATTGGTATCGATAGAATATTGTGCAGCGTGAGCGCGGACAAATCGGATCACGGCTTTGATGTCATGCATTGCTGCAGGAAATTTTGCATCCATACTTGATCGGTGGTTCGGTGTCACGACAATAAATCCTGCATCGAGCATCGCATTGCCGATGGTTGAAAGATCGGATCCTTTCATATTGTTGGCCATCCATGCGCTACCGTAAATCGAAATAACAACCGGATAACTTGCTTTTTGTACTTTGGGCACATAAATATCGAGACGATGATATTTTAATGTATCACCGGCATAATTAATATCTTTCCAGCATTTTGAATAATGCTGGCCATAGCACGTAACATACAAAAAGATAGAAAGGAAGATAGAAAATCGTTTCATATTATTTTTTTTTCACAACCTTTATGTTTTTTATATTTCGATAGAAAGAAATCTGTCATCATTTTATAATATTTCTCTTCAAATAAACCCGGACCATGTTGTGCGCCGGGAACAAGCACAAACTCGCTTGCAACTCCGGCTTTTTGCAATGCTTTGTAGAACATCTCGCTTTCACAATGCGGCACTAACGGATCTTTATCGCCGTGAAGAAGAAGGAACGGCGGATCGGTGGGATCAATATACGTCATAGGATTTGCCAAAGCACATTTGTCTTTATTGTTTTGAATCGGGACGCCGAGAAGATTCGCTTCGGGAGAATTTGGTGCATTGTGCACCATCTTGCATCCGCAGGAATCCATCGCAAGAAAATTCGTGGGGCCAAACCAATCGACAACAGCATCCACTGAACTGCAAAAATTCGTGTAATGCCCGACGGTTCCTTCTAAATCCATCGTTGCAGAACCGACAGTGAACTTTTTAATATGACCTGAAGTTCCTGTGAGCGATGCAAGATGTCCGCCGGATGAAAATCCGGTGATGCCGATAAACGATGTATCGAGATTGTACTTTGCAGCATTGCCGCGAACAAACCGGATGACGGCTTTGACGTCGTTGATCTGTGCCGGAAATTTTGCATCGTTGCTGGAACGATGGTTCGGTGTGACAATCGCAAAGCCGGCATCCAACAGCGCTTG
>DATKMP010000034.1:0-7673 GCA_035541775.1 Bacteroidota bacterium | reverse complement strand
TTGCTCCCACGCTCATTCCGTCAGCTTGAGCGCCTGGTTAGGCGGTTGCCAGGTTATGATTTTGCGTGCCTCTTTACTTCTTGAGATGAAATCCATGGACTATCGAAATAGTAATGTTCGTAAGGATTTAGTTTATTAGAAACGCAATAGGAATACAAGTTTTCGATCGATTGACTGACAAGCGACTCGAGATATTTCGCTGGAAAAACTAACTCCCAAGAAGAATCGACAAGTACAGGTGTCTCGTCCACATAGTCGTAATGTGACATATGGTGATAAAATGCCTCGTCAAGATCGCCAAAATCGATTCCTGCACCGGGCGTCTTGAAATCATGAACGAGTGAGTTGCGGAACTTGTAAAGCAAGTTTGAATATGAAAACTGGCGTATCTCTTCTTCGATGACTTTAGGGTAAATAATATCGGACAATAAGAGATCTTCGGAGGCTTTGTAAATAGTGCCAGAGATAAGTCCAGCAATTCGCCTGCCTACGAACTCTTTAGTTTTTGCGTACTTCAAGTGATCCTGTTTTTGTAGAAAGTAAAATAGCTGCACCATACTTATTCGATCGCGGCATTTCCAGCCAGAGAAATCGTCTACAAAGCACACAAATCTAGATCGATTAGAAGCTAGATAATCATATACGCACTTTGAAAGAGTGTCAAGCATTGAGCAAAGAAGTATAGACTCACAAGCAGCAGGTGAAAACACATACTTTGTTGACGATACACCAAGAAGGAGTCGTCTGAAGTATCCGAAGAATCTTTCGATATCTTGAGTTGATTGTTTTTTCATGATAGTTACATTTGGCAACCGCCTAACTACATATTAGATAGACAATGTCTATATATCGTTACATATTCGCATGATATATAGACATCTTTTATATTTTTTTGTAATTTATTCAAAACTATTTCAGGGAGAGAGTTATGGCATCGAAACTGCTCAATCAGGTCCGTGAAATCATCCGTCTGAGACACCTGAGCATCCGCACCGAAGAAGCGTACGTGCAATGGATAAAACGCTACATCCTTTTCCACCATAAACGTCATCCCGCTGAAATGGGTGAAATTGAAATTCGTAACTTTTTAAAACACTTGGCTTGTGAGAAATATGTGTCTTCTTCTACACAAAATCAAGCATTAAATGCAAGCACGACCGATGAACGATTCCCCCGAAGCAGCAATTCCTGTTGTTTGACATTATTGTGTATTCTACCATCCGAATGAGTCTCCGGCAGGAGTATCAGGTTTTCTGCGGCTACAGGTGTTGTTTTAAAGTTTCACCTGCCTAACGGCCGGTAAATCCTCCTATTGGCGGTTAAACCCGCCTTTCGGCGGGCAAGTCAACATTCCGGCGGATAAATTTGCTTTCCCACAGTTTCAACGGGTTTCCCATTGTTTCATTTGCCTTCCCACCATTTCATCCGCGCTCCGGCGGATAAATTTCTTATTCCCAGGAAAATATTTGCGTTCCCACAGTTTCAACGGGCTTCCCACCAAAATATTCGCATTCCTGATAAAATATTTGGCTTCCAGCTTTTTCAGACAGCTATTTGCAAAAATATCTGCTTTTTAGAATGTTTTGCTCGTATCTAAGACAAATATCGGCTTTTCAGTTAAAAATTCATGATTCTGAATAGATGAAATGCCTTATTTTTATGCAACCCGGATAGTTCGGGAGAACAATTTACCCGCCAATCTTCATGGCGGGTCTCCCTCACAGCGTCGGAAATCACAAAACCACCAACTCATCCAATCACTAAATCATCAATTCATCCAATCGTCAAATCGCTTTTACTACCACCATGGTAATATCATCGGATTGCGGAGTACCCTGCGTGTGCGCTTCGACCGCCGCTTGCACATCGTTGATAATTTCTTTTGCCGAATGATGCACCGATTTTTTTAAAACCGTTTGCAATCGTTCTTCCGTAAATTCTTCGCTCTGCGCATTCATCGCCTCACTGATGCCGTCGGTGTAAAGCACTAATGTATCGCCTTTATTCAATGCTACAACGCCTTCTTCATACGGCGCAACGGTTTTGAAAATACCAAGAATCAATCCGCCTTTGTCTAACATTTCCATTCTTCCGTTCGCACGTAACAAATACGGAGGATTGTGCCCGGCGTTACTGTAGCGGAACTGCTGCGTTGCGACATCGAGAATTCCCCAGAAGAACGTAATGAATTTACTGCCGCTTCGTGTGTTGGCGCAAATCAGGTCGTTAATCTGTCCGGTAGTTTGGGCAACGGAAACACATGTCGGCGTTAACGCGCGAAGAGCTGCCTGCACGTTTGCCATCAAAAGCGCGGCAGGCGCGCCTTTGCCCGAGACATCGCCGATGGCTATCGCGAATTCGTTCGCAGATTTTTCCACCACATCATAATAATCGCCGCCGACTTGCAGCGACGGAATATTGACGGCAGCCACATCGTACCCGTGAATAGCGGGAAGGGATTCCGGCAGCAGCCCTTGTTGAATCTCGCGCGCGATATTGAGTTCATCTTCCATCCGCTGCTTTTCAATCGCTTCTTGAAAGAGCCGCGCATTTTCGATGGAGATGATGGCAAGATTGCCGAGTGAATACAGGAATTCAAAATCCTGTTGTGTATATTCGCCGCCGCGAATGCGTTCGCCGAGCAGCATCATGCCTTTTGTTTGCTGCTGCAAGTGCATCGGCACAACGGCAGTGACCTTGTGCTTCGTTAATTCTGCCGCGGTAAAACGGTACCGTTTTGTTTTTAATAAATCGTGCATCGTGCTCGGACTTTCGAGTTCGCACAAGGTCTTTAAAAGTTCATGCAATCCTTCGACGTTCGGTAACTTTTGCGCGACGATGTTCATTTCCTCATGGTGCTTCAAACAAATCGCGTATTGTTTGATGCCGACCTGCCCGAGCAGCGCAAACGTCACTAAGCGAACGACCTTTGCCGAATCCAATCCGATGTTAAATTCTTTGCTGAGATCGAACAGCGTGTTCAGTTCCTGGTTTTTTCGGTCCAATTTTTTATTCGCATCGTTGACCTGTTCGATGATCAATCCTTTTTGGATGGCGGCACCGGAGAGATTCACCAGCAACTGAATCAATTTCTTTTCGTCGGAGGAATACTCCTTCTTCGTCAATCGTTCGCCCAACGCAATATAACCGACAACTTTTTTCTGAGAAAGAATCGGCACCAGTAACTTTAAATGATGCGATTGAAGAAATTGCGCCCAAGGTATTTTTTTATCGGCGAGAATGGCAATCGGCTGAATAGCCCGAGGTAATCGTTCGACCTGCAAGAATTCGCCCAATGCTTCTTCGGTCAATCCCTTCGTTGCAACAACCATCAGCGATGTATCGTGCTGCCGCAAGAGTACCATCCCTTTTGCCACGAGCATTTTGCCCATCAGCGTTCGTAATACGGTATTCAAAATAAAGGAAAGATCGAGTGAAGAGTTGACGACCTGACTGAATTCAATCAACGGCAGCAGTGCGGAAGATTCCGAGCGCGCGGATTCTTTTTTTATAAAACGAGATGGCGTAACAGATTTCGTTTTCGTAAAACGTTCCTTCGTTTATGCAGCATTGGAACGATATTTGACCAAACGGACTTCATTGCGCTTCCCCGGCTGGAATTTGTATTCCACTTTGTCCATCAATTTCTTCATCAGATAAACGCCTAAGCCGCCGCGGCGAAAATGCCCGAGATGTTCTTTTAAATCCGGCGGGCGTATTGCATCCGGATTGAATTGTGCCCCGCTATCGTACATACGAATTTCGAATGATTCTTTCCCTTCGACAATTTCGATTTCAATTTCTTTATCCGGTGCAAACCGATATGCATGTTTGATGATATTGGTGCATGCTTCATCGACCGCAAGCATAATGTTCGCGGCTTCTTCTTCTGAAAAACCGAACCGCCGCGCAGCCGTGCCGACAAAATCCCGCGCTTCCAACAAGCTTTCAGTTTTGCTTTGGATTTTCTTGGAAATATGTTTTGCTGAAAAAGCCATCGTTATTTTGTTTGTGCGCCATGAAATTTCACAACCGCTTCTTTTTCATCTTTATAAATTTCGTACAAAATGGGAAAGCCGAGCAGATCGAAGACATTATACACTTTCGGCGACATATTGCTGAGCTTGATATCGCCTTTGTTATTGCGCACATCTTCGACATACGCCATAAAGACGCCGAGCCCGGCGCTACTGATGTACGACAGATCGCGGCAATTGACCACGATGTTGTATTTTTTTTCCGTCAAGAGTTTCTGAAAAGCATTTTCGAGATCGGGCGCGGTGTGCGCATCTAAATATCCTTTCAGCTCAATCACGCTCACGTCCTCACCGTCGCGCTGGTGAACTTTAAAATCACTCATGGTTTTTCTCCTTCTTGTGCTGATTTCAACACGTATGCTGCATCCTTCATTTTTCTGCTCAAGTTCCTAACCATTTCACGACGACAAGCGTTACATCGTCGTTATACGGATTCACTCCGAGAAAGGTTCGGACACTTGAAAGAACTGCTTCTTTTATTTCTTCTGCCGGCAGGTGTTTGCATTGCTGCGCTGCCTGCAACAATCGTTCATAGCCGAATTCCTCGCCTTCCGAATTCCGCGCTTCGACAATACCGTCGGTATAGAGCAAACAAACATCATTGGGTTTCAACGGCAAACAACGTTCTTCCGTGGCGTTGGAAAATATTTCATCGGTAGCCAATCCCAGTCCAAGGCCGGTGGAACGAATAAGTTCGCTGTGTTCCTCGGAAAGAAACACCGCGGGACAATGCCCCGCTCGTGCCAGAGTCAACGTCGCGTTCGAAACATCCAGCACACTATAGATAACACTAATAAACGCATTCTTCTCTAAACTTTCCAGCAACGACCGGTTCGCGCGCAGCAATAATTCACGCGGCGTGGAACAAAGTTGACTGAGCGAAAGAAAAATTCCTTTCACCTCTGCCATGTAAAATGCTGCCGAGACTCCTTTTCCAGAAACATCGCCGATAATAATACCATAGTTGTTATCGGCCAGCGGAAAAATATCGTAATAATCGCCGCCCACTTCAAACGATGATTCCGAACTGGCGGCAAGCTGCACCTGCGGCAATACAGGCAAGCTCTGCGGCAATAAGCGTTTTTGCATGCGCTGCGCAACCATCATTTCCTGATGCAGACGCTCGCGTTCCAGAGAGCGTGCAATAAGCCGGGAATTTTCAATCGCAATGCTGACGTTATCCGCAAACGTTGTCATCACATCGATGTCATCTTGATCGAAAGCATTTTCAACCTCTTTTGTCGCGTACAAGACACCGATTAATTTTTGATGAGAAACAAGCGGCGCCATCATCAGCGAACTGCGCAGCACTCCTTTTGCCTTGAGATGTTTTGTGCGGCGATCGGACCAGATGTCGTCAATCAATAAAGTTTTGTGCGTGTCCAACAATAATGACCGAACATGTTCATTCTCATTCGTCAGTGCATCAATTTCTGTTTGCGTGATATTCTTGCGGACAGCGACATCGATGGACATAACGCCGGTGATTTCATCGGTCGTCAATAATTCCAGCCAAACACTTCGCGCATCGCATACTTCTGTCGTCATTTGCGCAACAGTGTTGACCAATTCCTGAAAATCAAAGACTTGCGTTGCCAGCCGGCTCAAATTATGCAGCGAGTGCAGCTCGGATTGTTTTCGCTCAAAGACATCGGTGGTAGGAAGATGAAAGAGCGTTGTAATTCCGGTAATGCCGAAATATACAATGCCCAAGGTGTTATTGAGTTTGATAAAGGTATGCAGCGGCTCGCTGTATTGCGAGAGAAACTCGCCCACCGTTGCACTTTGCGAAAAAAATACTTCCATTCCGATCAGCGCAAGGAAAAGAAATCCGGAATAAATGATGGTATAAATTTTTTCTCGCTTCGAAAGATAGACGATCCAACTTTGCCGGAAAGAAATTGCAATAATCATTATGACGGCAAGAGCAAATAAGATTTTACTGGCCCACGTATCACCCAGGGAAAACATCGGCAGCGTGATTACGCATGCAGCGCTCAGCATGGCAAGATATAAACGATAATTGCGTTTGGCCGTTTTATTTTTTTTGAAGAAGAGAAGATCCCGTACGATAAACAATTCAACTGTCGCAATAACGCTGGAGGCAATCACTGCTATGGTGAGGACCAATGTCCCAAATGCGGCATGTTTCAGCCCGGCTCCGTTAAAATTTTCCGGTAAAAATCTTGAGCAACCCGCGAGGAAAAGTTCCAAAAGAACGACTGCGATAAGCAACCGGCCGATTTCTTTGGGCAATCCTTGCTTAAGATGACGACGACGGTTGTCGATAAAGAATCCGAGTGAAATATACGCGGCAAAAATAAAGAGTTCACGCAAAAAATTGACCACGGAAATATCTAATTCCACCATAACACGGATCACATCGTGGATATAGATCAACGGCAGCAAAATCACCGGTGTACCAATAAGCAATATGCGTGTCAACCGTGTCATGAGCAATATTTATCGCCGTCAACTATCATTTCGCCATTTAAAATTACGCAAGTGAAAACGATTGGTTACAACATTATGCGATAAGATACAGGATGTCAATTTCCTTGATCGTATGCAGCAAATTCATTCTTTGGTCATGCTGAACGCATGGAAAAAGAAAGCCGCCAGAAATTTCTCTTCTACGTCGAGTAATTTTCATGGCGGCTGAAGTTGTCATACAATGGAATCATTAAGAAGCGTATTCCGCCAGCAAGCGATCGGCATCGCGAGCTTGCGAAGAAGTCGGAAATTCTTTTTTCAGCGTCTTTAATAAATCGACCGCTTTGTCTTTCTGTCCTGCCGCGGCATAACTCATCGCTGCGCGTTGTAAATTATCCGGTGCAGAAACAATCGTCATATTTTTAGAGGCCGCTTTCTCAAAATATTTTCCGGCATGTTCGTAATCTTGCTTGGCTTCATACGCAGCAGCTTCGCCCGCATACGCCGCCGCCGTTAGCATTTTATCGGATAAACTGACATCATCATAATATTGAAGCGCTTTGTCGTAATTCTTTAATGCAAAATACGAATTCGCAAGATAGAGTTTAGCAATCTCACCGGAAGTGGTGCTTCCATTTTCATCGACGATGGCCTGTAATCCTTGTGCGCCTTCTTGCGGAACGCCGTTGACAGCTTTGTCGTACTGTCCAGCATCGTAATACGAAATGATCTTCGCGAGCTGTGTGGTCGTCGTATCGTTCGCTTCAACACGTTTCGAATGCCACCAGAATAAAATTAACACTATTGCAACAGGAGCTGCGACAATGTAGGCAGCAAGGCGTTTATTATTTTCCAGCCACGATTGCGCTTCAAAATATGTTGTGACAAGTTTATCTTCTTTAATTTCTTTTTTCGTTATTTTTTTCTGCGGTTTAAGCATAATGACCGTTTCCTCAATATTTCAACATTCGTGCGCCCGGGGCGATTCGAACGCCCGGCCTACAGCTCCGGAGGCTGTCGCTCTATCCAGCTGAGCTACGGGCGCGGATAAAATCCGTTGTTTTCTCTATCTACCTTTATCGTATGGAGTGAAGTGTTGATCTTATTTCACTCTGCGAGTGCTTAAAAAAGTACTCAGTCTGCCAGGAATAAAAAACGCCAAGCGAAACGAGGCTTCCGGGCTCAAAACTCTTGGCGCTCTAC
>DATKMP010000033.1:0-2507 GCA_035541775.1 Bacteroidota bacterium | reverse complement strand
CGTCGAATCCTGCCTGCCATGCAAGCATCGCCGAATGCGGAACTTCTTGCTATCCAAAAACGATCTCTTGTCGAAGCGCAAGCAAAGGCGGTACAATATAAAATTCCACTCGCTTTTGATTCGGCAGAAACATTAGCGCAGCACTCCGACATTGATGCCGTGTATGTTGCATCTGCGGTGTGCAATCATGCGCCGGATACGATTGCAGCCGCACGCGCAGGAAAACATGTCTTGGTGGAAAAACCCATGGCGATGAATGCTGCCGAAGCTCAATCGATGATCGACGCTTGCAATGCACACGGCGTTAAACTCATGGTGGCACACATGCTCCGCTTTTCGCCGCTGCTTGCGTATATGAAAGGCCTTATGAAATCCGGCATCATCGGCGCTGTAACGTATGCGCGGGCAGAGTTCATGTTCGATGCACGAACTTCGCAGCGTTCGTGGATGCACGACAAAAAAATTGCAGGCGGCGGCTGTGTGTTCGATATCGGTGTGCACTGTTTGGATACATTGCGGTTTGTGTTGAAGGACGAAGTGGTTTCTCTTAAAAGCCAGCGTATGCCGGAGCCAACCGAAAAGACAACAGAGGAAACAGCCGTACTGGCCTTGCAATTTTCCCGCGGTACGCCGGCAAGTATTTACTGTTCGTTCCATGCTCCGTACTATCGTAGTGTGCTTGAAATTGTCGGGCAGGATGGCGTATTGACGGCGGAATCTTTTTCGCGCAGCGATATTACAGCATCGTTGCGTATCGCTTTGGGGAAAAACGGAATTGGTTCCCCGGCACAAATAGAAAAGATTGATGTGCCCAATCTCGTTGAGCAGGAAATTACCTTTTTTTCTGAAAGCATTCTGAACAACGCCCCGTCTCCCATTCCCGGAGAAGAAGGATTGAAAAACCAAATCGTGTTAGATAAAGCGGTGATGATCTAAAGAAAATTTTTTGCAAAATATTTTTCGATGAACCATTGGACATTCTCCAGTCGTACTGCGAATTAGTGAATGGAGGCAGATCGCACAGGCAGTGTTCCATCTACCAGTTGTTTCATCTCGCGCACGGCGGCATCTAATCCCACAAATAACGAACGAACGATGACCGCATATCCGATACTGACTTCATCGATTTCTTTTATTGCGGCCACCGGCTGCATGTTTTCATATCCCAATCCGTGTCCGCCGTTGACGCCGAGTCCGAGAGCTTTTCCGAATTTTGCCGCATGATGGATGCGCTGCAACTCATCTTGAAATTCTTGTTCCGTTTTTACTTCCGCATATTCGCCCGTGTGAAGCTCGATCATATCCGTTTCAATATCGGCAGCCGCTGTAATTTGCGCTTCATCGGGCGCAATGAACAAACTGACAAGAATATGATGCTTGCGAAATTGGTTGATCACGCCGGCATAAAATTTTTTTTGCGCAACGATGTCGATGCCTCCTTCGGTCGTGAGTTCTTGCCTCCGCTCCGGGACAAGCGTTACAAGCTCCGGCTTGGTCTTGATGGCAATGGCGATGATTTCCTCCGTTGCCGCCATTTCAAGATCGAGCTTGGTGGTGATCGAAGTGCGCAATCGCCGCACATCATCGTCTTTGATATGCCTGCGGTCTTCCCGCAAATGGCTGACAATGCCAGCCGCACCCGCTGCTTCGCAGATGCGTGCTGCATGCACGGGATCTGGTTCGCTGCCGCCGCGTGCATTCCGAATCGTGGCAATATGGTCGATATTGATCGAGAGTTTCATCGTCATTTCCCATAAAAGTTCTATCTCTAATATAAGTATTTCGCGATGGAAGACAAGCCCGAATTTGTATTTCTGTCGATCCGTTTCTATCTTCTTAGAAATGCAACTTTTTATTTATCGTTATCGTAAAAATGCTTAACATCGTCGGATATAGCGAGGTTAACCTATGAAAACTATTTTAATATTGATTCTAACATTTTTGTTTTGTGTACCATGGGCTCCGGTAAAAGCGCAAACGGAAACAGAGAACGACAAACAATTGTTTGATGACGACGGCTTGGGCGACCGGCTTGGAAAAGAAATCGAACGAGCCGTGGAGCACATCACGAGTCGGTGGGATGATCAATTGGAAAAACGTCAGCATCAAGGATCGGACGATACGCTCACCGAGCCACAGCAACGATTGACTCTTCCTGAAATCGAAGAAGCGCCGGGCACACATATATATTCGGCAGGCACGGTCATTAACGATTCCGACATTATCGACAATAATGTCGTGGTCAAGAACGGCGATCTGACAGTGTACGGTTTGATTCATGGAAATGTTCTGGTGGTCGGCGGCGATTTGCAGGTGAAACGTCATGGAAAAATTACCGGCGATGTCCGCGTTATCGACGGCAACATTCTCAAAGAAGACGGCGCGGTGATCGAAGGGTTCGAAGACAAAATCAGTTCCGAGGCAAAGCCGTACCGCGAAACACACAAACATATTTCACGTTCGTCTCGCGCGTTCGATGTGCCATGGGCATCCGAACAAACAAATTT
>DATKMP010000032.1:0-4528 GCA_035541775.1 Bacteroidota bacterium | reverse complement strand
CCTCCGACCGCCGGCTTTATCGGAAAATTATATTTGTTCGCAGCCGTGCTCGATGCAAAATGGTTGTGGCTTGCTATGGTCGGCGTGATCAACAGCGTCGTTTCTCTTTATTACTACGCGCGTGTTTTACGCTATATGTTTTTGCGCGATCCTGAAGCGCAAGCTGCACCGATTGCCTTGCATCGTACCGAGACATTGATGTTGATCGCGTTTATCATTCCAACGATCGTGCTGGGATTGTACTTCGCTCCGCTTGTGGATTTGGTGAACGCTTCTCTTGTCATGCTGGGAATACATTAAGTTAAAAAACATATCTTTTGCCGCGTCATTCAGCCATAAAAAAATAACGACAAAATTGTGACGGGGGATATTTGAAACTTCGTACAGAATTCCGTAGATTGGCATTCGTTAAACAAATAAGCTGAGGGAGTGCACTTTTGGAAGAAACAGCGCTGCATATTTTAGTTGTCGAAGATGATGAATTTTTTGCGGATGTTATCGCAAATCAGATTCGAGAAACATACAAACACCGCACGACGGTTGTGCGCGACGGTAGCGAAGCCAAAAAACTTTTAGAACATGGAAGCGACCACTTCGACATTATTTTAACTGATTATGATATGCCCGAAATGACCGGATTGGATTTGTTGCGCTGGATTCATCAACAGCATATTGAAATTCCCGTGGTAATGCTGACCGCCGCAGGATCGGAATCGGTTGCTGTGGAAGCGATGAAGAATGGCGCGTATGATTATGTTCGGAAAGAACAATTGGATTTGCAACATCTCGGCATTGTCATTAACGCCACGTATGAACGGAGACAACTGCGCATTGCACGGGCAATCGAAGAAGAACGATCGCGCGAAGTGGATTTGAATTTGATGGCAACGGATAAAGTGCGCGATATGCTCAATGTGCTGACGCCGAAACTCAATGCATCGTTTGCAGGCATCAACAGCGATCTCGAAATGCAGGGCGAACAATTTTGCGGGCAGCTGTCGGAAGCGCAGCAGCGGGAAGTGAGACAATTGTTGCAGCACATCAAAAACGAGACAACTGTTCTGGAAGCAGCCGTTCGCAGTTTGTTGAAACTGTATCGAATGCTCTACGCGCATCACACGGGGACGGAAGAGCTGGATTGTCTCAAGCAAGAAATGGAAGCAATCACCCGGTCATCATAGTCAGCGTTAACATTTTTGTTTTTTCCCGGCCCGTTCGGTAATCAATCGTATGCCGTCCAGTACTAAGAACGGTTCCACATACCGGATGATGCTGGAATGTTCAGCCATAAATTCTGAAAATCCCCCCGTCGCAATGACCGCCGCGTTTTTCCGTTCGTGCTTTTGAATTTCTTTTTGAAGGCGCGCAATCATTCCTGCTGCTGCATCGAGTGCACCGAATAAAATTCCGGACTGAATGCTGTTCGTGGTGTTCGTTCCGAGAACTGCCGGCGGTACTTGCAATTCGACGTTCGGAAGTTTTGCCGTGCGTTGATGAAGTGCTGAAGCTGCGGTCGCAATGCCGGGAGCGATGACGCCGCCGAGAAAATCTCCCTTCGTTCCGACAACATCGTACGTCGTCGCCGTACCGAAATCGATGATGATGAGCGGGCCGCCGTATTTTTTGTATCCGGCAATAGCATCGCAAATTCGATCGGCGCCGAGTGCAGCAGGATGATCGTACTGAAGATGAATTCCTAAATCTAACTCGGAACTTACGATCATCGGCGTACGATGAAATAAATGTTTCGACATGGCCGAATACGTTTCTGTTAATTCAGGAACGACGGATGAAATTCCAACGCCATCGATAGACTTCATATCGATTTTTTCTTTAACAAAAAAAGTTTGATTCAGTGCTGCAAGTTCTTTTTCTGTAACAGTAGAAGAACTTGCAATGCGCCAATGAGAAATCAATTTCGATTTCTGATAAACGCCAAGGACGGTGTGTGTGTTGCCGATATCGATTGCAAGAAACATAGAAATTATACTTGAGTTGATGAGAGAGTTACTTCGCCGGCATAGAATACATTTGTACCGGTCGGCGTTTCGAGAATTAATCCGCCGTCGTTTGTAATATCACGAGCAATGCCGGTGATCGTATTATTTTCTTGAATGAATGTGATAGACTTGCCAAGCATGGTCGAACGATTTCTCCAGTCTTTTACAATCGTATCGGTATCGTTCTTTAAAAGCATAATGTAATATCGGTCAAAATATTCTAAAATGCTTTTTAAGAGCATTGTGCGATTGATGCTGTTGCCCGATGCAGCGATGAGCGATGTCGCGCGTGCATTCAGTTCATCCGGAAATTGAGGTTGGTTCACATTCAATCCAATGCCGACAATTGCGTACTGAAATGTTTTCGCTGTAATAGAACTTTCAAGCAAAATGCCGCAGCATTTTTTTCCCTCGAACAATAAATCATTTGGCCATTTACAAAAAGTTTTTATGCCGAGTACCGACTCAATCGCTGAAGATGTTGCTACGGCGGCAAGCAGCGACAGCAAACCAGATTGCTCAATCGAAATTGCAGGACGAAGAAGAATGGAAAACAATAAATTTTTTCCGCTGTCGGATGACCACGTTCTTCCCAATCTTCCTCTTCCCGCTGTTTGCATCTCTGCGATCACCACAGTTCCTTCTTCACAATTTGTTTCGGCAAGAGCTTTTGCGCATGTGTTGGTGGAATCGATGGAATCGAAAAGAAATAATTTCTTTCCGATGATTGTAGTATGCAAATTTTCCTGAAGCTCGGTTTTGGATAACATATCAATGTGTAAACGGTTTGACAAGCGGATGGTCGAGATTTGCAAGTTTCCATGCAAGATCGTAAATCAGGTGATCGATCTTCAGCATTTTATCAAATTGAATTTTTTCAATCGTATCGGTCGGCTTGTGGTAATCTTTGTGATTGCCGGTGAAGAAAAATACGACCGGCACATTATGCTTGGCAAAATTATAATGGTCGCTGCGACGGTAATATTGTTCGGGATCGTTCTCGTCATTGTATTTGTAATCGAGATCGATGTGCTCCGATTCTTTGTTCGCGGCATTCAACAAACTATCGAGTTGCGGACTGATTTTATCGGAACCGATCACATACACATAATTCAGCGCCGGCCTATCTTGGTGCAAATCGTCCGTTCGTCCGATCATATCGATATTTAAATCGGTGAACGTTTGTTGAAGCGGAACAAGAGGATGATCGGTGTAATACGACGATCCGAATAATCCTTTTTCTTCTCCCGTCACCGATAAAAATAAAATACTGCGTTTCGGCTTCACCGGATTCTTGGCGAATGCTTCTGCTAAATCCATCAGCGATGTTGTTCCCGATCCGTCGTCGTCTGCACCATGATAAATATTGCCCGCCAAATCTTTTCCGAGATGATCATGATGTGCACTGATCACAACAGCTTCATTTTTTAATATTGGATCGCTTCCTTCCAGCAGACCGACAACATTTTCTGTCTGCCGAAGTTCATGAATCGATTTGCTGTTGACGGTGACAGTAACATTATCTAGAAAGAGCGGTGCAAATATTTTTTCTTTTTTCGATTCGCTGCGTAACTGTTGCAACGTCGTTCCGCTTCCTTGAAGAATGGATTGGGCAAGTTCCGAAGAGACGATAAACCGGATGCTCAATTGCTGCACCGGTTTCGTTGTGTCCGGCATTTTGATCGCCAATTTATCTGCTCCGGTATTCCACAAAAAAGATCGGACAGGAAGGAACGATGCAGTGCCCTCATCGTCGGTTACCATCAACATGGCGGCGGCAGATGTTTCGCGGCGAAGTGCAAATAATCTCTGCAAGAGCATTGCGCGCGATGTGTCGTCTGCGTACCGGCGTTTGCCGATAAAGACAAACAGAATGCGGCCGGATAATTTTTCTTTTGCAACATCATCGAGTTCCGTATCCGTATAACCGATGAATGCGGCTTTGCCGGAAACCGTTGTGTCAAACGTCGGCCCACCGATAAAATCTTTTCCCCAATGATATGTTGTTGAAACGTTGCCGATTGCTGCAACGATGGTCGATGTTGAATCCATTCCCGTTGCGGTGACGTTGAAATGCTGAAAGTACGTTCCGTTATCGCCGATTGGTTTTAAATGAAATTTCTGAAATTCCTGTGCAATAAAACGTGCGGCTTTCCGCTGGCCCGGGTAAGAAATCTCGCGCCCCTCCAAACTATCCGCTGTAAGGACCGACAAGCGGGAATACAGTGCGGATGTTTGCAGAGATTGATATCCTTGCAGTGCATTCGGATCGATGGATTGTGCGGCTGCAAGTGCGATGGGGAAGAAGCAGAAGAAAAGTCGTTTCATTGTATTATGGATATCCAAAGTTGTATGTAAATGTATTTGTTCGTTATAAATACAAATTACAATACCGAAAATGGAGAGGAAAAGCAAGGGAAAGTCGATGAGTCGAAAGTGGTTGAGCCATTAAGAAATATATAAAGGATCGTCATTACGATCCTGCGAGAACGAGATAAGACGCAAGGCGTTGTACCTGCCGGCGGGCA
>DATKMP010000031.1:0-17332 GCA_035541775.1 Bacteroidota bacterium | reverse complement strand
CGGGATTTCCTATTGTGTTGCACGGTTCATCCTCTGTTCCTGTAGATTTAGTAAAAGTGATCAACAGCAATGGCGGAAAGATGAAAGATGCCGTTGGAATTCCTGAAGAACAATTGCGCAAAGCTGCGGCCTCTGCAGTGTGCAAAATCAATATCGATTCCGACGGACGCATTGCGATGACTGCTGCGGTGCGCAAAGCGTTGACCGACAATCCGGCGGAATTCGATCCGCGGAAATATCTCGGACCCGCGCGCGATCAGTTGAAAGAATTGTATAAGCACAAAAACATCAACGTGCTTGGCAGTGCTGGCAAAGCATAATTTTTTTCGATACAGTATCATTCAAAAACCCGTCACCTCCGACGGGTTTTTTATTATGTGCACATCATAATGCCCTTCTTCCATGTTGAACATGAAACAATTGGTATTCATTATCGTATAAAAGATGAATTCTTTTTGAAAGAGGAAAAAGAATTTATTTCGACACCGATTCATGAAAATTGCATTGAGATGATTATGAAATGGAATTCTTTACTCATTCTACTATTTATCAATTGCTCAGTACTTTGGGGACAACAATATCGCGGGGAAATTGTCGGCTCTGTTATCGATAGTAAAACGCAGGAATTGCTTCCATCAGTGAATGTGCAGGTTATGGAATTACCATCCTTCGGTGCATCGACAGATTCATCGGGACATTTTGATATTAAAAATATTCCGGTAGGAACGTACAGCTTACGAGCAACGATCATCGGATATGATGGATCGATCACGACAAATGTCGTCGTTTCAACAGGGCGCAGTACGAAAGTGTCGATGAAACTTTCCGAACAAGCCGTTCAAACGAGCGGAACAACGGTGCAGGCCACGTACTTCAATCGTGAAACAGAAATAGCTCCGTTAAGTGTCAATAATTATGATCGCGCGGAAGTGAAACGCCAGCCGGGTTCGGTGCAGGATGTTCAGCGTGTCGTTCAAAATCTTCCGGGCATTGCAAGCTCGAACGATAATGTGAACGAATTGATAGTGCGCGGCGGAGCGCCGTATGAAAATTTAACGGTGATGGATTATATGGAAATTCCATCCATCAATCACTATCCGAATGATTTTAATTCTGCCGGACCGATCAGCATGATCAATATCGATTTAGTGGACGACGTGCAGTTTTCTGCCGGCGGTTTTCCGGTGCAGTACGGCGATAAAATGTCGTCCGTGATGGATATTAAAATTCGCGAAGGCGACCGTGAAAAAAGTTTTGCGTCGAACAGCGGTTTCAATATGGCGGGATTGAGTACCTTGATGGAAGGAAAATTAAATGATGGCAAAGGTTCATGGATTTTTTCTGCGCGAGAAAGTTTATTAGAAATTGTCGATAAGCTCATCGGAATGTCTGCAATTTCTCTGACTGCCGTTCCCAAATATTGGGATACGCAAGCTAAGGTCGTGTACGATTTATCTTCATCGACAAAACTATCGCTCAGTGGACTCTATGGCGACAGCAGAATTTATATTGCCGGTGATCCGAAAGAAAGTAATTCGCAAAAAGCTGGCATTACAGATTCAAGCAGCATTGAAGATATCAATGATCATAGCAAGCAATATGTGCTTGGTGTAAATCTGAAACAGCTTTGGGGGAAGGATGGATATTCCGTATTGACGCTGTATACGGTCGGCGTTCAAAACAATGTCGATGTGCAGAATGATTTTACGCGCCGCGTCTATGACAATGCAGGGAACGTTGTCGATTATTCAACGCTAAATACTTTGCCGGAATTTAACAGTCATGAAGATGATGCATTGTATGCGTTGAAGTACGATATGTTTTATAAAATTCTTCCGCAGCATGAAATTTCGCTCGGCGGGCAAATACAAACAACGAATCACTGGACCGGCGCAACAACATTCGCAGGAACTCTCACGCGTTACGATTTAAATCATGATGGAATTTATGAAACGCAAACTCGTACGCCGGACGGAAATATTTATAACGATTTATCGTTTGGCGATGCAACGAAATTTTCCGCATATCTTAGCGATCACTATTCCATTTTTCCGCTATTGTCTCTGACATTGGGTGGCCGTTACGATTATTTTACGTATTCGCATCAAGGGCAGTTCAGCCCTCGCGGATGTATTTCGTACGATATTTTTCCTCCGACAACAACGATTTCATTATCAGCAGGAGAATATTGGCAAACGCAGCCGCTTCCGTATTATGCCGACGATCGTTCCATCGGTTATAATAGAAATCTCGCGAATGCAAAGTCAGATCATGTTGTGTTAGGATTGCAGCATATTATGGATGAAGGAATCAAACTGAGTCTTGAGGCGTACTATAAAAAATTTTCCAATTTATCTGTGAGCGAACAATTTATTTATTCCGCCATCGATACGTTTTGGTCCGATAAAAATTTAGCCATCGGTAAAAAAACTTCGTATGGAATTGAATTCTTTCTTCAAAAGAAACAGGTGACAAATTATTACGGCACCGTCAGCATTTCCTTATCGCAGACCATGGAAACCGATCCGCGCATTCCGCCGTTGGTCGGTACCTATCGTTCACAATACGACTATCCGGTCATTGTTAATTTGGTCGGAGGAAAAATTGCGAAAGGTGCACGGTCTTGGTTGAATGACCAAACATTCTTCATCAAATATCCTTCTTACATTCTGCCGATCTCCGATGAAATGGAAATCAGTTTCCGCTATCGCTATCAAACCGGCGGGCCGTACACGCCGAACATTTTTGTGACGAACGAACAAACGTGGGAAGGAAATATTAAGTGGTCCAAGGGCGTGTGGATTGCTTCAAACGATATAAACTCGGCACGCTATCCGGATTACAGCAGGTTGGATCTTCAATGGATCAGCAGATTTTATATGCAGCATTGGAATATCAATGCGTACATCGCGCTGATGAATGTGCTGAACAGGAAGAATGTGTTCTATTATGAATACCGAAGCGACGGCACAAAAGAAACGGTCTATCAGTTTGCATTCTTTCCTGTAGGCGGCATTGAAATCGAATTTTAGCGGAACGAATAATTATTTTGCGATGCCGATAACTCCGTTGCCGATTCTCGCTCCTGCATTTCCGGTCGGCTGAGTTGTAAAGTCGTCTTCTTTTTCGTGAACAATGACTGCGTGGCCGATGATCGAATGAGGACCATCGAGCGACATCACAGAATCATAATAATCCAAATGTGCATTCCCGGAATCGTCGGCTGTAATGTTTCCCATATCGCCTGCATGGCGTTGTTCGCTGGACGGATTACTGTGCGGCATGTGTGCCGGATTAAAATGACCGCCCGCCGACATTCCGTCGTCAGAGGAAATATCTCCGAATTCATGAATATGAAATCCGTGCTTGCCGGGTTTCAATCCAGAAAGGGATGCGATAATATGCACGCCTTTTTTTGTCGATTCAAATGTCACGATTCCATAAACAGAACTTCCTTTCGTCGGCGTTATCACTGCGATGGCGTGTGATGTGACAGACATATTAGGCATCATCATCGTTTTTTCTTGAGCCCGGCAGACGAATGTTCCGACAATGAGAGAAATGACGGAGAGGCAAAAAATATTTTTTCTCATATTGAATCCTTTCTTATTTCTTTCATAACCATTTTTTATAAAAAATAGTTGCATGGATTTTATGATCGTCAGAAGGTATAAAAAAAGCCCCGGATAAACATTCGGGGCTTAAGGAAAAAAGATTGAAGTTATTTCTTCTTTTGTTCTTGCTGGGAAATTTTTGCCCAGGTATCTTTCAACGTGACGATACGGTTGAATACCGGTGCGCCGGGTTTGGAATCCTTCGAGTCCGCGCAAAAATATCCGACACGCTCAAACTGAAACCGGTCGCCGGGATTTGCTTTTCCAAGCAGCGGTTCTAATTTTGCATTCGTCAACACTTGCAGCGAATTCGGATTAAGATTGTCTAAGAACGTTTTTCCTTCTTCAACATCGTCCGGATTTTCTTTGACGAATAACCGATCGTATAATCGCACTTCCGCAGTAACAGCATGCGGAGCGGAAACCCAGTGAATCGTCGATTTTACTTTTCGATTTGCTGTCGGCGTTCCGCTTTTGGAAAGCGGATCGTACGTGCATTGAAGTTCAATAATATTTCCTTGAGCATCTTTTATGATTTTTTCGCACTTGATGATATACGCATACCGCAGCCGCACTTCATTGCCGGGATACAAGCGATAATATTTTGGCGGCGGTACTTCGCGGAAATCATCTTGATCGATATACAATTCGCGCGAGAAGGGAAGAGGATGTGTACCGGCAGATTCATCTTCGGGATTATTGACAGCAGGCAGTTCTTCTTCCTGCCCTTCCGGATAATTGGTGATAACAACTTTAATCGGATTCAGTACTGCCATCGCGCGTTGTGCGCGTTTGTTCAAATCTTCACGAATGCACCACTCGAGCATCGAGACATCGATCAAGCTGTCTTTTTTTGAAACGCCGATGCGGTCGCAAAATTCGCGAACTGCTTCTGATGTGTAACCGCGCCGGCGAAATCCTGCGATGGTGGACATTCGCGGATCGTCCCAGCCGGAAACATGTTTTTCGTTTACGAGCTGAAGTAATTTTCGTTTGCTCATAATTGTGTACGTGAGATTCAATCGAGCAAATTCAATTTGCTGCGGGTGATAAATTCCTAATTGATCGATAAACCAATCGTACAATGGGCGGTGATTTTCAAATTCTAAAGTACAAATTGAATGTGTGATTCCTTCGATGGAATCTTCCAATCCGTGTGCCCAATCGTACATCGGATAAATGCACCATTTGTTTCCTTGACGATGATGATCTTCATGGACGATGCGGTACATAATCGGATCGCGTAAGTTCACATTCGATGATGCCATATCGATTTTTGCGCGCAGTGTTTTGGAGCCGTCGGGAAATTCGCCTTTGCGCATGCGCTCGAAAAAATCCAAATTTTCTTCGATGCTTCTATTTCTGTACGGACTTTCTTTTCCCGGTTCCGTCAACGTACCGCGCATATCGCGAATTTCTTCTGCCGATAAATCGCAGACGTACGCTTTTCCTTTTTGTATAAGCTGAAGCGCCCACTCGTACATTTGGTCGAAATAATCTGACGCATAAAACAATCGATCTTCGAAATTTGCACCGAGCCATTTTATATCATCGATAATAGAATCGACATATTCTTGTTCTTCTTTCGAAGGATTGGTGTCGTCGAATCGCATATTGAATTTGCCGCCGTACTCGTGTGCAATGCCATAATTCAAATTTATGGATTTCGCATGGCCGATGTGCAAATAGCCGTTCGGTTCGGGCGGAAAGCGCGTGTGCACACGTCCGTTAAATTTATTAGTTTTTAAATCTTCATCGATGATTTCTCGGATGAAATCATTCTTTTCTATCTGTTCCATAGTTCTAACTGCCTCAATGAATAATTCTTTTGCAATAGTATAACAAAAAAAACGCTAAGAGAAAACTATCCGGAATTGTTTCGGAAATAAAAAACCCGGACTGAATTTTTCAATCCGGGTTGGTTTTTCAGTTATCGTAAAATACATTAGACTCTGAAGAGGAGGTCGGCATAGGTCGGTAACGGCCAGATGCTTTCATCGACGAGAGTTTCTAATTTATCGCCGTCCACGCGCAACGTTGCCATCGCTTTGAAGACGACATCGCGGTAATATTCTGCTTGCTTCAGAGCATTGCCATCGGGGACAGCGGCTAATGATGCTTCCAATGCATCGATGTTCTTTCCGAACGAATCGATGGTAGAAGTTAATTCCGACAACAATTTATCTGCTGCCGCAGATTTTGCTGAAGCGCTTTTTAACGCTGCAACTTCGCTTGCAACATTACCGGCGTACTTCAACGAGGCAGGAAGAATTTCACGCTTTGCCATATCGAGGGCAGTCAACGCTTCGATATTGACGACCTTCGTATAATTTTCAAGATAAATTTCATACCGTGAATGCAATTCTTCTTTACTCAAGACACCATGTTTCGAATACACGTCAACGTTTTTATCGAGCGTCAAGACTTTGATGGCTGCGACGGTCGATTTGATGTTCGGCAGTCCGCGTTTCTCAGCTTCCTTCACCCATTCGTCCGTGTAGTTGTTGCCGTTGTAAATAACACGTTTGTTCTTTTTCACGATGTCTTTGATAATCGTCTGCACTTCTGCGTCGAAGTCTTTCGCTTTTTCTAATTTGTCCGCAATGCGGGAAAGTGTTTCAGCGACGATGGTATTGAGAGCCGTATTCGGTTCTGCAATAGAAGCGGATGAAGCGACCATGCGGAATTCAAATTTATTTCCGGTGAAGGCAAACGGCGATGTGCGGTTTCGATCTGTGGCATCTTTGGGAAGAGCCGGCAGCGTGGAAACACCGAGTTTCAAAACTCCGCCGTCTTTTGACGATGTTGCACCGCCGTTTTCGAGCTGCTCAAAAATATCGGTCAACTGTTCGCCGAGGAATACGGAAATAATTGCCGGAGGAGCTTCGTTCGCGCCGAGGCGATGATCGTTTCCAGGAACGGCGGCAGCGACGCGGAGAACATCCGCATATTCATCGACAGCTTGAACGACTGCAGCAAGGAAAATGAGGAATTGTTCGTTGTCGTGCGGTGTCTTTCCCGGTTCAAGCAAATTCTGGCCGTCGTTGGTGCTCATCGACCAGTTGTTGTGTTTTCCCGAACCGTTGACGCCGGCAAATGGTTTTTCATGAAGCAAAGCAACTAATCCATGACGGTTCGCAACTTTTTTCAAAGTTTCCATCACTAAGTGATTGTGATCGGTTGCAATATTCGTGGTAGAAAAAATCGGAGCAAGTTCATGCTGCGCAGGAGCGACTTCGTTGTGGCGTGTTTTGGACAGAACGCCGAGCTTCCAGAGTTCTTCATCCACTTCGAACATAAATTCTGCGATGCGCTCTTTGATATTCGCAAAGTACTGATCTTCTAATTCCTGACCTTTCGGCGGTTTGGAACCGAATAACGTGCGGCCAGTGAGAATAAGGTCTTTTCGTTTTTCATACAATTTTTTATCGATAACGAAATATTCCTGCTCCGGTCCGACAGTGGTGGTCACTTTTGTAGCGGTGGTGTTGCCAAGAACACGTAACACGCGTACAGCTTGTTTCGATAATGCTTCCATCGAACGCAGCAGCGGCGTTTTTTTGTCGAGCGCTTCGCCGGTGTAAGAGCAGAATGCTGTTGGAATATACAAGGTATTGTTTTTGTAGAAAGCCGGCGAAGTGCAATCCCATGCCGTATAGCCGCGCGCTTCGAAGGTTGCACGCAATCCGCCCGAGGGAAAGGATGATGCATCCGGTTCGCCTTTGATCAATTCTTTTCCGGAAAATTCCATTATGACTCGTCCATCCGCAGTGGGAGAAATAAAGGAGTCATGTTTTTCTGCCGTGATACCAGTCATCGGCTGGAACCAGTGTGTGAAGTGGGTTGCACCTTTTTCGATTGCCCAATCTTTCATAACATTTGCCACGATGTCTGCAACCAAAGGATCTAACGGCGATCCTTCGTCAATAGTTTTTCGCAAAGCTTTGTACGTATTTTTCGGAAGACGTGCTCGCTGAACAGCATCATTAAATACGTTGGAAGCGAAGAGATTTTCTAACGTTTCTTTTTCCATAATGTTCCTTATCCTTGTTATTGGTACGGTACCTTATTTATTTATGTTATGATATAAAATAACTTAATTTATTTATGTATGCAACAAAAAAATCTGGTGTTAATGAATGATAGAAATAAAAAAATAATCTCCGGGATGTTGAACAACGAAGCGACGAGATGTTGTACAATCTTCCCCGTCGAAATGATGGAGATCGTTCCTCGTCTTGCATTTACAAGCATCTCCCAGTATCTTGATACAACGCAGAAACAAAAATAGGGAAAGGCGTTTCGAAATGCGAAGCGCCTTTTCTATGTCTTGAAGAAAAGTATGAATAACAAAAATATTCGCGTGCGTTTTGCGCCGAGCCCTACTGGATATTTGCACGTCGGCGGATTACGCACTGCGCTGTATAATTATCTTTTTGCAAAACATTTCGGTGGAAAATTTATCCTTCGCATTGAAGACACCGATCAATCGCGTAAAGTCGAAGGCGCCGTTGAAAATCTTATTCAGACACTCCATTGGGCGGGTGTTGAGTACGATGAGGGGCCTGATAAAAACGGCGGCAGCGGTCCATATATTCAATCGCAACGGCTTCCCATCTATCAAGACCATGCAAAAGAATTGATTCAAAAAGGTAATGCCTATTATTGTTTTTGTTCGCCTGAACGTCTTGCTGAAGTAAAGAATAAAAACAAAGAATTAAAACTGCCGTTTTCCTACGACCGTCATTGCCGGAATATCGATCCAGCGGAAGCACAGCGCAGAGTTGCTGCCGGCGAACCCTATGTGATCCGCATGAAAATGCCGTTAGAAGGCGAATTGATGTTTGATGATGTTATCCGCGGCAGCGTGACGATAGGATTCAATGTTCTGGATGATCAAGTGTTGATCAAATCCGATGGTTTTCCGACGTACCACCTTGCAGTTGTTGTGGATGATCATCTGATGGGTATTACACATGTCATTCGCGGCGAAGAATGGCTTTCCAGTGTTCCGAAACATATTTTGCTTTATCAATTCTTTGGATGGGATGTACCGGTGATGGCGCATTTGCCGCTGCTGCTCAATCCCGATAAATCCAAGCTGAGCAAACGGCAAGGCGATGTTGCGGTGGAAGATTATCGCACCAAAGGATATTTAAAAGAAGCGCTCGTCAATTTTATTGCTCTTCTTGGATGGAATCCCGGCGATGACCGCGAAATATTTTCGATGGAACAATTGGTGCAGGAATTTTCATTGGAGCGTGTCGGGAAATCCGGTGCGGTGTTCAATGTGGAAAAATTGAATTGGTTGAATCAACAGCATCTTCGTTTAAAACCAAACGACGAATTGGTTTCGATGATGAAGCCGCTGCTTGCAGAAAAATCTATTATTATTCATGATGAAACGTATCTCGCATCGGTCATAGAATTATTGAAAGATCGCTTAACCTTCCCGCAGGATTTTGTGAACATCTCGGATTATTTTTTTACTGATCCAAAAGAATATGATGAAGCTGCAATTAAGAAACATTGGCATGCAGAAACACCTTCTCTTATGCGACAGTTTGCAGACTTGTTAGAAGGATTACCGAATTTTTCACACGATGCACTTGAAGCGAGTTTACGTTCGTTCGCAGAGAAATTGCAACTCAAAACAAGCGCCTTAATTCATCCGGCGCGCCTGGCGTTGTCTGGAAAATCTGCCGGCCCCGGATTATTTGAAATGATGGCAGTGCTGGGGAAGGAAACAGTGGTCCGGAGATTGCGAACGGCTACGGAAAAAATATCCGCGGCATAAATTGCCTTTCGCGACATCGTTCTCTATATTTATCCGCAATTTGATCGGTCATCATGAAGAAAACGCAACATACCACACAAGGAATTATTCGCTTACACAATGCCGTGTTCTACGCCTATCACGGCGTGCTGACGGATGAACAAAATCTTGGCGGGAAATTTGAAGTGGACGTCGAGCTGCATTGTGATTTTTCAAAAGGCGCGCAAAGTGACCGGTTGGAAGATACCGTTAATTACGAACGTGTCTATGATTCTATCCGAACCATCGTGCTCGAGAAAAAACATTTATTGCTGGAATCGCTTGCAAGCACCATCGGAAAAACAATTCTGGAAAAATTTTCGCTGGTGCAAAAAGTGAGAGTGCGTGTCCGTAAACCCGGTGCGCCCGTCAAAGGCGTCATTGATTATGTCGAAGTGGAAATAACGGAGTTACGAACATCGTAATTCGTATGGCTCGTGTTTTCATCGGTCTTGGATCGAATGTCGGCGATCGGTTGCAATATTTGCAGCAAGCGCTAAAATTATTGAATGCCGTTTCTGCATTACAGTTGATCGCGTGTTCTTCTGTCTATGAAACTGAGCCGGTCGGGAACAAAGATCAATCGATGTTTTTGAACGCCGTCGTTGAATTCCAATCGAATGCATCGCCGCAAGAAATATTAAGAGCGGCAAAAGAAATTGAACAGCAATTGGGACGCACGAAGACAGAACGGTGGGGGCCAAGGGAAATTGATATTGATGTCTTGTACTTCGGCGATGTAGTGGTGAAAGATGCCGAACTTTGTCTGCCGCATCCTGAAGCCGCAAACCGGAGATTTGTGCTGATTCCGCTCAAAGAAATTGCGGCAACATTTGTCGATCCGTTGCATAAGCGCACCATCGATGAATTATTGCGTTGTTGTCCGGATACAAGCGCCGTCCGTCGGTCATCAAAACTCGTGTACCAGCAAATGGAGAAATAAACTGTGCAGTTGTCTTCTGAAATACATTATATTGCCATCGAAGGAGTTATTGGCGCCGGCAAAACGTCGCTTGCGCGTATGGTATCCGAACGCCTCGGCGCACGACTTGTGCTGGAACAGTTTGAAGAAAATCCGTTCCTTCCAAAATTTTATGAAGATCCGGAACATTTTGCGTTCCAAACACAAATCTTTTTTCTGCTCAGCAGATACAAACAACAGCAGGAATTGTATCAGGCAGATCTATTTCATTCTCATATTGTTTCCGATTATATTTTTGAAAAAGATAAAATCTTTGCGTACCTGACCCTGCGGGACGATGAGTTGAAACTGTACGAAAATGTTTTAACCGCCATCGAAAAAAGCATTCCGCCGCCCGATCTTGTTGTGTATCTTCAATCCGGCGTTGAACGATTGTTGGACAACATTAAAATTCGCGGGCGGGAAATGGAACGCAATATGTCGGAAGAATATATTCGCGAGCTCAACGAAGCGTATAATTATTTTTTCTTCCGGTACAAATCTGCGCCGTTGCTCATTGTCAAAGCGACCGAAATTGATTTTGTGAACAACCCCGATCATTTCGAAGATTTGCTGGAACAAATTCTCCGTCCCAATAAAGCGCCGGTTGAATATTATAATCCCTTAATTAAAAAATAAAAGGCAACCGAAGTGTTTCACGGGCTTCTCAGTTTGTGCGTCGATGCAGTTATCATTTATATCGTTTATCTCTTGGCGAGAGATATCGCACGAATATTATTTGGCAGAAGGCATACACAGCCGAGGACGCCGCGCGTTGTTGTGCCGCCGCGTAAAGAACAAAAACAAACCTATCACGATGTGCAGGATGCGAAATTTAAAGAGGATCGTTCTTGATGAATGAAAACGCAGACGCATATCATTTTTCTCTAAAGAAATTTTTATGAGAGTATCCCATCCTTTCTTTCCATTCCATTTTGCATTGCGGAATTTCGCTACGGCTATGTGCTGCCTTTCGTTGCTTGCGTTTCCATCTGCATTATCACAAACCTCGAGCGTGGGTACCAACAGTACAACACGACAATGTATTTCCATCGATGAAGATTGGAAATTTTATAAGTATGATTCAACGGCAAAGGCAGACGATTTAATTTATGATGTGCGTCCGGAAATCAAAGACAATATAACGGATAAACCCGCCGATGCCCAACCGACCGAAGCGGAGAATCTCAAATCGAATCACATCGTGTTGAAACCATGGATTTTGACTTCAGGGAATGATTTCATGAAAGACGCTGCGAAACGTTACGTTCGTCCCGAAGGAAATCCTGGAAGTAATTTTCCATTTGTTCAAAGCGATTTTGACGATCGTTCATGGGAGAACGTGAATCTTCCACACGATTGGGCGATTCAGGGACCGTTTATAAAAAATCACGATGATGAAATCGGCGGCGGTATGGGACGTTTGCCGAGTCCCGGTGTCGCGTGGTATCGAAAGAAATTAGAAATTCCGAAATCAGATTCCGGCAAATGTATTTTTCTCGATGTCGATGGTGCGATGTCGTACGCGATGGTTTGGTGTAATGGAAAATTGGTCGGCGGCTGGCCGTACGGATATAATTCGTGGCGCGTTGATTTAACTCCGTATATCAATGTGGGCAACGTCAATCAATTGGCAATTCGTTTGGATAATCCCGCTGCTTCGGCACGATGGTACCCGGGCGGAGGATTGTATCGCAATGTGTGGCTGACAAAAACCAATCCTGTTCACATCGCGCAATGGGGAACATTTGTGACAACAACGAATGTTTCACAAAATTCCGCAACAGTTCATTTTGAGATATCTATCGATAACACATTGAATCGCTCAATAGAAGTTTCTGCAACAACTCAAATATTCTTATTAGCTGCTGACGGAAATAAAATTGGAGAGCCGGTCGCAAAATTTAATTCATATATGCTTAATATGACTGCAGAAACGAATGCAAAGTGGAATAATTCTGTTGTCATTCAACATCCAAAACTCTGGGGACCGCCGCCGACACAAACACCGAATCGATATGCTGCCGTCACGACATTGTGGCATAACGGAAAAGCAATCGATCAATATGAAACAAGATTCGGCATTCGCTCACTTCGCTTTGATCCAGATTCCGGATTGTTTATCAATGGCGAACACATCGTTATCAAAGGTGTGTGTCAGCATCATGATCTTGGCGCATTAGGAGCGGCAATCAATGTTCGTGCATTGGAACGTCAGCTTGAGGAACTAAAAGACATGGGCTGCAATGCCATCCGTACATCTCATAATCCTCCCGCTCCTGAATTGCTGGAGTTGACAGACCGCATGGGATTTTTGGTGATGGATGAAATATTCGATTCATGGGAACGAAAGAAAACGCCGCTCGACTTCCATTTAATTTTTCCAGAATGGCATGAACAAGATTTGCGCGCAATGATTCGGCGCGATAAAAATTCTCCTTCCATTATTTTGTGGTGCATTGGAAACGAAGTCGGCGAACAATATACCGATAACGCTGGTGCTGCGATGGCGAAGGAACTGCTCGATATTGTGAAAAGCGAAGACCTGACACGCTTAGTGACCTCTGCAATGAATTGGGCAAAACCCGATATGCCGTTTCCGACAGTTCTGGAGGTCATTGGATTAAATTATCAGGGTGAAGGAATTCGACAATCACCGGAGTTTGAAGGAACGACACGCATTCGTACTACACCATCGTATGATGCGTATCATAATAAATTTCCAGAAAAAATAATTCTCGGCAGTGAAACCGCATCGGCGGCGAGTAGCCGCGGTGTGTATTTGTTTCCGGTCTCGAAAGAAATCAGCGCGCCGATTCGCGAAGGAAAAGGTGGCGATTCAACAATTTGTCAAGTGAGTGCGTATGAATTGCACGCGGTGGATTTTGGATCGACGGCAGATAAAGTTTTCAGCGCGCTCGATCATCATCCGTTTGTTGCCGGTGAATTTGTCTGGAACGGCTGGGATTATCTCGGCGAACCGACGCCGTATTATTCGGCGCGCAGTTCGTACACAGGAATTATCGATCTTGCCGGATTTAAAAAAGATCGTTTCTATTTATATCAATCACACTGGCGTCCTGAATTGCCGATGGCGCATCTTCTTCCGCATTGGAACTGGCCGGAGCGTATCGGAAAAATTACGCCGGTGCATGTGTTCACTTCGGGCGACGAAGCGGAATTATTTCTGAACGGAAAATCGCTCGGAAGAAAAAAGAAAGAACAATTTGAATATCGATTGCGATGGGATGATGTTGTTTATGAACCCGGCGAATTGAAAGTGGTTGCGTACAAAAACGGAAAATCATGGGCGGAAGATGTTGTGAAGACAACTGATGTTCCGGCACAATTAGAAGCTGCTGCAGATCGAAACGAAATTCATGCCGATGGAAAAGATTTATCGTTTATCACAGTTCGCGTAACGGATAGAAACGGATTGACGGTGCCGCGTTCCAATAACCTCATTAAATTTTCCATCGATGGTCCGGGAGAAATTGTTGCAACGGATAATGGCGATCCAACGAATCTCGTTCCATTTCCATCACATGAACGAGCAGCATTCAACGGATTGGCATTGGTGATTGTGCGTGCGAAACCAGCGAGTTCTGGCACGATAACGATCACTGCAGTTGCAGATGGATTAAAAGAAGCAACCGTGAAAATCAAATGTCAATAAAACCATTTTTTAACTTTCGATTGTCTTGTTTTTTTTTGAACCGTTCGTTATATTGTAATCGATAAGTTTAGAAGTTCTTTGAACATTTCCTTTAATTCCTATCCGGCGAGGTAGGAAAGGGCAAAAGAAAAATTTAGAGTGGTCTGCGTTTGCAGTGTTCATCACGCAGCGCAAAGTGTAAAACCCTTTCTCGAAATCGTCGGGAAAGGGTTTTTTTATGGAGGTCACTTTGAAAACACAAATCCTCGATGCCGGCGGCATCAGGCGAACCATCAATCGCCTTGCACATGAATTGGTGGAAAATAATAAAGACTTAGAAAAAATTGCACTGATCGGAATTCGTTCACGCGGCGAACATCTTGCCTATCGTCTTGCCAATCTTATCAAAGAAATCGAAGGCAAAGAAATTCCAGTTGGCACGTTAGACATCACTCTTTATCGAGATGATTTACATGGAAGATTGGATCAGCCAAAATTAAAATCCACGGAAATTTTATTCGACATTAAAGATAAAACGCTTGTATTGGTGGACGATGTGCTGTACACCGGACGGACCGTCCGTTCAGCATTGAATGCGCTAATGGATATTGGTCGTCCTGCGCAAATCGAACTTTTGGTTCTTGCAGATCGCGGACATCGTGAGCTTCCTATCAAAGCGGACTTTGTCGGAAAAAATGTTCCGACATCGCTGTCGCAAGAAGTCAAAGTACTTATGACGGAAATCGATGGCGAAGATGGAATTGTGTTGATTGAAAAAGAGGAGGATGGAAAATGAATTTGCAAAGCCGACATCTTCTGGGATTGGAAGGCGTGAGTAAAGAAGACATCACGCTGATTCTCGATACTGCTGAATCATTTAAAGAAGTACTTGGGCGTCCGATAAAAAAAGTACCGCCGCTGCAAGGAAAAACGATCGTCAATTTATTTTTTGAAAGCTCGACACGCACGCGCATTTCTTTTGAACTTGCCGAGCGCCGTCTTTCTGCCGATGTCGTAAATTTTGCGGCGGGCGGAAGCAGCGTATCAAAAGGCGAAACACTCAAAGACACCGCGCGCAACATCGAAGCGATGAAAATCGATATGGTGGTGATACGGCATTCATCGACCGGAGCGCCGCATTTTTTAAGCCGTGTAGTGAAAGCGAATGTCGTGAATGCTGGAGACGGTGAGCACGAACATCCGACACAGGCGCTGCTCGATATGATGACGCTGCGGGAAAAATATGGAACGTTGGATGGATTACGTGTGTGTATCGTTGGAGATATTTTACACAGCCGCGTCGCACGCTCGAATATTTTTGGATTGAAAACAATGGGCGCAGAAGTTTCTGTCTGCGGGCCGGCAACCTTGATGCCGCGATATGTTGAAGACCTCGGTGTGAAAGTGTTTTACAAATTGGAAGACATCATTCCGCATGTCGATGCGTTGAATGTTCTGCGCATTCAATTGGAACGGCAGAAGAGCGGGTTGTTTCCATCGCTGCGCGAGTATCATCGATACTTCGGGGTCACGAAAGAAAAAGTAGATCGCGCGCCGAAACCCATCACCATTATGCATCCGGGGCCGATCAACCGCGATGTTGAACTTTCGTCCGATCTTGCGGACGGCGAACATTCCGTTATTCTCGAACAAGTGACGAATGGTGAAGCTGTGAGAATGGCGGTGTTGTATGTACTTGGAACTTCGAATTAGGAGACGAACATGAAATTATATTTAAAATCCGGACGAGTGATCGATCCGAATACGGGAAAAGACGAATCGCTCGATATGCTGATCGTGGATGGAACGATTGAAAAAATTGGAAAAAAACTTTCTGCGGATAAAACATATCAAGTTGTCGATTTAAAAGAAAAAATAATTACGCCGGGGTTTATCGATATGCACGTGCATTTGCGCGAGCCCGGGTACGAACATAAAGAAACAATTGAGACGGGCTGTGCATCGGCAGCGGCTGGCGGATTTACCGCCGTGTGCTGTATGCCGAATACCAATCCTGCTATCGATGATGAATCTGTTGTACGGTACGTGCACGATGCCGGCAAGCGTGTGACCAAAGGATTGGTCGATGTGTTTCCGATTGCAGCGGCAACGAAAGGAAGAAAAGGCGAAGAGCTTTCTCCGATTGCTGAACTTGCGCAAGCTGGTGCTGTCGGATTATCCGATGACGGCGCGCCGATTGCGAGTGCAGGAATGATGCGCCTTGTGCTGGAATATTCGTCGATGTTCGGTTTGCCGGTCATTCAACATTCGGAAGAACCAACGATGACGAAAGGCGGCGTGATGAACGAAGGATTCGAATCCACGCGGCTTGGGATGCCGGGCATTCCGCCGATTGCAGAAGAATTGATGATCGCACGCGATATTATTTTGCTGGGCTATATTCCGAATGCAAAATATCACGTCGCACATATCAGCACAGCGCATGCGATTGAACATGTGCGCCGCGCGAAAGCCGAAAAATTACATATCACTGCCGAAGCTGCGCCGCATCATTTTACGATGATCGATAAATCGGTGGAAAGTTTTGATACGAATACAAAAATGAATCCGCCGCTACGCACGCGCGATGATGTCGAAGCGGTAAAGCAAGGATTGAAAGACGGCACCATCGATGCTATCGCAACTGACCATGCGCCGCACACGATTGACGAAAAAGAAGTTGAGTACACCGAAGCGCCGTTTGGTATCGTTGGTCTTGAGACAGCCATTGGACTTTCTATTACAGAATTAGTCGAGAAAAATTATCTCACACTTTATCAACTCGTCGAAAAATTTACCAACAATCCGAGAAGGATTGTCGGATTGCCGCAAATTAAAATTGAAGAAGGCGAGGTCGCCAATTTAACATTCATCGATCCTAATCTCGAATGGATTGTCGATACCAACGCGTTCAAATCCAAATCTAAAAACTCGCCGTTTAACTGCTGGAAGTTAAAAGGGAAAGCCGTAGGAATTATGAATAACGGCATTTGCACAATGGTGTAGAGGAAGAAATTAGATCGGTATTATGTAAGAACAATCATCAACTCGTACATCATCGAATTATCAAATCGCTTTTCGTTGACTTTCTTCGCGTTTTCTGATATTTTGCTAACGTATGAGGCATCTTGCCGTAATAGTTCTTCTTTGTGTAGTGATTCAACTTGTCGAAGCACAAGAGCGCATTGTTGTGCCGTCGAAAAAAAATATTCCTCATACGAGATCTGAAATCAGAAAACAGCAAGAAGCGAATGATTTATTTCATCGTATTGAATTAGGAATTGCAA
>DATKMP010000030.1:0-5405 GCA_035541775.1 Bacteroidota bacterium | reverse complement strand
AATCGTGTCTCAGGTGTGGTCGTCGATTGATTTTCCAACGGCAATGCAACGCCTTTGCTTTTTAAAAAATCATTTGTTGCATGAAGAAAATCGAACACCCTCGCAAGTCCGACATACGGAACTGCTTGATAGACGATTTCTTTTAGTTCGACAGGAGTGACACCGGCGTTCCATGCAGCTCCAAGCATGACGTTGTATTCATTTAGTGTCTGACTTGCAATCAATGCTCCAAGGATCACCATCAAGCGCGTCTTTTTCTCCAAGTTCCCATACCGCAGTACTTCATCGAATGCAAAATTATCGAACACTTCTATGAATTCCGGGTCTGTTACTTTTAATGTGGATGTGTGATGAGGAAATAATTCCTCATGATTTTTATTTGCTGTTTCACTGATGCTCATAGATTTGGCATTCTTCCATAACATTATATTGCTTTTCCCATTTCATACGCCTGTTTCATCACGCTCGTTTTCTTGATGTCACCTTTGTGCCAAGCGCCGACGCCGTAGAGAATTCCCTTTTCGTTCACACCGTCGAGGCAGGAGGTGAAGCCGCGAAATTCCTCGATCGTGCGTTCCATTGCGCTTTTGTTTCCGTCGGCAGCGGTAACAAGAAAATAAAACTCTTGATCGTTGATTTCCGTATAGCGGGCGCAGGTTCGATCAATCAAGGTTTTCATCTGACCGCACATCGTATAAAAATAGACAGGCGTTGCCATCACAATCACATCGGCAGCAATCATTTTCTCCAGCACGTCCGCCATATCATCGTTCTGGGAGCATTTCTTCGTGTTGAAACATGTTCCGCATCCGGTGCAATAATGGATATTTTTTTCTCGGAGCGAAATCTTTTCAGCATGATGTCCGGCTTCTTGCGCTCCATTGATAAACTGATCGCAAAGCAATTCGGAATTTCCGTTCTTCCGCGGACTGGAGGATAAAATGAGAATATTTTTTTTCATTATACGTTCACCATCATATTATCGATTGATCAATTTTTGATTGCTCTCATTATATCTCGCACCTTGAATGGCGATGGCCGAAACGGCAGTTTCAATTTCCTGTAGATCGCCCTCGGTAAGATGGATGGAAGCTGCTCCAATATTTTCTTCAAGGCGGCTTAGTTTCGTCGTTCCGGGAATCGGCACAATCCATGGTTTCTGTGCCAGAATCCATGCAAGCGCAATTTGCGCCGGCGTTGTTTTTTTTTGCTTTGCAAGTTTATCGAGCAAATCGATCATTGCTTTATTTGCGGTTCTGTTCTCCGGCGTGAAGCGTGGAGAACTGTTACGGAAATCCGTTTTATCAAACGTCGTTTGCGCATCGATCTTTCCCGTCAGGAATCCTCTGCCCAGCGGACTGAACGGTACGAATCCAATACCGAGTTCTTCCAGCACGGGAAAGATTTCCTCTTCCGGTTCTCTCCACCACAACGAATATTCGCTTTGCAGCGCTGTCACTTTCTGCACAGCGTGTGCACGGCGGATGGTCTTTACTCCTGCTTCCGAAAGTCCGAAATGTTTTACTTTTCCTTCGCGGATAAGATCCTTCACTGTACCGGCAACATCTTCAATAGGAACATCCGGATCGACGCGGTGTTGATAAAACAAATCGATGACGTCTGTCTTCAATCGTTTCAATGATGCTTCCGCAACTTGTTTAATGTGTTCCGGACGGCTGTCAAGTCCGATCCAGCGCGTTCCTCCGTTAGGATCATGTTTAAAACCGAATTTTGTTGCAATCACTACTCGGTCGCGCAGCGGAGCGAGAGCTTCACCGACAAGTTCTTCATTTGTAAATGGTCCATAAACTTCTGCCGTATCGAACAATGTTATTCCTCGTTCGACTGCTGTTCGAAGCAGAGTGAACATTTCTTGTTTATTTTTCGGCGGCCCGTACGAAAAACTCATTCCCATACAACCAAGTCCGAGTGCCGAAACCTCTAATCCGCTTTTGCCAAGTTTACGCTTTTGCATTGTCTTTCCTTTCCAATAAATCATATTCAACTTTTTTACGATATTAATATACCATGCATTCTCATAAATCGACTTATACAAAAGACGGAACAATGGATACATTTTACCCGATCACGCAGACACGGAAATTTTGAACCCTTGCCTTTTCCGCAACTTCCCTATTCTCATTGCGTAATATAGGCGTGTTACAGATCAACACTATTTTTCAGAGTGATCCGGTAGGATTATCAAAAGGAGCATACTATGAGTAAAATCGTTCACTTTGGCGAGAATGTAGAAGGTTATACCATTCCTGTGTTGAACGAGCGAGAGATTCGCGCCTCGGCGGGGTTGCTGTTTGTAGCAATGTTTTTTTCGTTCATCCTTGTTATCTTCAAACAAAATTTTGTGCCGATCAAATATCTCATCACATACTTTCTCACAGATTTTCTTATCCGCGTATTTATCAATCCAAAGTTTTCTCCAACGCTCATTTTCGGCAGATTGATCGTCAGGAATCAAACACCGGAATATGTCGGCGCACGGCAAAAGAAATTTGCATGGATCATCGGCGTGTGCCTTGCCGCAATCATGTTCCTTCATCTTGTCATCATCAACGCTTACAGTCCCATCACTGGAATTATCTGTCTCACCTGTCTCGTGTTTTTATTTTTCGAATCGGCGTTCGGCATTTGCCTCGGCTGCAAGTTTTATCCGCTGTTCTTTAAAGACAAAGTTCAGTATTGTCCGGGTGAAGTATGCGAAGTGAAATCGCGGCAAGAAATACAAAAGACATCGAAAGCGCAAGTGCTCGTCCTGTTAGGATTTCTTGTGTATATTCTCTTGACTGTTTTTGTGTTGAATGATGCATACTGCAAAAAGCCATATGACCTATTCGGAATGTACGGCCAAAGCACACAGATCAAATAAGTTTGCATCATGAGTAAGAACGATCGTATATAAAAAATTTTATTTGCTTGCAGGTACTCCTTATACGGAGACATCGTTAACGTACCGTTCCATGTTGTGTACCCATCAAGAAACAAAACCCGTATGAAAATATTGATCGAATAATCTGAATTCATTTCTTCCGAATACTTCACAAAGTAATTTACGTTCTTCTTCAATCTTACATTCATCCTCAGACGGCCAATGTCTATTCTTTCTTGTTACTATGAAAAGCCGGAATGATGGTGTATGCTGAAATCGTGCAGAGAACGTTTCTTATTCTTGGTTTTTCAATTTTAACCAAGTTTTTTCGTTTTTTTCTTGAAATTTCTCAATTATTTCAATCCGATCACTTCTTTATAAAATTTTTATATTTTCTTTATATGGATTCGTATAAAAGATTTGTACACTTTAGTTTATTTCTTATAACGAGAATATAAAAATATAGATCGAGGCCATAAAAAAACTTATGTCGAACCAGCGAAGGGTTGTTTGTGAAAAGTCTTAAAGAACTATTAATCGGCAAGCCGCGGGATTTGCACGATCCAAATCTGTTTCATAAAATTTCATTGATTGCATTTATGGCATGGGTAGGACTCGGCGCAGACGGATTGAGTTCGTCGGCTTATGGCCCTGATGAAGCATTTCGTGCATTGAGCGGGCACACCGAACTTGCCGTCATTCTTGCGCTTGCCACGGCCTTTACGGTTTTTATTATTTCGTATGCATACAGCCGCATCATCGAACACTTCCCTTCCGGCGGCGGCGGGTATGTTGTTGCCACAAAATTATTGGGCGCTCCGTTTGGCGTTGTTTCCGGCAGCGCGTTGTTGGTGGATTATATTTTAACCATCACTGTATCGATCGCCTCCGGCACGGCACAAATTTTTAGTTTTCTTCCTCTTGAATATCGCTATCTTATGGTTCCCGTCGATATGATCGTTATTCTTGCGCTGATCGTTATGAATCTTCGCGGCGTCAAAGAATCCATCACGATCCTGACACCGATTTTTCTTTTGTTCCTTTTGACGCACTTTATCGTCATCCTCGGCGGCGGCATAAAATATTTTCATCAGATTCCCACCGTGACTTCGCAAGTGCATCATAATCTTTCGACAGGATTTAGCACCCTAGGTTTGATGGGGATGTTCATCATTCTTGCGCGCGCCTATTCACGCGGCGCAGGAACGTACACCGGCATTGAAGCCGTCTCCAACGGTATTCAGATCATGCGCGAGCCGCGCATTCCGACAGCAAAACGGACTATGGTGTATATGGCTGTTTCGCTCGCTGTGACGGCTGGCGCAATCTTATTATTGTATTTGTTGATGGGTGTCAATCAGCAAGAAGGAAAAACGTTAAACGCTGTGATGATTGAAAGCGTCGGATTAGGATCGTGGTTCGTGATTCTGACGCTGATTGCAGAAGCGGCGCTGTTGTTCGTTGCCGCGCAAACCGGATTCATCGACGGACCGCGCGTGATGGCGAACATGGCGAACGACCGTTGGCTGCCGCACAGATTCAGTTCGCTGTCCGATCGCCTGACCATGCATTACGGCATCATGTTAATCGGCGGCGCATCGATTGCCACGTTATTTTATACCGGCGGCAATATCGATGCATTAGTGACGATGTACTCCATCAACGTCTTCATTACATTCTCGTTGACCGAAATCGGTATGGTCCGATTTTGGATCACTGAACGCCGCTCGCATCCCGAATGGAAAAAATCTCTGCCGATTCATTGCATCGGTCTCGTGCTTTGCCTTACCATTCTTACGGTTGTCATCGTTGAAAAATTTGCCGAAGGCGCATGGATGACGGTCGTTATCACCAGCACACTCATCCTTTTGTGTACGTTGATCCGTTATCATTATCGAGTGGTTGCAAAAAAAATGCGGGCGCTCTCGGATATTTTAAAAGATATTCCGTCGGAGCCAGAACCCATGGGAGTTGCATCGCCGTTGAATCCGCGTTATCCCACCGCTGTGCTGTTGGTCGGTTCTTATGATGGATTGGGAATTCATTCTTTTCTAAACATTATGAAACAATTTCCAGGATATTTTAAGCAAGCTGTTTTTGTCTCAGTTGCTGTTGTGGATTCTGGAAGTTTCAAGGGAAACGCGGAAGTTGAAAACTTAGAACGCGAGACGCGCAGCGCACTGGAGCAATATGTATCGCTTTCACGCCATCTCGGATTGCCTGCCGAGTTCCGTACATCGACCGGCACGGAAGCCGTGGAAGAAGCGGAAAGATTATGCCTTGCTGCGGCAAAAGATTTTCCCAATACCGTGTTCTTTGCGGGAAAATTAGTTTTCCAAAAAGAAAAATGGTATCAAAAAATATTACATAATGAAACGGCGCAAGCTATTCAGCAACGATTACAATGGGAAGGCATTTCGATGGTTGTGTTGCCTGTGCGCGTGTGGAATTAAAAATAATCTATTATGAAGATTCGAAATCATTTTTCAAAGCCCTGTTTGGCAGGGCTTCGATTTTGAAC
>DATKMP010000029.1:0-4550 GCA_035541775.1 Bacteroidota bacterium | reverse complement strand
AGGTTCTGCATCCGCGAACCATCTGGCCGGTACTGGAACGCGGTACACCGTTATGGGTAAAGAATACCTTCAATCCCACGTTCCCCGGAACACGTATTGTCCGTGAACCGGAAACAACGAAAGGTGAAGTGAAGGCCGTTGCCGTCATTAAAAAGTTGAGTCTTGTGTCCGTGGAAGGACGCGGTATGATGGGCGTACCCGGTATTGCAGCACGGACATTTTCTGCTGTTGCCCGCCAGAAAGCAAACGTGCTGATGATTTCGCAAGCATCGTCCGAGCAATCGATTTGTTTTGTCATTCCGACGGATTCTGTTCCGCAGGTCGTTAAAGCATTAGAAAAAGAATTTACGCTTGAACTTGAACGCGGCGACATCAACAACGTTTGGTCGATGGATGATATCGTGATTGTCACAACTGTCGGAACCGGTATTCGCAGTACACCGGGACTTGCATCGCAAATATTTTCATCACTTGGCAATGCGGGCATCAACATTATTGCGATAGCGCAGGGTTCCTCGGAATTCGGTATTTCGCTGATCGTTGCATCAAAAGACGCAGATGCCGCCGTGCAGCAAATTCATGATTACGTTATCAATCACAAACAGTAAAGGATTTTTTCGTGAGCAAGAAATTTGTGGTTGTTGTTCCGGATGGCTGTGCTGATTATCCGATTCCCGAACTCGGCAACAAAACGATTTTTGAAGCGGCTTTCAAACCGAATCTCGATGCGATTGCGATGACCGGCATTCAGGGGTTATCGCATACCGTTCCGCAGCATCTTCCCCCGGGAAGCGATGTAGCGATGACGGCGGTGATGGGCTACGATCCCGCAACATATTATACCGGCCGTGCACCGATTGAAGCGGTTGCGCAGGGTATCGATGTTTCGCCGACCGATTGGATTTTCCGCACGAATCTTATCACCATCAACAACGATACAATGGCGGATCATAGTGCGGGACATATTTCCAGCGAAGAAGGAAAAGCATTCATCGATGAGATGAATAAAAATTTTGGCAGTGACGATATCCGATTTTATCCCGGCGTTGGGTACCGGCATTTGATGGTCGTAAAAAATCATGATTTTTCCGAAATCACCACCATGCCGCCGCACGATCACATTGGAAAAAAAATTGTTGATTTACTGCCGCGTGGAAAAAATGTCGAACTACTGAACGACATCATCGCAAAAAGCAAATCTCTGTTTGCGAATCATCCCATCAACACGAAACGGAAATCGCTCGGCAAAAATACCGCTGACTCCGTGTGGTTCTGGGGACAGGGCAAAAAAGCGCAGATGGAATCGTTCAAAGAAAAATACGGATTGAACGGCGCGGTGATTACGGCGGTCGATCTGGTCAAAGGCCTCGGCTATCTCATCGGTTTCGATTTTATTCAGGTGGAAGGCGCAACAGGATATTTCGATACAAACTATCGCGGCAAAGGACTCGCTGCCATCGAAGCGCTGAAGAATCACGACATTGTTCTGGTGCACGTAGAAGCGACGGACGAAGCCGGGCACGAAGGCAAAGCCGATGTAAAAAAGAAAGCGCTGGAAGAAATCGACAAACACATTATCGGACCGGTGATGGCAGAATTGCAGAATTACGACTTTTGGCGCATTGTTGTCCTGCCGGATCATCCCACGCCAGTTTCGACGAAAGGTCATGTGAACGAACCTGTTCCGTTTGCGATGGCTGGAACAGGCATCAGCGGTACTGTACATTTGCCGTTGAGCGAAGCGAACGCTGCGACAACCGGTATCGTATTCCCAAAAGGTTTTGAATTGATGGAGTTCTTTCTCAACGGAAAGCCGTAACGGAGTTGCATGAGTTATAACATCGTCGGGTATTTTATTTTTACGATCATTACTTCGTTTACGCCCGGCCCGAATAACTTAATGCTTTTTTCCTATGGCAAAGCATACGGCATGAAAAATTCCGGGAAGGTGATGCTCGGAATATTTCTCGGTTTTCTTTTCGAATGTGTGTTTTCCGGTTATGGCATTGACGGTATTCTGTTGGCCAATCCGTCGGCAGGATTGATTCTCCGCATCGTTGGTTCTGTGTGGATGCTGTATCTTGGATGGATGCTGCGCACCATGAACATCCATGCCGGCCATCGGGAAAAACCTGTCATCGGTTTCGGCAAAGCATTCGGTCAGCAGTTCCTGAATCCGAAAGCATGGATTATGGCGATCGGCGGTGCAAGTGCGTTTATGCCGCAGCTTGGCAGTATTCATCTGAATGCAGCCGTGTACGGATTGAGCTTTGCAATGATCGGAATACCGAGTATGGTTGCGTGGCTGAAGGCAGGCGATGTGCTTGCAAGATTTATTACGACGGAACGGCATCATGTCGTTCTGGGATATGTATTGTTTGGATTAATGATCGTGACAACAATAACGATCTGGATATAATGACCCCATCTCGGCCTTCCCCTTCGAGAGGAAGGAGAAGACATGTCTCTCCGCCTTATAGGGGGGAGAATCAAAGAGGGGGTCAAAAAAAGAATGAGAGAATATGGAGTAGAACATGAAAAGCTGGTTAGCATGTATTCGCGGCTGTGGAAAGAAATATCCGATTGATGCCATTATCTATCGCTGTGAAGATTGCGGCGGATTACTCGATGTGCAGCACGATGTGAAAGCGCTGAAGAAACGGACCGCATCGCAATGGAAAAAATTATTCGATGAGCGCACGCGTTCGCATACATGGCCGTACGGTAGCGGCGTCTGGGGAAAAAAAGAATGGGTGATGCCTTCGGTGAAGAACGAGAATGTTGTCTCGATGTACGAAGGTCACACGAATTGTTTCTGGGCGGAACGCTTTGGCAAAGAGATCGGCGTACCGGATTTATGGGTGAAGCTGTGCGGCAACAGCCACACGGGTTCGTTTAAAGACCTCGGGATGACGGTGCTCGTTTCTGCTGTGAAGCAAATGATTGCGGACGGCAAACCGATCCGCGCTGTGGCATGTGCCTCCACCGGCGATACATCGGCGGCGCTTTCGGCGTACGGCGCAGCAGCAGGCATCCCCACGATTGTCTTTCTGCCGAAAGGAAAAGTTTCCACTGCGCAGCTCGTGCAACCCATTTCCAACGGTGCCACGGTACTGTCGCTTGATACGGATTTCGACGGCTGCATGAAAATCGTGCAGGAAATTACCGCGGATAATTCCATCTATCTTGCCAACTCCATGAACTCGCTCCGCATGGAAGGACAGAAAACCGTCGGCATTGAGATTATTCAGCAGTTCGGCTGGGAAGTACCGGACTGGATGGTGATTCCCGCCGGCAATCTCGGCAACATCAGCGCGCTGGGCAAAGGATTGCTGCTGATGAAAGAACTCGGACTGATTAAAAAACTGCCGCGCATTATTTGTGCGCAGGCGGCAAACGCGAATCCGCTGTATCTCAGTTTCCTTAGCGGCTACAAAAATTACCGCGACGTGCAGGCGAAGAAAACATCCGCCTCGGCAATTCAAATCGGTGCGCCGGTGAGTTATGAACGTGCCGTGAAAGTGTTAAGGGAATTCGACGGCATTGTGGAGCAGGCAACGGAAACAGAACTTGCCAATGCGGCTGCACGCGCAGACCGCGCCGGATTATTCACCTGTCCGCAAACGGGCGTTGCGCTTGCGGCATTAGAAAAATTGATCGCGCAAAAAGTGATCAAGAAAAAAGACCGCGTGGTCGTTATCTCCACCGCACACGGATTGAAATTCTCGCAGTTCAAAGTGGACTACCATGAAAAGACGCTCGCGGGTGTGAAGTCTCAATTCCCCAACCCGCCGATCTTCCTGCCGGCAAACGTTTCGGATGTTAAACGAACGTTAGATCGATTGCTGAAATAATTTTTTAAGGAGGGCGATGTGTAAATATCGCCTTTTTTATTTTAGGGAAGAACTCTTACAAGGTCGGGAGTGCTCGCGAAGCGATGATGTTGCAAGAACCCTCAAATTGGTTATGGCGGGCTTTGCCTGCCTGTTGTTCATGCATATTGACATTCTCAGTAAAAAAATCCATATTAATACCAATCCAACGAGTTTGGAGGTGGATAGTATCAACTATCGAGGCGATGTGTAAACATCGCCTTTTGTTTTTGTTGGAAGAACTTTAATTCCATTTCATTGCATTGGAGTGTTGTTAATTATCTCTAAATATTTGCTGATTATTTCCTTCAGACCAAATTTGTATATTTTTATATAGCTCTGTTTTTTTAAAATCCTCGAATTCATATGCTAATATTAAGCTATTTTCAATACTTTTAAAATCATTTAGCATATTATTATTAGAACGGAAAGTTTTTTTTAATAAAATGAATACAATATTTGAAACATCATGCCCATTTGACAAATGTCTAGAATCATAAATGTTTCCCCTTTCCTTAATATAACTATTCTTAATTTCTTGAAAATTTAATTTCTTTTCCGTTTTGTTTCTTGAATAATTAATTATGGTATTGATTAATATATCATCACCTTGATATTCAAATTTGTCTGAAATGAAATCATGATATTTAATCTGATTACCATCAGGATATTCTGGTT
>DATKMP010000028.1:0-6922 GCA_035541775.1 Bacteroidota bacterium | reverse complement strand
TAAAGACATCGATCTCAAAACTTTTATTGAATACGCACAGGATCAGCCGCAGGCACATGCGCTGGATCAAAATTTTTTGGCAGACGCAGAGTGTGTCATTATTGTCGGATTTCCCGTTGCGGAAAGCATGCCGGGAAATATTTCAACGCTCTTTCATTCGCTTTCCAACGATACGCCGTTTCTTTTTATTGCCAGCCGTACGACGGAGTATTCAAAACTCAAACCGATCGAGCAACGGCTGCCGTTCACATGGCAGCAAACCGGAACAAACGAAGAACAAATTTTTATCGCGGTCAACGAATCTCAGCGAACGCATCCGATATTAAACGATGAAGCGAATAACGACACGCGAACATTGTGGAATACGCTGCCGCCGGTATTTCGCATGCAAAACAACTGTCGCGCAAAACCGGAAGCATCGGTGCTGGCAACCGCACGGTTGCAATCAACGGTCTTGAATGATCCTTTGATCGTCGTTCAAAATCTCCAACAAAAAAAATCCGAGGCGATCCTTGGGTACGGAATTTGGCGATGGCAATTATTATCGGATGCGGGAAGCCCGCAATCGCGCTTGTTGGAACAAATGCTCGTCCACAGCGTTCGCTGGTTGACAACGCGGGAGGACGACCGGCGCATTCGCGTGCAGCCGTCAAAAGATATTTTCACGTCAGAGGAACCGGTCGAATTTACCGCGCAGGTATATGATGAAAATTATCAACCGGTGGATGATGCTCAAATAGAAGTGCAGGCAGTGCAGGGCAAAGAAACTTCGACGCTGGCATTAACTTCCATCGGCAGCGGGCAGTATCGCGCGGCGTTCGATCAATTGCCGGAAGGCGATTACAAATTTTCAGCGCGCGTGCAATTCGGCGGAAAAGAAATCGGCACAGGCAACGGCGTCTTTTCCGTCGGTGGAGCGAATGCAGAATTTTTTGAGACGCGCATGAATCAGCCGCTCTTGCAGCAAATTGCCGCACACACCGGCGGCAAATATTATGCTTCCATCGCAATTTCAGAAATGCCAAAGGACATTGCGTTGCTTCCGAATTTTAAACCGCGGGAACTCACCCGCGCCGCCGAAATCGAATTATGGAATTCCCGCTGGGTGCTTGCCCTTGTGATTTTGCTCTTCTCGATGGAATGGTTTTTGCGCAAGCAAAGCGGCATGCTGTAATGCCGACTTGAATTTCATTCTATTTCTTAATTGATTAGAAGAAAGAATTTTTCATAATTGTCATCGGGAAATTCATGCTGCGATCATTCATTCTATCTTTATTTTGTGTTTCATTATCGCTGGCGCAATCGACAGTCGATCCTCTGCGACCGCCGATGCCGGGTACATTGTTCTTGCGCGTCCAGCTTCCGGCAAGCGATACGGTGAAAACATTTTCATCCCATTACCGCATTGCGGCATGCACAACGCCGGAAGCAAAAGCATTCATCAACGGCAAGGAAACAAAAGTGTATGCGAGCGGTGCATTTGTCGGATTCATCAATGTTCCTATCGGTGCAAGTTCGATGCGACTGACCGTGAAGAATGCAAACGGCGATTCGCTCTGGCGTGAATTTGTTCTTCTGCGTCCCGCGCCGATGAAAAATTCTCCGCATGATACGCTCGTTATCGAACAGGCGATGATGGAGCCGTCCGATGATTTATGGCTCGCCACCGGCGACGTGCTGGAAGTGAAATTTAAAGGCAGCCCGGGCTGGGAAGCACGATTCGATATTCCCGATGTGGAATCAGGAATTCCGATGCACGAACTACCGGCAAGCGAAGCTGGCGGATTTTCCGGCGTCTATGCGGGGCGCTATACGGTGAAGCCAACAGATGAAGTCCGTGATGTGCCGATGATCTTTCATCTGAAAAAAAGTTTTTGGCACAGCGAACAATGTTCTTCTGCTGCAAAAATTTCTTTCTTTCCCAAAGAACTTCCGCGCGTTGCGGAGTTAATGGGAAAACGCCCGTATTTAAATTACGGATTGGGCACGGATCGTTTGGGAGGATCGAAGTTGGGATTTCTTGAAGCAGGAGTTCGCGTGGTGATAAACGGAAAAGTGGGGTCACAGTACCGCGTCAGACTTTCTGAAGCGATGACGGCATGGCTGCCGGAAGAAAATGCTAAACTGCTGCCTCCGGAAACACCGCTGCCGCATTCGCTGGCAGGAGCAATCACGGCCATAGGCAGCGGTTCGTACGATATTGTTTCGCTTGCGCTCGACGATCAACTTGCGTACAGCAGTGAACAGTTGATCAATCCCAACGTGCTGGCCGTGGATGTGTACGGCGCAACATCCAACACCAATTGGATTGCCCGGCAGCTTTCTACCAAAGGAATCGAAAATATTACGTGGCAGCAAGTTACTGCCGATCAGTATCGACTTCTCATCGCCTTGAATCATCCACATTGGGGGCACAGCATCGAATATTCCGGCACCACATTGAAAATAAAAATTCGCAGGCCGCCGGTGTTTGCATCACAAGATTCGGTTCTTGCAGGATTAACGATTGCCGTCGATGCGGGACACGGCGGAGACAACCACGGCGCCATCGGCGCAACGGGCGTGTTTGAAAAAGACGTGACTATGAACATTGTGCGGCATTTAGAAAACGTGTTGAAAGCAAAAGCCGCAAACGTAGTGTTGACAAGAACGGAAACCGATGCTCCTCCGACGGGAGAAAGGATCGAAGGGATGTTAGATTCTAACGCACAGCTGCTGGTGAGCGTGCATTGCAATTCTGCGGGTGAAGCTTCGGATCCGCTGATGCTGCGCGGTGTCAGCACGTACTATCGCTTTGCCGGATACCACATGCTTGCGGATGATGTGTATGATAAAATGCTTGCCATCGGGCTAAAACAATTCGGGGTTATCGGCGGATTTAATTTTGTGCTCAACTCGCTGACGCAGATGCCCAACGTGCTTGTGGAAACGGCGTTCCTTTCCAATCCCGAAGACGAAATGCTTTTGTTAGATGATGCCTTCCGGCAAAAGATCGCCGAACAGATTGCCGCGGGACTGGAAGAATATGTGCGAGCCAACGGACTGAACCGAAAGTTTTAAACAAATATTTTTTTTACGAGATAAAAACCTTTGCCACTTCCAAAAGCATCGATGGTTGATTCCATAATGCGGAGCGAAATACGCCGCCGACTGTACGTTTTTCTTCCGGCAGTTTGGATGCCGCAGTCAAAATGGAGTTCAACGTATCATCCGACAAATCTGAAATTGCTTCTTTAATATTGTAGAATACTTCGTGCCGCCAGCCGAGGCGCTTGTGCCAACGCTTTTGATATTCCGGCAACCATAAAAGATCGTTCTTCTGAATTGCTTCCGCTGCAACCTGCCCCGCCAGCATTCCGCCGATCATGCCGCTGATGATGCCGCCGCCGGAAGTCGGGTTGACTTGATGCCCTGCGTCGCCGACCAGCATGACATGATTCTTCACAATGGTGTCGCAGGTTTTTGCGCATGGCACACCGCCGGCAATTTGCGTAAGAATGGAAGCGTTCGGATATTTCCGAGCAATAAATTCTTGCAAATATGTTAGGGCGGGTTTTTTCTTTGCTTCTTCCACACTGATGCCGATACCGACATTGGCTTTTGTGCTGCCCTTGGGAAACACCCACAAATATCCGCCTGGCGCAACGGCATCGCCGAAATGAAAATCTAAACAACTCTGATCCATCTGCACACCGGCAAGCGTCATTTGTGCACAGCTCTCCATATCGTGAATGCTGCACGCCGTATCAATGCCTGCCCATTTTCCCACGCGTGTTTCCACGCCGTCTGCGCCGATCACGATTCGTGAACGAAACATGGCCTCTTGTTCTTTTACCAATGCTTTCACGCCAACGGCTTCACCGCGATCGTTTTTCAAAAGATCGTACGCGTACGCTTTCGTGATCACCTCTGCGCCTGCATCCGCGGCAACACGTGCAAGTTCGTAATCGAACAATCGTCGCTCCAAAACATACCCGGGCCCATCCAACCGCGGAACCACTTCTTTGCCGTTGGGCGCTACGAGACGGAACTTCGTGACGGTGGTTGCGATCCATTTCGGATCGGGTTTGATAAATTGCGAGATGCCTTCATCGCTTACTGCTTCCGCGCAATGCACGGGATAGCCGACATCGCGATCTTTTTCCAAAAGCAAAACGCGGGCGCCGCCTTCCGCAGCAAAGCGTGCAGCAGTCGATCCGGCCGGACCTGCTCCGACGACGATAACATCATATTCTTCTTTAAGCATGTTGTTCTCTGATCTGGATGAAAAATGAATAATTATTGATTGAGATACTGCTGCTGTTGCAGCGGCAGTGCGGCAATTCCTTCTCGATGAAATTGAATCACTTCAAACGGACATGCCCACACGCACTTGCTGCAATTTGTGCAGCGTTCGTCGATGATCGAAATGCGGGATTCCATCAACTCAATGGCATCTTCGGGGCATACTCCCACACAGCAGCCGCAGTAATCGCATTTGCCCGGAGTAATATAAATCATTAATGGTGTTGTTCGTGGCATAGTATTCTTTATGTTGTGGTTTTTAATTGTTCTAATTGTTTTGACATCTGCAATAATTCCTGCTGGCGCTGCAGCAACGGCATCGTATCCGTGTGCTGGGCAGCGGCATCACGCATAGCGCGTTGATTTTCTTCCATTGCCCGTTGAATCGCTTTTCGCTGCATTCTCCAAAGAGCATCGCGCGCAATGATCATGGGATCCGGTTCGTCAATACCATGTTCCCAGTTCCGGCTCAATTCATACCGGCTCAATGTTAAATCGCTGACTAAATTTTGCATTGCTGGATCCGCAATTTCATGAACGATGGATGTCGCATCAATCGTTCCTCGTTCATCATAACGATCAATCAGGAATTGTGCAAGTGCTCGCGTTTGTGCATTGCCGAACTGTTCGACAGAAATATGAGAAAGGATAAAATGAAGAACGTCGAGATTGCCTTCCAGCAGTAACTTGACGAGGTCGCGTTCTTCCGCAGGAATTTTTTCAGATTTTTTTTCCGGCGCCACGCCCGGTTCTTTTGCCGGAAGAATTGCTTCAACCCGCGGCGGATGGCCGGCGCGAAACGGTGTTCGTTCATGCAGCAATGTTCCCAATTCGCGGAACAAAACACTTTCGTGGATGCCGTACTTTTCTGCAACTTCTTTGACATAAAAATTTCGTTTCAGTTCATCGTTCATCTTTGCCATCGACTGAACGAGCGACCGCACCGCATCTGTTTTTCCTTCCGGCGTGGCAAATGCTCCGCTCTGTTGAAACCGCGACGCTTTAAAATCGATAAAGGAAACAGCATTCTTTAACAACTCGTTAAATGCATTGCCGCCGTTTTTCTGCACAAAGGAATCCGGGTCTTCCTCTTCCGGCAGCACAACAATGCGCACATTAAAATCCTGTTCCAAGGCAATATCAATGCCCCGCAGCGTTGCATTGGATCCGGCAGAATCGCCGTCATACACAAGTGTCAGATTTTTGGAATATCGCCCGAGCAGCGCCACCTGTTCTTCCGTCAATGCTGTTCCGCTGGATGCCACGACATTTTTTATTCCCGCTTGATAAAGGGAAATTAAATCTGCATATCCTTCCACCATAAGCGCCATATCTTCCTGACGAATTGCTTCTTTGGCATGAAACAATCCGAACAGCACACGGCTTTTATTGTAGATGGGAGTTTCGGGAGAATTGATGTATTTGCCGGCAATAGGATCGTCCTCTAAAATTTTTCGCGCGCCAAAACCAATGACTCTTCCTGTTGCCGAAAAAATTGGGAACATCACACGTCCGCGGAAATAATCGTACAACGAACCGTCTTCGCGCTTGCGTGCCACGCCCGCTTTCACCAATTCTTCCGGTTTAAATCCTTCTGTTGCCGCGAGCTGCACCAACGCATCCCATGAATTTTGCGAATATCCCACACCAAAGGTGCGAATGGTTTCGTCGGTAAAGCCGCGCTTGTGCACATAGTCTAATGCAAATTTTCCCTGCCTGCCGTCAGGCACGGCTTCGTCTGTTTCAACAAGATTTTTGTAGAATTGCATGCCGGCAAAACGGCAGACATCATATAATCGTTCGGCTTCGCTTTGTTCTTCAGTTTGCGGTCTTGTTTCTTCGGGAATCGTAATGCCTGCCTTGGCCGCAAGCGAACGCACGGCTTCCACAAAGGACACTTTTTCCATTTCCATCACAAACGTAAAAAGATTGCCACCTTTGCCGCAGCCGAAACAATGATACATTTGTTTCTCGGCGCTTACGGTGAACGACGGTGTTTTTTCTGTATGGAAGGGACACAGGCCAAGATAATTTTTGCCGCGTTTTTTCAAACGCACATACGCCGAAACAACATCGATTATATCTGTGCTGTTGCGAACTTCTTCTATGGTATCATCGGGAATACGCATGACCAATGAAAGTTAGCCAAATAAGAGGGTACAAGCAAGACAGGAGAAAACAGCAACGCCTTCACAAAAGAAGGCGCTGCCGTTTTTGGTTGTCTGGGGAGAAAAAATTATTCGTGCGGCACGAGCTTGCCGTTTGCACGCACGGCGAGATGAGATTTAAGAATCGATTTTTTTTCTTCTGCAGGAGAAGCGAATGCTTGTTCATCTTCCGCTAATTTGAAACGCATAAGAAGGTTGTCCAAGCGTTCGGTAAGCTGGTGCAGATCGCCGGCCGTTTGAACGATCTGCTGTGTTCCTGTGGCCGTATGTTCTGTCGATACGCTAATCGCTTCAATATTTTTATTGATTTGATCGCTGGCAGCGGATTGCTGTGCGCTGGCAGTAACAATTTGCATCACCATATCTGTTACTTGCTGGGAAATGACGACAAGATCTCGCAGTGATTCACCGGCACGGTCGGCCCGCGTAATACCTTGATCCACACGCGTTGTGCCTTCGTGCATCGCTTG
>DATKMP010000027.1:0-15129 GCA_035541775.1 Bacteroidota bacterium | reverse complement strand
CGTTCGAGTATTGGAAGCAAGATATGCTCCGGCATCCAAGCCGTCCATTGTTGGCTGACCGTTCGCGAATACAGTCGGCTGAGAATGGAGTTGAGTTGAAAAAATAGTTGCGAAAGATATGAAAAACGCGAAGAATATGCGGGAAATATGAGATTTGTGTGTCAATTCAATATATTCGATATGATAAACAAAAAGTGCCGTATTGTATCCGACGGCACTATCCAATGTCGTTGCAAATATACCACAAAAATGCAGCGAAAGCAATGACCAATTCCACAAAAAACCGGCCAGCCAGTGGTTTTTCATAGGAAACTTCGTTACAATTTGCTAATAGAATGGCTTATTGAGTGCCGAAACGGCAATCAAAAATAAAAAATGACTGCGGAGACTATGCTGTGACAAAACCGATTCTTTCTTATACGGTAACACCTTCGATTCCTAAAAAACTTCAAGCGCTTCAAACCATCGCGAATAATCTTTTGTGGGTTTGGGATTTTGAATTGATGAATCTGTTTATGCGATTGGATTTTGATGCCTGGGAGCAAACCCAGCATAATCCTGTACAAATGCTGGGGAAAATTAAACAAGAAAAGTTAGATGAATTAGCAAAAGATGATGCGTTCCTTGCACAATTAGAACGAGCCGTCGATCGCTTTGAAGCTTATCAGGATAAAAGCGCATCGTGGTTTTACAAAACGTATCCCAAGGCAACAAAATCATGCTTTGCATACTTCTCCGCAGAATTTGGATTGACGGAATGTCTTCAAAATTATTCCGGCGGACTGGGCGTCCTTTCCGGCGACCATTTGAAAGCCGCAAGCGACCTCGGGCTTCCACTCGTTGGCGCCGGTTTATTGTACCAGCAAGGATATTTTCGTCAGTACTTGAATGCCGACGGCTGGCAACAAGAGCGCTATCCCGACAATGACTTTTATGCACTGCCGTTGCAATTAGAAAAAGATTCCGCCGGCAAACCGATTACTATTTTTGTCGATTTGCCCGGGCGAAAAGTGTTTGCACAAATCTGGCGTGTGCAAGTGGGACGCATTTCTCTCTTCTTGCTCGATACCAATATTGCGCAAAACAATCATGAAGATCAAGATATTACCGATCAATTGTACGGCGGCGATACCGAAATGCGCATCAAGCAGGAAATTTTGCTCGGCATCGGCGGCTATCGTGCCTTGAATGCTGTCGGCTTGCAACCCGCCGTGTGTCACATCAACGAAGGGCATTCGGCATTTTTAACCTTGGAGCGCTGCCGCGATTTGATGCTCGAGTATAAAGTGAATTTCCCCGAAGCACGCGAAGCAACGATGGCAAGCACCGTGTTCACCACCCATACTCCTGTCCCTGCCGGCAACGATTACTTCGATCCCAATTTGATGGAACGGTACTTCGGACAGTATTATCGCGAACTCGGACTTACACCAAAAACATTTTTCGGGCTCGGCAGAGAAAATCCCGATAACGATGGCGAAAGTTTTTGCATGACCATCCTCGCTTTAAAGATGTCGGAACGGAGTAATGGCGTCAGCAAATTGCATGGAGAAGTTTCCCGCAAGATGTGGCAAAATGTTTGGCGTGGATTGCCGCTGCAGGATGTTCCGATTGCTTCGATCACCAACGGCGTACACGCACCATCGTGGATCAGTCCCGATATGTGTGGATTATTCGATCGATATCTGGGACCGGGCTGGCGCGAAGATCCGGAACAGTATGGCATCTGGAGCCGCGTGCACCATGTCCCTGACGAAGAATTGTGGCGCACACATGAACGCCGGCGCGAACGGCTTGTTGCTTTTGCACGCAAACGGCTCCGTGCACAATTTGAAACGCGCGGCGAAACGGAATCCGAAATCGCCCAGGCAGATGAAATTCTCAATCCGGATGTATTGACCATCGGTTTCTCCCGCCGCTTTGCGACCTACAAACGCTCAACATTACTGCTGCGCAATCCCGACCGACTCATCAAATTGATGACGAACAAAGAACACCCTATACAATTTATTTTTGCCGGCAAGGCGCATCCTCATGATAATCCAGGCAAGGAATTGATTCGCGAGATTATTCACTTTGCTCGGCGTCCTGAAGCGCGGCGTCGCATGGTTTTTTTGGAAGATTACGATTTAGTCGTTGCGCGGTATCTTGTGCAGGGTGTCGATATCTGGCTCAACACACCGCTCCGTCCGATGGAAGCCAGCGGCACCAGCGGCATGAAAGCAACGCTCAATGGCGCATTGAACGTCAGCGTGTTGGACGGCTGGTGGGCAGAAGCATGCAATGCAAATACCGGCTGGGCCATCGGCAAAGGTGAAGAATATAAAGACGTCGAATATCAAAATGAAGTCGAATCCAATGCCTTGTTCGATTTGCTGGAAAAAGAAATCGTACCGTTATTTTACAATCGTACAGCAGACGATTTGCCGCGCCCGTGGATTGCCAAAATGAAAACGGCAATGCATGCCATCGGGCCGGAGTATAACACCAATCGCATGGTGCGGCAGTACACCGACGAAATGTACGTGCCCGCATTAGAGCAATACACTTCTTTGTTTGCGGATAATTTAACACGAGCAAAGCAGCTCGCCGCATGGAAACAACAGTTACGTACACACTGGAATAAAACCAAAGTGTTCGATATTAAATTCGACCACAAAGATGAATTTAAAGTCGGCGACGAATGTGCGGTGAGTGCATGGCTTTCTCTTGAAGAATTACGGCCGAATGATGTTCAGGTCGATGTGTATTATGGGCCGTTGAATGCCAGCGGTGAAATCGCTGTTCCACATACCGCAGCAATGGAGCACACCGGCAAGAAGAAAGACACGGCGTTTGAATTCCGCGGCACGATTAAATTAGAAACCAGCGGACGGATGGGACACACCATTCGCGTGATGCCGAGCCATCCTGATATGGATAATGCATTCCGCGAAGGATTGATTTTGTGGGCGTAAGGTTGCCCGCGTTATTTTGAACTTCAAAACCGCTGCCCATGGTAACATTATTTCATGCTCATTCTCAGGTAATGGGGAATGAGCCTGGTGCCATATTCATTCTTACCAACACAAAATAAAATAGGTGCGTTGTGAACCGTTTTCTTTTTTTTCTGTTGATTGCATTTCTCTCACTTGCTTCAATCACTTATTCACAAAATATTTTCATGTTCGTTGCCGGAAAAAGTGTCCCAGCTTCAAACTCCGGCGATACGTTCCATCGATATGAATATCGTGTCACGGCCGATTCCGGCGCTCAGCCGGCATCGTTCGTTATTTATGATGCTGGGCTCGGCAGCAAAGCAGATGTGATTGCAGACGGTGATACGAAAACCACTTTTCAATTATTTTCTGCAACCACTATGCAGCAGTTGCAAACATTGACCGCTGGCAGCGAACAAAAATTTCAACATCGATGGTTTCCGTTTGCAATACTCAATCCATCTTCTGCACCAAAGGGCTGGATCGTTCGTGTCAGCACTTCCGATGGGAATGACATCAACGCATTTAAGTTCGACATTATGAACAGCAGCGATTCTTCCCTGCTCGGAAAATTATGGCACATCACTTCCTCTCATCTCACTATTGCATTGACAGGATTAAATGAAAGCGCAGAAGTGCAGGTTCGTCTTCGTACTTCGCAAAAAAAATCGCTCGCATTTTCTCTTTCCGGCAAAACAGCGTTGCATGCAAGGTTGCGCAATTCATTCGGACTGTCTTCTTCTCTCACAACATCGAGTGAATTTTTGAATTCCTACATCGCCGGCATCAACAACGAATGCGGATTAATCATCAGCGGAGTTTCCAACCGGCTCAACACGTTTGTCATCGAGAATAAAAATGATTCTTCCGTTGTGTGGGAATTAAATCCGATTATCATTGAAAAGCAGCGCGCGACAACGATGAACACCGTTGCACAATCCGGCAGCGGTGCAAACTCTGTGATACTTTCGCTTGCCGACGCAACAAAAAAAGAATTACCTGATGCCTCTCCGATTTGGATTTTCGGAAAGACGATCGTCACCGGAAATTCAGCGCCAATGCAATTCGCGAAACCCGGCAATTACAATATTAAAGTACTGGTTCCGGCACACGGCATTTATTTTCCACAATATTTTTCCGGCGAATGCAAAGTGCACATCGCTGCTCCTCCGGTTGCCGTCATCAGCGGTGCGGAAGACAACATCGCTCCCGGAACAGCGCTCAATCTTTCTGCGCGCAATTCCAGCGATCCGGAAAAACATCTGTTGCATTATCAATGGTTTGTGAACAATGAATTCCGCGGCGCTCAGCCGACAATTCGATTTTCCAATTCGCTTCCGGGCAATTATGAAATTCGTCTCGTCGTTGATAACGGAACTTCCAATGCTGCTTCATCGACATCTAGCACAACAAAAATCATTCACATCAATGCACAGCCGTATGCAGAAATCAGCGCGCCGCGTATCATCGCACGCAGCACGCAGGTAAAATTTTTAGTGAAGAATGAATTCGATAGTGACGGCGATGATTTAAAATTTACGTGGACTGGTGCGGGAATTTTCGGCGATGTTCACGGCCGATCTGTGACCGTGAAACATGAACAAGCCGGAAATTATCAGATGACGTTGCTTGTCGATGATCAAAGCGGAACAGAAAACGCAACGTACTCGACAACGGTAACGTATCAAGTCAATGCTGATCCGGTTTCGATGTTCAAGCTGCCGGAACGCGCCGCAGTCGGCGAAGAAATTCTTCTTGCACCTATCAAACAATCTGAAAATAAAAATTTATCCTATCATTGGAAGATCAGCGACGGCAACGAATTAAAAAGCGAAGAAGCGTCGCTTTCGTTCGATACGCCGGGAGATTATCAGGTTTCGCTCATTGTCGATGACGGTGAAGGCGTTGAAAATTCTGTGCAAACATTCACGCGCACGCTTCACATCAATGCGCCGCCGGTGATCGTCTGGAATGTCCCTGCAAACATTGCGCTCGGCGACACACTCGTTTTGAATGCATCGCAATCGTACGATCGCGATGGATCGATCATCGAGTACGAATGGAAGTTCGACGATAAGATTATCGGAAAAGCCGCTGTCGTTTCATTGCCGACAAATGTTTCCGGCAAGCATGCTATTGCATTACGCATCACGGATAATTCCGGCACATCGTCACGATCAGTTTCCAAAACAACAAGCGTGCGCATCAATTCAAAACCATCGCCGGTGTTCACGCTTCCCGCTTCTGTGTTCGAAGGCGAAACAATTTCTCTTGTTCCAGGAAAATTGATCGATCAAGACGTCGACACGTTAAATTTTTTATGGAATGTTGACGGCACGCGCTCCGATGGAAAATCCGTTTCGTTCACTGCGGGCAATCACAGCATCACACTTATTGCCGACGATCGCCGCGGATTGCACAACTCCATCGATTCGCTCCGGCAAACATTGTATGTCGTTCCCAAACCGAATCTGCAGTCGCTCGAAGTGCCGAAAGATTGGCTGATCGGTTCGGAGATTTCCATTTCGTCCATCACGAATGTTTCGCATATCGGATTTGTGATGAACGGAAAAATTTTATCATCGATTCGCATCGATACGGCGGGACAGCAATTTATTACACTCGGCTGGGCGCCGCATACGGATGTTCTCACACAAGAACGATTTGCGATTCAAGCGTGGCAGCCGTTGGAATTTGTTTCGAAAGTTGAACCGCAAAAAATTCCATGGCATCCGGCAAATCCGACAACGGTGCTTACTGCACCAAATGTCAATCGCCCTGATACACGCAAAGTAAAATTTGAATGGCGTTCCGGCAGCACGCTGATCGGTTCCGGAAAAGTTGTTGAAGTGCCGCTGAAAGCGGGAAAAAATATTTTTACCGTGCAGGCAATCGATCAGGATATGCTCGGCGCACGATCAGCATCGATGGAAATTGTCGTGAACTGCGAGTGAACAATCATGTGACCGTCACTTGAAAGTGACGGTCACATATAACGTCGGTCAGCTTCGATGGAAATTGTTGTGAGATGCGAATAGACTATAAAAAGGAGAAAGTTATGAATGCAAGAACGTGGAGTTTAGTTTGTCTCATCATCGGATCATTGTGTTATTTAATTTCATTTAAGGCAATTTTAAAATCTGATGATGCCTTTGGCACAAAATTTTATTTTCAAATTGCGGCGGGAGTTATTTTCTTTGCGATGGCTTGGATAGGATATTTTAAAAATAGATCAAAAAGAACCGACGAAACAAAATAATTTTTTACGATCTCTTTCCCCACTGCTGAATGCTCATAATTATATCTTCGTCGTTCTTGAATTCCGACGTGAGATGGAATTGAATATCGGGAAACATTTCACGCGCCGCATTGAATGACCATGTGCCTTCGGCGAGAAATACCGGAAACTCTTCCTTATCATATGCAATGTGATAACTTTGCAGTGACTGAAATTTTTCTAACTGCTCTTGATTCGTTGATGTGAACCAGAATGCTTTGTAAATATTCATCGGCTGAAGTTCGCACTCCGCGTTGTATTCGTGCAGTAGCCGGAATTTAATTACCTCAAACTGCATCTCGCCGACCGTTCCAACAATTTTTACATTGCCCTGCTGCTGCAAAAATAATTGTGCTACGCCTTCGTCCGAAAGTTCGTGAATGCCTTTATCAAGCTGTTTGGCTTTAAACGGATTTTTATTCACAAGCCGCTTAAATATTTCCGGCGAAAACCTTGGAATGCCTTTGAACAAAAATTGTTCGCCTTCCGTCAGCGTATCGCCGATTTTAAAAATGCCGTTGTCGAATAATCCCACCACATCGCCCGGCCACGCTTCATCGATAATGCTTTTTTCATTCGCCATAAAACTGGTCGGCGTGGAAAAACGTACTTCTTTTTCCAATCGTGTGTGCCGGTAATATTTGTTGCGTTCGAATTTTCCGGAACACACGCGGCAAAACGCTATTCGATCTCGATGGCGCGGATCGAGGTTGGCATGAATTTTAAAAACAAATCCGCTGAATGCATCTTCATCCGGTTCGACCGTTCTTGCCGTCGTCGGACGCGGCTGCGGCGACGGAGCAATCCGCACAAACGTATCTAATAATTCTTTCACACCAAAATTATTCAGCGCACTTCCGAAAAACACCGGTGCTAAATACGCATCGCGGTAATGTTCTTCATCGAACGGCTCGTACACGCCTTCCACCATCGCAACATCTTCACGCAGTTTAACGGCAGCATTCGTATCGATATGCTGTTCCAATGCCGGACTATTAATATCATCTATCTCGATAATGTCGTCCGAGATACGGGTTTTATTCGGCGAAAACAACAGCAGTTGTTTCGCATATAAATTGTAAACACCCTGAAACGTAACACCGCCGCCAATCGGCCACGTGAGCGGGCGCGTATGAATGCCGAGTTCCTTTTCCAATTCATCCAGCAGCACAAACGGGTCCTGCCCTTCGCGGTCCATTTTATTAATGAACACAATCACCGGTGTACTGCGCATGCGGCAGACTTCCATCAGCTTCCGCGTTTGTTCTTCCACGCCTTTCGCGCTATCGATGACGAGAATGACACTGTCCACGGCCGTTAATGTCCGGTAAGTATCTTCCGCAAAATCTTTATGGCCCGGTGTATCGAGAATATTAATTTTGTAGCCGTCGTATTCAAATCCCATCACCGATGTCGCAACAGAAATACCGCGCTGTTTTTCAATCTCCATAAAATCCGATGTTGCGGTTTTTGTAATTTTATTACTTTTCACTGCGCCGGCAGTGTGAATCGCTCCGCCGAAGAGTAATAATTTTTCCGTCAGTGTTGTTTTACCGGCATCCGGATGGCTGATGATACCGAATGTCCGTCGCCGTTGTAGTTCATGCTTATTCATAATAAATAATCTAAAAAATTCGTACAGAAATATGGAAATTAAAAATGAGGATACGCGCGTTATCCTCGATGAATGGGATGACGTTAGCGGTGAATCGGAAGTATGTTCAGCACATGCATCATAAATCGTATACAAGATACGAAAAAAATACCGCGAGCGCCAATGAGTTTTTTCTTGACATTAGACTTTCTCCTCTTTATTATAGTAAAGTGGTGCTCGTTCCAAAGAAGTACTGACCTACCTCTTAACACGAGCCTGCCCCGAAAATCAAAGATGATGTCATCATCTTCAAGTTGTCAGCGGTAATGTCCCATAATTTTTCATAGATAAAAAGGATAGTGTGCAATGTCTGATTCTCTCATAAAATTTGCCAGTGGTGAATATGTTCCGTTAGAAATGCACAAAGTGCGTGTGGTGCAAAAACTCAATCTTCTGCCCGTTGAAGAACGATTGAAAGCAATCGAAGGTGCGGGATTCAACACCTTCCTGTTGCAGAACAAAGATGTGTTCCTCGATATGCTCACCGACAGCGGCACGAACGCGATGAGCGACCAGCAAATTGCATCGATGATGGTCGCCGACGATGCCTACGCCGGTTCGGCATCGTACACGCGATTGTATGAAGCAATTCAGGAAGTCTTCAATAAAAAATATTTTTTGCCGGTGCACCAGGGCCGTGCTGCTGAACACATCATCTCGCAAGTGTTTGTCAAAAAGAATCAGACCGTGCCGATGAATTTCCATTTCACCACGACCAAAGCGCACGTGGAACTTGCCGGCGGCAAAGTGGTGGAGTTGTTCACCGACGAAGCGTTGAAAATAAAAAGCAATGTTCCGTTTAAAGGGAACATGGACATCGAAAAATTAAAGAAGTTAATTGCAACTGCCGGCAAAGAAAATGTTCCGTATATCCGCTTTGAAGCAGGAACGAATCTCATCGGCGGACAGCCATTCTCGATCCAGAATATGCGCGAAGCACGCGCTGTAGTCGAAAAAGTAGGAATTCCGATTGTGCTCGATGTAAGTTTGGTTGCAGAAAATTTGTATTTCGTCAAGCTGCGCGAACCAGAATTTAAGAACAAAAGCATTAAAGAAATTCTGCACACGATGTGCGACCTTGCCGACATCATTTATTTTTCGGGAAGAAAAGTCAGCTGCACGCGCGGCGGCGGCATTGCAACAAACAGTCACGATTTATATTTAGCGATGCGTGATTTGGTTCCATTGTTTGAAGGATTTTTAACATACGGCGGAATGTCCGTTCGTGAAATCGAGGCAATGGCAGTGGGCTTGCGTGAAACACTCGATGAAAATATGATCAACCAATCGCCGCAGTTCATAAAATTTTTAGTCGAGCGGTTAGATGCACGCGGCATTCCGGTTGTCACACCTGCCGGCGGACTCGGCTGTCATCTCGATGCAAAGGGATTTTTACCTCATCTCACATCGTTCGATTATCCTGCAGGCGCATTAGCCGGCGCACTTTATATCATTTCCGGAATTCGCGGCATGGAACGCGGAACAATTTCGATGGACCGCGATGCAAACGGCAACGATGTTCCGGCTGAAGTCGAATTGCTGCGGCTTGCGTTACCGCGCCGTGTCTTTACGCTTTCGCAAATTAAATTTGTCGAAGATCGCGTTGCGTGGTTGTACGAAAATCGCAAACTTGTCGGCGGATTGAAATTTACCGAAGAGCCGAAAGTACTGCGCTTCTTCGTCGGCCGTCTTGCTCCGACGAATGACTGGACGCATAAACTTGTGGCGAAGTTCAAGCAAGATTTTGGCGATAGTTTATAAGATTCGTACATCTTAATTTTCAAATAAAAGTCAGTCCGAGATCATCGAAGACTGACTTTTTATTTTTATAGATGTCGTACGGAATTTCAGTTCCATTCTCACATTCCATTTTGTACGATTTATGAATATATTTACTTTAGTAAAGTGAAGAGAAGAATCCGAGCACAAGAAATCATGCAGCGAATAAAATCATTATTACAGCAACACAATACGATTGTTATTAAGATCGGCACAAATTTGCTCGCGGATAAAACGCAGGGCATCAATGCCGAACGTATCGGTGTAATTGCAAAAAGCGTTTCATCGCTGCGGGCGAATGGAAGCAACGTTGCAATTGTTACGTCCGGTGCCATCGGCGCGGGCGTGGCGGCATTGCATTTACCCGAACGGCCGAAAACGATTCCCGACAAACAAGCGACCGCAGCCATCGGCCAGCCGCTGCTCATGGAAGCGTACGAAAATGCATTTCGCAAACAGCATCAGCCGACCGCACAATTGCTTTTAACAAAAGATGATTTTACGACACGCAAACGTTTTGTCAATGCGAAGAACACCTTCGCAGCACTCTTTGAAAAAAAGGTTGTTCCGGTGATTAATGAAAATGACACGGTCGCTGTAGAAGAAATTAAGCTGGGCGACAACGACAATTTGTCATCGATGGTGGCAACGCTGATCGAAGCGGATGTGCTGGTAATTTTAACGGACATCGATGGTTTTTATTCCGATGATCCGACAAAAAATCCCGATGCCACATTGATTCCTGTGGTAGAGAAAATTACGCCGAACGTCGAACGATTTGCAAAAAAATCGAATACGGAATTAAGCACCGGCGGTATGGCGACAAAAATTCAGGCGGCAAAGCGCTGTGTGCGTGCAGGCATCACCGTCATCATCGCCAACGGAAAAAATCCAAAGATCTTAGATGATATATTTTCGGGCAATGTGCATGGCACTGTTTTTCTTCCCGCTGAAAAAAAATTATCCGAGCGTAAAAACTGGATCGGATTTATCTCACGCACTGCGGGCAGCATTGTTGTCGACGATGGCGCAAAGAACGCACTGCTCAAGCAACATAAAAGTTTGCTGCCCTCCGGCATTATCGATGTGCGCGGAGAATTTAAGGCAAAAGAAATTATTTCGATTACGGATGCAAAAGGCGAAATCATTGGAAGAGGGATGACGCATTTTTCCGCTGGCGAACTTGGAAAAATTAAAGGTAAAAAAAGCAGCGAGATTGAAACGATCCTTCACCGCCACGCACCGGCAGAAGTGATTCACCGTGACAATCTTGTAACGCTGGGAGAAGAATAATGGCATTAACCTCTGTTCAGAAAAAAGCAGAATCCGTCAAACGTGCGAGCACGATTCTTTACAATGCGTCAACCGCAAAAAAGAATGCGTTGTTGAAAGCGCTCGCAGCAGAACTGAAAAACGAAACACGAGCCATTGTTCGAACCAATCAAAAAGATTTGACAGCCGCAAAACGATCCGGCATATTCGCCGTGTTATTAGATCGCCTGACATTGAATGAAAAGCGCATTGCGCAAATGATTGCCGGTGTCAACGACGTTGTCAAGCTTCCCGATCCCGTTGGCACTATAATAGAGAAAACGAAACGCCCGAACGGCCTCGTCATAGAACGGATGCGCGTGCCGCTCGGCGCTGTGGGAATTATTTACGAAGCACGCCCGAATGTTACCGTCGATGCGGCGGCACTGTGTTTGAAGGCCGGAAACACCGTGCTGCTGCGCGGCGGTTCTGAAGCTATCCGCACTAATAAAATTTTGGTGCAAATTGTACAGAAAGCATTGAAACGTGTCGGACTTCCTTCCGGCTGCGTCGAGTTCATCGATACGACCGACCGCAAAGCCGTTGTGGAAATGCTGAAGCAGGATAAATCGCTCGATGTGATTATTCCGCGTGGAAGCCAGAAATTAATTTCGTTCATTCAGGAACAATCCCGCGTTCCCGTTATCGCACACGGCGAAGGAAACTGCCATGTGTTTGTCGATCGCTCAGCAGATTTGAAAAAAGCCGCAGCGATTGTTGTCAATGCAAAGACGCAACGTCCATCGGTGTGTAATGCAGCGGAAAAATTATTGGTGCATCAGGCCATTGCAAAGAAATTTCTTCCCGCTGTAGCTCAACAGCTTCGCAGTGCCGGTGTAGAATTGCGCGGTGATGCGCAGACAAGAAAAATTATCTCCGGCGTCATTCCTATGACGGAATCGGATTGGTATCACGAATATCTCGATCTCATCATCGGCATTAAAGTTGTCAATAATATCGACGAAGCTATTGCGCACATCAACAAATACGGCTCGCATCATTCCGATTCCATTGTGACCGGAACAAAATCGAACGGCGAAACATTTCTGCGCGAAGTGGATTCCGCAGCCGTATACGTGAACGCCTCGACACGATTTACGGATGGATATGAATTCGGCCTTGGCGCTGAAATCGGCATCAGCACGCAGAAACTGCATGCACGCGGCCCGATGGGATTGGTCGAGCTCACCAGTACGAAGTTTATCGTTCACGGAAACGGACAAGTACGAAAATAAATTTTAACGCATGAAGCGCATTTTTTTCATCTTACTGTTTTTGTATTCAGCGCACTGCTGCGCGCAAGAATTTATGCCGCTCTGGCCATCTGGGAAAATGCCGAACTCCAAAGGCATGCAAATACAGGATAGTATTGTGAACGAACGTCTGTATCAGGTCGGCACTCCGGGTATGTGGATATATCTTCCATCGAAACAGGAAAACAAACGCGGTGCGATAATCATTTTTCCCGGCGGCGGATATCATCACGAAGCGTTCAACATTTCCGGCATGCAGATTGCAAAATGGTTCAACTCGTTTGGCATCAGCGCGTTTGTGTTAAAGTATCGTCTTCCCATTTCTCCGGATGTAAATGAACCATCGATCGTTCCGCTGCAGGATGCACAGCGCGCACTCCGCATCGTTCGTGCACACGCACGCGCATGGGGCATCAATCCGGCAAAGATCGGCGTGCTGGGAACGTCATCCGGCGGGCACCTTGCTTCAACCATCGGAACACATTTTGAAGATGTTTCTGCAATCGGCGATTCGCTGGGTTCGTATTCGTTCCGTGCAAACTTCATGATTCTTATTTCTGCCGTCATCGATTACCGGTTGTTCACGCATCCCGGCACTTCCGATAATCTTCTTGGAAAAAATGTTACCCAAGAGTTGATCGAAAAATATTCTAACCATCTGCACGTTACATCGAAAACTCCCCCTGCACTGATCTTCCACGCGCAGAACGATCCGCTCGTTCCTGTCCGCAACAGTTTGGAATTTTATCAAGCGCTGAATGACAGCGGCGTTCCGGCAAGCCTGCATATTTTTCCGCAAGGCGCACACAATATTGCGCTGCACGATAATCCCGGTTCCACGCAGGAATGGACAACGCTCTGCGAACAGTGGATGAAAGAAATGGGTTTTGTGGAAGAGAAAAAGTAAAATAATTGTGAGAACCTTGCGAAGAGTTAATTCCTTCGCAAAGTTGCAATCGATTTTTTACCCGCCTCCCTTCCTTTTCACTTTTACCTTTTCTCTTGTTTTGCTACATTGAATCCAACAAAAATGTTCAACAGGAGTATTTATGAGGAATGCGTTCATGATGCTTTCATTCACACTGTTATTAGTCCCGATGCTGGCGCTGGCACAGACGAAACGTGCTATGACGTTTGATGATCTCATCAGCTTTGGTCGCGTGAGCGATCCGCAAGTTTCACCGGATGGAAAAACGATTGCCTTCGTGGTAACGTGGCAATTGAAAGAAGAAAATAAATCCGCCAGTAATATTTATCTTGTGCCGGTTGCGGGCGGCGCTGTCAAGCAACTGACAAATGCCAAAGGCCAGAACAACAATCCGCGCTGGATGCCGGACGGAAAATCCATTGCATTCGTTTCCACGCGTGATGATAAATCGCAGATCTGGGTGATTCCGACCGACAGCGGTGAAGTCAAAAAGATTTCTAACATTGCTACAGAAGCATCCGGACTTATCGTTTCGCCGGACGGCAAATGGTTCGCCTTCAACTCCAGCGTGTTTCCCGAATGCAAGGACGAAGAAAGCAATGCGAAGAAATTAAAAGAAGTGGAAGACAGCAAGGTGAAGGCAAAAATCTTTACGCACCTTCCCTTCCGCATCTGGAATGAATACAAAGACGGCAAGCGCAATCATTTGTTCGTGATGCCGTCGGACGGCGGCAAAGCAACCGATCTGACGCCGGGCGATTTCGATACTCCTCCCATCGATCTCGGCGGCAGTGTGGATTATGCATTCTCGCCGGACTGTAAAGAAATTGTTTTCACACGCAACCCCGATGCGATGGTTGCCATCAGCACGAACAACGAACTGTATGCAATTCCTATCACGGGTGGCTTGCCCGCCGTGGCGGGAGAGCCGAAGAATATTACCAACAATCCTGCCAATGATAACCAGCCGGTGTATTCGCCGGACGGAAAATATGTTGCCTACCGAATGATGCGGCGCGCAGGATTTGAAGCGGATAAACAGGAAATAACGTTATATGAACGTGCCACGGGAAAGAAAATATTTCTTACAGAAGATCAGGATTACAGCGCCGGACTTGTGGTGTGGTCGCCGGATGCAAAATCATTATACTGGACGGCGGAAGACAAAGGAAATGTTTCTATTTTCAAAACAACGGTGAACAATCATACAACATCGAAATTGTACAGCGAAGGATTCATCACCGCGTTGCAAATAACACCGGACGGCAATAAGCTTATCTTTGTAAAAGAGCGCGCAACACTGCCCGCAGAAATTTTCTCGATGGATCTTTCCAACACATCCGCCGAAGCGGGAAAGAATGTTCAGCAGCTTTCCTTCATCAACAAAGAAAAAACTGCACCGCTGGCAATGAATCCGATTGAACCGTTCTGGTTCAAGGGCGCGGGCGGAACAAATGTGCAGGGCTTTCTGCTTAAGCCGCCTGCATTCGATGCGTCCAAAAAATATCCGCTCATTTATCTTGTCCATGGCGGACCGCAGAATTCATGGACCGATGAGTTCCATTACCGATGGAACATTCAAATGTTCGCCTCGCGCGGATATGTTGTCGTTGCGGTCAATCCCCGCGGCAGCACGGGCTACGGACAAAAGTTCACGGACGAAATTTCCAGAGATTGGGGCGGCAAAGTGTACGAGGATTTAATGAAAGGTCTCGACTACACTCTCGCAACATTTCCCTTCATCGATACAACGCGGATGGCCGCGGCGGGCGCATCTTACGGCGGGTATATGATGAACTGGTTCCTCGGCCACACGAACAGATTTAAAGCCATCGTCTCGCACGACGGCACATTCAGCCCGTTCAGCAATTACGGCACCACAGAAGAATTGTGGTTTGATGAATGGGAATTCGGCGGTACGCCGTACGAGCATCCGGAACTGTTTACAA
>DATKMP010000026.1:0-3134 GCA_035541775.1 Bacteroidota bacterium | reverse complement strand
ACAACGAGCATAAAGGGAACCTTCTTAGTTTCCCAGTCTCGAATTTTATATCCAATTTTTTCGTTGCGGTCATCGATTTCTGCACGTACACCTGCAGTTTTTAAGGTCTGCTGGAGTTCCTGCGCATAACCGAGGAATGCGTCAGTGATCGAAAGTACTGCAACCTGCACCGGCGCAAGCCAGACAGGAAATTCGCCGGCGAAGTGTTCGATCAACACGCCGACAAATCGTTCTAACGAACCGAACGGTGCACGGTGAATAATTACTGGACGATGTTTTTGTCCGTCGGCACCGATGTATTCCAACTGGAATCGTTCCGGCATCACATAATCCACTTGTACGGTGCCAAGCTGCCATGTACGACCGAGTGCATCCTTCACCATAAAATCGATCTTCGGTCCATAAAAGGATGCTTCACCGATGCCTATAAAATACGAAAGATTCAGTTCATCCGCTACTTCTTTAATTTCGCGCTGCGCCTGTTCCCAGAACGCTACATCGCCGCCGTATTTTTCAACATTTTTATCGTCGCGATACGAAAGACGAATCGAAACATCCATACCGAATGTTTTGAATACCAATTGCGTTAAATCGATAACGTTTTTGATTTCGGATTTTAACTGATCGTGCGCACAATAAATATGCGAATCATCCTGAGTGAATCCGCGAACGCGTGTCAGTCCGTTCATCTCACCGGATTGTTCGTACCGATAGACCGTTCCGAACTCTGCAATGCGCACCGGCAAATCGCGGTACGAACGCGGCTTCACCATATAAATTTGATGGTGATGCGGACAGTTCATCGGCTTCAACAAATATTCTTCGCCGTCTTCCAATTTAATCGGCGGGAACTGCGAATCTTTATAATACGGATAATGTCCGGATGTTTTGTATAATTCCAGATTCCCGATATGCGGCGTGACAACCATTTGATAGTTGCGCTTGCGCTGCTCTTCGCGCATAAAATCGATGAGCGTTTCGCGAATAATCGTTCCCTTCGGCAGCCAGATGGGCAACCCGGGGCCAACTTTCGGCGTAAGCATGAACAATTCAAGTTCCGCACCAAGCTTGCGATGATCGCGGCGCTTTGCTTCTTCCAGCCGGAAGAGATATTCATCCAATTCTTTTTTGTTCGGGAACGTAACGCCGTAAATGCGCTGAAGCATTTTGTTCTTTTCATTTCCGCGCCAGTACGCGCCGGCAATGCTCAGCAATTTGATGGCTTTAATTTTTCCCGTCGAAGGCAAATGCGGGCCGTAGCACAAATCTTTAAAATTTCCCTGCTGATACATACTGATGGTTTCACCTTTCAAACCATCCAGCAATTCCATTTTGTACGGATCGCCCTTCTTCTGAAAATAATCGTATGCTTCTTCCCATGGCTTTTCTTCGCGGATATATGGAACATCGCGATTGGAAAGTTCGATCATTTTGTTTTCGATCTTCTGTAAATCTTCCTGCGTCAGTTTGTGATCGCCGAGATCGAGATCGTAATAAAAACCTGTTTCAATCGATGGGCCGATGCCGAATTTCGTTCCGGGATAGAGCGCCTCAACTGCTTCTGCCATCAAGTGTGCAGAACTGTGCCAGTACGCTTCCTTGCCGCCGCCATCATTCCACTTTAAAATCTTTAACGTCGAATCTTTGGTAATCGCCCGGCTTAAATCCCACACTTCGCCGTTCACTTCTACAGCAAGCGCATCTTTTGCAAGCCCTTTGCTGATACCTTCGGCAATTTGAAATCCCGTAATACCGTTCGGGTATTCTCGCTGATTTCCATCGGGAAATGTAATTTTAATCTGTTCCATCTATTAATAAAAAATCGGACGCATGTCCGATAGTTTTTTTCATCATACCTTGAACCATGAAAAAGCATTTCCTTTTGCGTGTTTTCAAGGATTGTGGGCCCTACAGGACTCGAACCTGTGACCTCTACCATGTCAAGGTAGCGCTCTAACCAACTGAGCTAAGAGCCCGAAACTTGAATTAAAATGATAGCAAAAAAATGGTTGAAAAACAAGAATAGATCGGATTAAACTCTTTTTATTATTGTTTTTGTAGATGTATAGAAAAAAGATTTTTATCCAGTATATTATATAGATCAAATGAAATCATTCTTTTATTGATAGAGTATGGAACACGTTCTCATCGTTGACACACAACAAGATTATTGGACCGATCTTACTCATCAGTCGCCACAGTCAGAAGTCCAGATCCATACGTTCCCTTTATGGAAAGAAGCACAACAAAGCATTCAACACATACGTTTCTTTCTTATTATTCTGAATGCCGGAACATCTGATGCGCATGCCATTGAACTGACCTGGAAGTTGAAACAACAGGCAGATGCGCCGGAGATCATCATTATTACTGACCGGCCTAATGCCGATGAAGCAGAACAGGCAATTCGAAGCGGCGCATGGGAATATATTCTTCGCCCATCCAAAGCGAGCGAACTTATTCCATTAATCAAACGCATTGCCGTTTATTCAAACAATCGTTTAGCAGCACATCAAACAGATGAAACTCCGGGAGCAATGTTCGAAGGCATTGCCGGTGACAGCCCGCAAATTAAATCGTGCCTCGCCTTCGCCAGTCAGGCAGCACAAAGTGATGCGCATGTTTTAATTCGGGGTGAAACCGGCACGGGAAAAGAATTGCTCGCCTGGGCAATCCATAAAAACAGCCCGCGTGCCAACAACAATTTCGTCGTTGTCGACTGTGCCGCGTTGCCGGAAACGCTTGTTGAAAGCACGCTCTTCGGACATGAACGCGGTGCGTTTACCGGCGCTGATAAAGTTCAAGATGGATTAATCAAACAAGCAGACGGCGGTACATTATTTCTTGATGAAGTCGGCGAATTATCTCCCTCTATTCAAAAATCTTTTTTACGAGTTCTGGAAGAGCATGCATATCGCCGTGTCGGCGGTAAAGAAGAACTGACCAGTGATTTCCGATTGCTCTCCGCGACGAATAAAGACCTCGATCAAGGTGTTCAGCATGGAACATTTCGAGAAGACTTGCTTTTTCGCTTACGCTCATTTATGATTGAACTCCCGCCATTGCGAGATCGAAAAGAAGATATTAGATATATCATTCAGCATCATTTGCCGCGGCTTTGTTCTCGTGTTGGC
>DATKMP010000025.1:0-23247 GCA_035541775.1 Bacteroidota bacterium | reverse complement strand
CATGAGCTTGTCGCCAAAGTGATCAACGAAAAATTATTGTAGAAGCATGCTACGGTTGATAGTTGCTGTTCTTTTGCGTATCATCCTTCAAGCACCATCCCTTTCACAAAACGGCACAATACCATGAAAAAGAAATCCGTTTCACCGATTCAACAGTTGCAGCGAGCATCTGTTCCCCACGCGCTTTCACCGGAAAAATTACGCTGGCAATGTAATCCACGCTCGCTGGGCGTCCGCACAACCGACCATGTTCAACCCACGCGGGATATTATCGGACAGGAACGCGCTTTACGCGCGCTGCGTGTGGGATTGGAGATGAATCACTTCGGGTATAATATTTTTGTGACAGGCATTTCCGGCACAGGGCGCACTACGACCATCAAACGGCTGCTGAAAGATTTTGAACAACAACAAGTGGAATTGCAAGATCAGTGCTACGTGTACAATTTCAAAAATCCCGACACGCCGCTTGCTATTGCGCTTCCTGCAGGGCAGGGCACGGGATTAAAACAGGATATGGAGGGATTTATTACCGATTTGTGCCGCGATATTCCTGCCGTGTACGAAAGCCAGCGGTATCAGAACGCGCGAAAAAAACTTGTGCAGCATTTTCAAGATCGACAAAAAACGATCTTGCAGGATTTTGAACGGCGCGTGAAAGAACGCGGATTCGATCTCGCGCAGGTGCAAGCCGGCAATGCGCTACGTCCGGAAATTATTCCGCTGGTGGACAATGCGCAATCAAGCATGGATCAGATTGAAGCTTTGGTGCAAAAAGGAGAATTCGATAAAGAACGCTTTGCATCAATGCGCGAAGTGCTCGGAGAATTGGAACAACAAATGGCAGCAGTGTTCCGCGAATTACGCAACATCGAAAAAAAAGTTCAAGAATCGCTAAGCGCATTGGAAGAGCAGTACGTCATGCCGGCGGTGGACGATGCACTCAACGTTCTGAAAATTCGTTACGAGTACAAGAAACTCCATATCTACTTCGATGAAATACGCGACGCGATCAGCGGAACGCTGGATCGATTCCGGAAACAGCAATTGACTCTTCCCGCAGCCCAAGAAGAAGAGGAGCCGGAAGAAGATCTTTTTCTTGAGTTTCAGGTGAATGTGCTGGTCGATAATTCCGAGACACAGCATGTTCCCATGGTTATTGAAACAAATCCCAAGTACAAAAATATTTTTGGCAGCGTCGAGCGCGAATTGGAAAAAGGCGGCGTGTGGCGTACGGATTTCACAAAAATCAAGGCGGGGTCGCTGCTTCATGCAAACGGCGGCTATTTAGTGCTTAACGCGCTCGATATTTTGATCGAACCCGGCGTATGGCAGGACCTCAAGCGCACGTTGCGTACCGGTTTGATCGACATTCAATCGTACGAGCCGATGTTTGGGTTTATGGCAGCGAGTATAAAACCGGAGCCGATCGAAATCAATGTGAAAGTCATCATCATCGGCGATACGGAATTATATCACTTATTATACTATCGTGACGATGATTTTAAGAAAATTTTTAAAATTCGTGCCGATTTTGACTTCGAGATGCCAAACTCCGCCCGTGCCATAAAACAATATATTTGTTTCATCAAAATGGTTTGCGATGACGAAAAACTTATTCCGTTCGATAACACGGCACTGGCGCACGTGATTGAATTCGGCGTGCGCCTGTCGGGCCGCAAGCAAAAAATCTCGACGCGATTTAATGTCATCGCCGATGTGGTACGTGAAGCAGCATACTGGGCAAAAAAACAACATGCACCGCATGTCACAAACGTGCATGTGAAAAAGGCGATTGACGAGCGCGTCTATCGCGTCAAGTTAATGGAAGATAAAATTCAGGAAATGATCGATAACGGTACGATGATGATCGACACGAAAGGTGCCGTGATCGGTCAAGTGAATGGATTATCCGTTTATGAAAGCGGCGAGCATGCTTTTGGAAAACCATCGCGCATCACCGCACGCACGGCGATGGGACGCAGCGGCGTTATCAATATCGAACGCGAAGCGGAAATGAGCGGGCCGACACATAACAAAGGCGTCGCCATTCTCAGCGGATATTTCCGCAGCATGTTCGCGCAAAATAAACCGTTAGTCATGGATGCCAGCATTACGTTCGAGCAATCGTACGGCGGTGTCGATGGCGACAGCGCATCATCGACGGAAATTTATGCTATCCTTTCCAGTCTTGCCGGCGTGCCCATCCGGCAGGATCTTGCCGTAACGGGATCGGTGAATCAAAAAGGCGAGATTCAACCCATCGGCGGTGTAAATTTAAAAATCGAAGGATTTTTCGACGTGTGTAACGCACGCGGACTCAGCGGCACGCAAGGCGTTATCATTCCTATCCAGAATGTCCATGAGTTAATGCTGCGCGAAGAAGTCTATGAAGCCGTGCAGAAAAAGAAATTTCATGTCTATGCTGTGAAATCGGTGGATGAGGGAATTGAAATTCTGACCGGCGTGAAAGCAGGAAAACTTCGGAAGGACGGTTCGCACGAACCGAACACCGTTTATGCACGTGCCGATGCCAAACTGTTGTACTATGCCAATGAATGGAAACGGTTTGAAGGAAAATGAAATCCGGACATACACTATGACACACTATTCAAAATTCATGTCGAACGTTCCCCATAATCCGGCAGCTATTCGATTGAACAACCGCATCACGATTGGAATTGCATTGAAAATCCACTAACTTTTTCTTTACCGAATGCTATTTCCAGCAGAATAGTTTCAGCAAGGTGTTGTTCAACATTTTTCGTGTTTATATGAATTCGATCGTTGTATGAGTATTTCCACATTACATTTTTGTACTTCCGATTCCTGGGGCGGATTAGAATTGTACGCATGCACCCTCATCGCGGAATTAAAAAATGCCGGATGCAGCGTTCTGGTGGTGTGCAAACCTCATTCAAAGGTTGAAGAATTTCTGAAAGAACACGCAATTCCGTTCGTGTACCTGCCAAGTTATCTACAGGTCAGTATTCGGTCAATTTGGTACCTTCGAAAACTTTTTCGCCAATACAACATTCAGATTATTCACGCCCATTTTCATAAAGACATCTGGCCTGCAGCATTGGCTGTGCGATATGATCGGACAAAAAAATTATTCTTCAGCGTTTATATGGGCATTGGCAGTAAAGATGATTTCTGGCATCGGTACATTTTTGGACGAGTCAACGGATTCATTACGTCGTCAAAAACATGGCGCAATCACCTGCCGAAAGTTTTCGCCGTTCCTGATGAAACTGTGTATTATCTTCCCTATGGACGTTATTTAGAACGGTACTCGATCGATCAGCAAAAACGTCGTGCCATTCGATCCTCATTTGGATTTACCGATCTCGATACGGTTATTGGAACGATGGTGCGTATCGATCCGGGAAAAGGTGTTGTAGATTTTGTAGAAAGTTTTTTATGCCTTGATCAAAAAAAACAAGCCGCCGTGAAATTTCTTATCGTCGGCGAACCGACACGAAAACGCAGAACAACTCCCGGCGAATCACCGTTCGAACCGCAGTGCGAAGAATATTTTCGCCGGCTTCAATCGTACGTCGTTGATCATCATCTCGAAACAACCATTTACTTTACCGGATTTCAGCATGACACCATCGGCTATCTTGGTGCTATGGATATTTTTGTGTTTCCCAGTAGGAATGAATTATTTTCGTTAGTGATGCTCGATGCCATGAGTCTATCCTTGCCTATTGTTGCTTCTCGGGAGGGAGGGAACTTAGAACAGGTACAAGATGGTGTGAACGGATTATTGTACGAAACAGCGAACCCGCAGGATTTAGCAGAAAACCTTTCCCAATATCTCAATAATGTACCCTTGCGTAATCAAATGGGCCAAGCCGGGCGGGCATTTGTCGAGGCACATCACGATATGAAAAAAACAATTCACCGTTTGATCGAACTGTATGAACATTCCATTTAACAAACCGTTCCTCAGCAACAATGTCCTTGCTGCGATTCAGCGGGTCTTGGAGTCTGGAAAACTCAGCGGCGACGGCGCCTTTTGCCAACAGGTCGAACAGCGAATAGAACAATTGTTTCATGTTCGTCATGCACTGCTTACCACTTCCGGCACGCATGCGCTTGAAACGGCGATGATGCTGTTGAACTTGCAACCCGGCGATGAAGTGCTTACGCCAAGTTTCACCTTCGTTTCAACGGCGAATGCCATTATTCGGTGCGGCGGCAAACCTGTCTTTTGCGAAATCAATAACCGCACCTTGACGATGGATGTTCGCGATACAGAACGAAAAATTTCCAAACGCACGAAAGCCATCGTGCCCGTACATTACGCCGGTGTTGCGGCAGAAATGGATGAACTTTGTGCGCTTGCCCGTGCTCATCGGTGTTGGGTGGTGGAAGATGCCGCACAAGGTGTGAATGCGCAATACAAAAATAAATTCCTTGGCACGATCGGCAGTCTTGGCGCATATAGTTTTCATGATACAAAAAATTATATATGCGGCGAAGGCGGAGCGCTGTTGACCAACGATGAACAACTCGCGCGCCGAGCAGAAATTATTCGGGAAAAGGGAACCAACCGTTCCAATTTTTTACGCGGTGAGGTCGATAAATATACTTGGGTGGATCTCGGAAGCAGTTACGTGCTGTCCGAAATTCTTGCCGCCGTACTCAACGATCAATTTGACGATCTCGAAACAATTCAACGGCGGCGAGAAGCAATTCATCGCAGCTATATGGCAGGACTCGTGGAATTAGAGCAGCAGGAAAAAATTCGCTTGCCGATCATTCCGGATTACTGTTCATCGAACTATCATCTCTTTTATATTTTGCTTCCCACGGAAGAACGGAGAAATTTTTTGCTGAACCAATTGAAGGCGGTAGGCATTGGCACAACGTTTCATTACATCCCGCTGCATTCATCGCCTTACGCACAAAAAGTATTAGGACTAAACGATTTCAAACTGCCCGTCACCGATACTATTTCCAGCACGCTTCTTCGTCTTCCCATGTACCCGCAACTGAGCGACGACGATGTGCACCAGGTCATCGAGCAGATCAAAAAAAATTTACATTGATACTTCAATCCCTATCATTGCCGTACCGTTGTTCTTGAACGGTTTATTGAAGCGTTTTCTGGACCAACGCTTCCAAACTTTCTCGCGTGAACGGTTTTGACATATACGCCCGCACGCCCATTTGTTTTGCCGTCTTGATAAAAAAATCGTCTTCCAGCGAACTCATCAAAACGAACGGAATATTTTTCAGGGCGTCGCCGTATGTTCCTGCTTTTATTTTTTCATAAAAAGAAAAACCGCTCATCACGCCCGTACCGAGATTGATGTCGCTGATAATCAAATTCGGAGTAACTTTCGCAAGCTCTGGAAGAATGCTCTCCGCCGATGCTGCAACAATGACCGTATGGTACGTCTTCCGCAAAATATGTTCGACATATTTTCTGATAGAAAGATCGTCATCAATAACGGCGATGACGGCTGTTTCATCTGCCAACCCGAGTTCTTTTTTCATGCGTTTGGTCATATCCGCATGTTCTTCATCGGTGATATGGAAAAATTGCTGCAGCCGTTTTAATTGTTCAAAATCTTCTTCCGTCGGTTTGCCGTTTGTCCATAATGTGCGTACGGCTTCGATGTACGCATTCACCTGCACTTCACGTTCAGCGGTCATGTGTTCGGCGTCGCTGATGGAAAAGGAAATTTTGAGCGATTGCAGTATCGACGTTTGCCATTCGGAAGGAATCGCAAGTTGCATCATCATTTTCATCAAAGAATGATATGCTTCCAGTTCACGCTGTTTTGCTTTTGATTGCTCGCGCCCAATGGCGGCCGTGCGCTCATCTTCCATGCGTTGCACAAGTTCTGCCTGTGTGCGTTGTTGCTCTTGTTTCAGTTTGTTGAACGCCTCTTCTTGAATTTTTCTTCGCTCGGTTTCGACATCGGCAAGCTGTTCCGATGTCGCTTTGTTGGGAAGTTGCGCAGATTGTTGAAGTTTTTCCAGCAATTTTTTTTCTAACACTTCCGTTCGCTGCGCCGTTTCTTTTTCAATAGTAGAAATATCGCCCACGGTCACATCTCTTACTTCGTTCACGGATGCCTGGCGTGCACGCTCTTCCAGTGCTTGCTCCGTTCGTTCATCCTGTTTTCGCTTTTGTGCCTCCACTTCTTGCTGGCGATAAAAATCCCGCAGCCGGCGTTTGACTTCCTGATCGATTTGTTCGCTGGCTTGTTTTTTAGCATCCCGCAACGCTTCTTCGCGACCCTGTTCCATCATCATCATAAGAATTCGTTCTTCGTACGCACGAGCATAAATATTTTTAATATCGTATTCGTACACTTTGCGGATTTTATCTAATGCCTGATCAAAATTTTTTACTTTTACATCTTCATCGACTTGGCGCAGGAGGGCGCTCACGCGGGAATTTCGTTCTTCAGGGGAAAGTGTGGATGTCGGCATAGTCTGTTATCCTTTGATCATGATAAAAGAAAGTAGATGAAAAAACAAAAAGAAGCAATGTATGAGAGAAGGATGATTTGAAGCCAGCGTTCTCGCCCGCCACGCACGCATCGTGCTGAAACCCCTGTTTCAACACGATGTGCAAAAGAAAAAATAAATACGATGTCGTTATAGTGGTACTATTCTTCTTCCGATAGGACCGCTTTTTTCTTCGACATGCGATTGCGTTCGTTGTGGTCGAGATATTTCTTCCGAAGCCGAATCGATTTCGGCGTCACTTCCACATATTCGTCTTCGGCAATCCACTCGATTGCTTGTTCGAGTGTTAACCTCCGAGGCGGTTCAAGTCGAACAGCTTCGTCGGAACCGGAAGCGCGCATATTGGTCAATTGTTTTGTTTTGCAGACATTGACAACCATATCGTACTCGCGGGAATTTTCTCCGACAATCATTCCCGTGTACACACGAGTCGTGGGTTCGATAAAGAACGTTGAGCGCTCCTGTAATTTCCACATGCCATAGGCAACGGCGGTTCCTTCTTCCATTGCAATTAAGGCACCGCGGCTGCGCGTTGAAAGGTCGCCTTTGTACGGTTCATAATCATGAAAATTATGATGCATAATTCCCGTGCCTTTGGTCTGCGTCATGAATTCTGAACGGAACCCGATCAATCCTCTTGCAGGCACAAGAAATTCCAACCGCGTGTTGCCGTTACTTTGCATCATATTCTTCAATTCGCCTTTGCGCTGTCCGATGTTTTCCATCGTGACACCGACAAATTCATCCGGCACATCGATAATAACATGTTCAACCGGCTCGCATACGACATCGGCGATGCGTTTCCAAATAACTTCCGGCCGCGAAACCTGAAATTCATATCCCTCACGCCGCATCGTTTCGATGAGAATACCCAGATGCAGTTCGCCGCGCCCGCTCACTTTAAAAACATCCGGCGAGTCGGTCATTTCCACTCGCAAGCTGACGTTCGAGCGCAACTCGCGAGCAAGTCGGTCGCCCAGGTGGCGCGTGGTGACATATTTGCCATCCAATCCTGCAAATGGAGAATTATTCACGATAAAATTCATGGATAACGTCGGCTCTTCAATCGAAACAAACGGCAGCGGCGTTGGGTCTGATGCATCGGCAATCGTTTCGCCGATATCGACATCTTCCATGCCGGAAATTGCAATGATATCTCCTGTTCCGGCTTCATCCACTTCGACGCGCTTTAAACCATGAAAAGTATAAATTTTTGTGACGCGCGCATCTTCAAGGGAAGCATCGCGATGAATAATTTTCATCGGCGCACCCATCTTGATGGTGCCTCGGGAAATTCTTCCGATACCGAGACGTCCAAGATAATCGCTGTAGTCGATGGTCGTCACCAGCATTTGAAATGGCGAGTGTGGATCGCCGGCGGGCGCCGGTACGGTATGAACAATGGATTGGAACAGCGGTTCCAAATTTTTGCTTTCATCTTCAAGTTCTAATTTTGCAATTCCTTGTTTCGCGATGCAATACACGGTCGGAAAATCCAATTGCTGATCGTGCGCACCGAGCGAAAGAAATAAATCGAATACTTCGTCGAGTACTTTATGCGCCCGTGCATCTTTTCTGTCGATTTTATTGATAACGACGATGGGGCGAAGATTGAGGTCGAGTGATTTTTTGAGAACGAACTTCGTTCCCGGTAACGGCCCTTCGGCAGCATCGACTAACAATAAGACGCCATCGACCATTTTCAAAGTACGTTCTACTTCACCGGAAAAATCCGAGTGACCCGGCGTATCGATAATATTGATTTTGTACGTTTCGTCGGTCTTCGGATCTTTATAAAACACGGAAGTATTTTTTGCGAGAATCGTGATACCGCGTTCACGTTCCAAATCGTTGGAGTCCATGACGCGTGTTGCAATATCTTGATTGGCACGAAACGTTCCGGTTTGGCGCAGCATATAATCCACCAGCGTTGTCTTGCCGTGGTCAACGTGCGCAATGATGGCGATGTTTCGTATATGGTTGATCTGGTACATCTTTCACTTCTTTCTAAGAGCGATTGTATTTTCTGTATTCCCGGTTTTACTCGATGAATTTTACTAAAAATAAAAATGCCTCAGTCTCTGTTGCACCTGAGGCATAGATAAGATACGAAAAGTTCTATGAAAGAAAAAGCCGATCCCGCACAGAATCGGCTTTTATAAAAGAATTTAATGTGCGATGAATTTAGCGGATTGAAATTCCGGCTCCCACTGCGACAACAGAATATTGGGCAATGCTGTACTCCGCATGCACATTGAGAACAAGCAACCGGAAACTGGCGCCGACCGTTAAACGGGATTTATTTCCACTTTGTTCAAAGCCGGGAATTCTTGTTGTCTGGGAAATATTGGTGATAGGGTCTGTGTACACTCCCACAAAATCATTTAAAGTAACCGATCCGCTTTCCAATTGTACTCCGCCATAGAGAGTAAGGAAAAGTAAATTTTTACTCACTTCAAAACCGTACGCAGTGCCTTTCCCCGTAATGAGATTGTTGCCGGCAGTATCCTGGATGTTGAATTTTGTCGTAAAGAAATGAAGAGCAATATTCACAGGACACATAGGAATATATTGATCGATCGAATGCCGAATTCCAAAACCTGCAAGATTGTATTTACCGACATTGCCAAATTTCACTGTGGGTACAAAGCGGCCGGTCACTTCGAATCCTAGTGGCAGGCCGATGGACGCTTGTGCGATGGGAAGCGCTACACCAGATATTGGCATGTTGATTCCCTTGGGCAATGCGAGAACCTTTATTCCATTTACGAAAACCGGAACATCTTCTCCTCCTCCAATAACCGTAGGAGCTGTGTACGAATTACCGTTATACGTGAACGTATAACTTTTATCTCCATCCTTCGCAGGCATAAATGCTGCTTTAACCTGAATATCCAATCCCAAGATGCCATGTAAATTTGCTGTGTTGTATAAATCGGAATTGAGGTCTGCTTCCCACCCCCTCATTGCTGGCGTCAAGTATCCCTGCACTGCTTGGCTTCCCATTTTGGCCACTTGCTCCGATATGTTTTGTGCCGTCGCAACACCAGTGATAATCACGACTACAAACAGCAATGCTGTTAAACTACGAATCAGTGCTTTCATTCAAATCTCCCATGAGTGGTAGATGATTTTGTTTTTTCTCTGTGTTCCCAATATAGTACATAGAACTTAAAATGCAACATGGGAGCTCTGTCTTTTTCATTTCTGTGCTCCGCATCAAATCACAGCCATGCATTCGCCCCAACCCATGGCGCATATTGTTTTTTTCCGTTCGCTGTGTTGTCATTGTTCTTGATCAAAATATTTTGTGTAGAGATACGCTAAATCTTCAAGATCTTTTTTGATGGAATACCGGAGTGCATCGCCGAAGGTATTGAGCACTATAAGCGCGTTCACGTTCGCATCGAAGCTGGAAGCATGCGAAAAACGATTCCACATACCCTTGTTCACCTTGGCAACTTCTTTATAAATTTCCACAAGCTTTTCCAGTGTCCAATCCGGTGCAAGGCCTTTGCGATCACGAAAATACTGTGCAATCAAAAACATCGATACGGCACGCATAACGGTTTCTTGTGCAGTCGCAAACGGCAGATGAAAGCGTACCATCGGGCGAAGATAATCCATCACGGGGCAATTACTCGTCGTCATATAAATGCCGAGAATGGCACTTAGACCGTTTTGCACCGTCGTATCGGACGCATACGTTCGTTCCGCGGTTTCGACTACAACCCATGTTTTATCGTACGAGGTAGCAAATTTAAATTCATCGATTAAATGAGAAATATTGAGCGCCACAGGACAATGCTTCACGGCTTCACTCAATGGGCAGTTTTCACACTGATGATATTGGAGGCGTGTCCACTCCGGTTGAACTGCGCTGGGTGATTGAATCACTTCCAATGTTTTTGCATTTAAGACAATATCAAAATGTTTTTCTGTCTTGTCTTCAAATTGAAATTTATAACGAATAAGAATAGTTTTGTCGTTTTCCATTTGCATGGTTGCCCTTCATAGTCACTCAAAATCAAATATACGTTTTATCAATTCCTTCGTGGACAACACAGAAAAAAATAATTCTGAATTCATCAACGATTGCCATTTGCTACAAGTTATTTTTCCAAGATTTTTTTTGTGCGATGTTATTTTTTTACTTTTTCCAAAATATATTTTTCCACTTCCGCCAATTGCGAAATCGGAATGGAGCTCAAGATCGCTTTGATGTTCACCGAAGTATCTATGCGGATCAAATCGTACAGCGGGTGTTTCGAAGCATCGGCAACATTTTTATTCGGCGTCCATTCTAACAGATCGTTGGGCGTACACTCTAAAAATTCGCACATTGCTTCGAGGTCTTTTAAATTCATCATTTTCATTTTTCCCGTATTCAATCGTGTAGCATAATTCCGGGAAAAACCTTTGCGCACCATGTAGGTGAATGGTTTCTCAATACCCCTTGCTTTGAAAAGTCGCTGAAAATTGAACTTTAGCATTGTTTTATCTCCATTTTATCAACATATATCTCCATTATACAAAACTTACTTTGTATTGTTCAAAAATAAATACTTTTTCATAAAAATCAAATCATGATGAAAATAAATTTTATATCCTTCAATAAGTATTTTATGGAAATTAATTTTAAAGTTTTTTTTCAATAAAAGAATTGTTTCTGTTTTCTTCGAAAGACCGTTGGTCTTTTGAAAAAATTAGTGTTCGTCTTATAAAATTATTTCCGATTATTGTTCCCCGATGTTATAGATCAAGCCGTGTCAATGGAGTTTGACCTCCATAGTTTAATAACGTTTGATAGAAAAGCAGAATTTAATTTCCTCGTAAGCTGCGAATACGTTTGCGTGCTTCTTCTACGAATAAGGAATTGGGGAATTGTGCAAGCATTTGTTCATATGCATCAATAGCGGCAAGTTTGTTGTGTAAAACGTATTGGAAAATTTCGGCAATGCGAAATTGCGCTCGGTCTTTTAAGATGCTGCGGGGAAGAGAATCCGCAACGAAGTGAAACGTTGCAACAGCATCGGCGGGTTTGCCGAGTTGTATTTGGAGTTCTGCTTTTTGTACGAGCGCATCGTCGATCAGCAACGCTTGTGGATAGCAGCGGATGATGTCGTCGAATTGCGCAAGCGCTTCGGAATATTTTCGCTGGCGCTCAAGCAGTGCGGCATGTGCAAACTCCGCCAACGCTTGCGGCGCTGAAGAATTGTTTTCTTGAATGAAGTACTGTAATTGCAGTGCACGATTCGTCAGGTCGTTTTTTAAATTCGCTTTAAACCACTGAAGCTGTGCCAGTGCAGTATCGAACTTCGCTTCAAAATAGTCCACCTCGGCAAGTTTGAAGAGCGCCTGATCGTGATATGCAGGAACCAAGATAATGCTTTGATATTCTTTACGCGCTTCGGCAAGATCGTTGCGTGCCATCTGGACATCGCCTGCCTGCAACACCGCATCGTACGAAATGTTTGTGATTTGAGGAATCGCCCGGATTTGTTTGAACGCAGTAAGCGCACCGTCGAGATCGAAGAGCGTCTGAAATTTTATGACACCCATGCGATACAGCGATTGTGCAGCAAGATCGGTTTTAGGATACGCAGCAACGAGTTCTTCATACAAAGAAAGCACAGCCGACACCTGCGGCGCCAACGGTGCGGCGACAGACGTATCGTTGGCATTCAACATCAACGTTTCTTTGGCGCGTGCGTACCCGAATTTTGCGAGCGAAAAAAATGATTGCTGTGGAAACGCGGCGATCAATTCGCTGTACGCTTCCGCAGCAACGGCATCGGCATGTTCTTGGTGCAAGCGTTGCGCAAAGTTGAAAAGTTCTAACCCATGAGCACTGGATTGTTGGTCGATTGTGCGATATTGCTCGAGCGCTCCCGAAAAATTTTTTTCCTCCATCAACAGCCATGCATACAACCGGTGCAGCGCAAGATTCTCTGAAGAGTTTTTCACGGCGTCGGCAACAACAGGCGCAATGGCGGCAAGTGCATTAGATTGCGACAGCATTTGGTTGATGAGCGCCTGCACCAAGCCGAGTTGATTGGGCGATTCCGTGATCAATCGCAGATATTCGCGTGTCGCATCGGAATAATTTTGGAGCGCGGCATAGAGAGAACCGAGTTCCTGAGTAAACGTTGTTTCACTGCCGCTTGCTTTCCGCCCGCGAAGATACATCGCAATGGATTTATCGTACAATCGATGCTCCATCATTTCTGAGGCAACGTACCGATATACATTGATGTTGCGCGGATCGATGACGATGACGGCATTCCAAACAGAATCTGCCTGCCGTTCATGTCCCGAATCGTAATACAAGCCGCCGAGATTTCCCATAGCGTTGATGTTGTTCGGTTCGCGCACAAGCCATCGCTGTATCACGACGATGGCACTGTCGTACTGCTTGGTCTGTGCATAGCTTCGCTGCAAGCCGTCGATGACGACAGAATTATTCGGCATCGCGCGATATAATTCCTGATACACGGCAACGGCATGTTCCCAGTCGCTGGCTTCTTCTAATTGCTGCGCCAATTGAAGTTTGTTTGCAACCTCCTGTTCCTGTGCCGACGCAACGACACAACAAAGCATCATACAGAAAAAAATACTTCGCATAGCCGCATGGTTTTTTTGTTGTAGTTTGTTCCGAACTTTTTCTTTCATTCATCGTCAATATACAAAAGAGAATGCCGATATGCATTGAAGGAATTTTGATGTTGAGTGATTTTCTTGACAACCCTTCCTTTATTCTTTACCTTGAACAATGTCCATGGGAAACGCCGTTACAAACATTGCAATTCTTGGTTCCACCGGTTCTATCGGACGGAACACGCTGGAAGTGATTTCGCATTTGCCGAATCGTTTCCATCCATCGTATCTCACGACAAATACAAAAATCGATTTGTTGGCAGAGCAGGTGCGGCAATTCCACCCGCGTGGTGTGGTCGTCTTCGATGCACAACGTGCGGACGAAGCACGAAGATTGCTTCCTGCCACTATCGAAGTGCTTGCCGGTAGCGAAGGGTTGTTAGAAATTGTTCGGCGGGAAGATGTGGACGTTGTGGTCAACGCACTTGTCGGTTTTGCCGGGTTGCAACCGACGGTCGAAGCGATTCGGAACAAAAAGCATATTGCACTTGCGAATAAAGAAACGCTGGTCGTTGCCGGAGAACTTATTACCACCATGGTGAAAGAATTCGGCGTAACACTTCTGCCCATCGACAGCGAACACAGCGCCATTATGCAATGCCTTGCAGGCGAAGATCGCGACCGTGTTGCCAAACTGATTATCACGGCATCCGGCGGGCCGTTTTTGCATACACATCAAAAAGATTTTGCCGACATTACGGTGGAAGCCGCGCTGAACCATCCGAACTGGAAAATGGGAAACAAAATTACGATCGATTCCGCTACGTTGATGAACAAAGGGTTAGAAGTGATCGAAGCTCGCTGGCTGTTCGGTATTCCAGCTGGTAGAATCGATGTCGTTGTTCATCCCCAATCGATTATTCATTCGATGGTTGAATTTGTCGATGGTTCCGTGAAAGCGCAATTGGGCATGCCAGACATGAAACTTCCCATTCAATATGCGCTCACTTATCCCGAACGATTGCCGCTCGACGGAACGCGCATCGATTTTCCGCACCTCCATACTATGACATTCTTTGCACCGGATACAGAAAAATTTCGATGTTTGCGGTTAGCATTCGATGCGTTGGCGATCGGCGGAACGGCGCCCGCAGCGATGAACGCCGCAAACGAAATTGCCGTCGATGCATTCTTACATCGTAAAATTTTATTCACCAAAATTCCTGAACTGATCGAACGAGCGCTGAGTATTCATACGAATCATCATGCGCCGGAGCTGGAACACACGCTTGAAGTGGATGCAAAGACACGGGAATATGTAAGAACGCTCCTCTAATTATTTTTGTTAGAAACGTAGAAAGCAATATGGAAATTCTTAGCAGTTTGTTTTATTTCATCATCATTTTCGGCGTCCTCGTGCTTGTGCATGAGTTCGGCCATTTCATCACCGCAAAATTTTTCAAGATGCGTGCAGAAGTGTTCGCGATCGGTATGGGTAAACGGTTGTTCGGCTGGAATAAAAAATCTCGTTTTTCGTTCGGCTCGCTTCCGCGTGATCTCGATCTGGAAAATCATACCGATTATCGTGTTTCGATGTTTCCCATTGGCGGCTATGTGAAGATCGCCGGTATGATCGATGAAAGTATGGACACAAATTTTTTATCTCACGATCCGCAGCCGTGGGAGTTCCGTGCAAAACCGATTTGGCAGCGCTCCATCGTAATGTGTGCCGGTGTTGCGATGAACGTGCTTTTAGCAATTTGTATTTTCTGGGGCATTATTTATTATAATGGAAAAATTGTACGGCCGATCACAGAAATCGGATATGTGGTTCCCAACAGCGCTGCTGCCCATGCAGGATTGCAGGTCGGCGATAAAATTGTCGCCATCAACAACCATGTGATGAAACAATGGGATGATGTTGAAAGTTTGATTTACACCGAATCTGCCGCGCACGATATGGTGTTCCAAGTTCAACGGAATGATTCTGTAAAACTCTTGACGGTGCAACACGCGACCTTGCCCGATCTGACTCAGGAACGGTTCGGCATTCTTCCCGCAGGACTTGTTCCTGTCGTTCAAGCCGTTGAAAAAGGAAAACCCGCTGAAGCAATCGGATTGCAGCCCAACGATACCATTCTTGCCGTGAACGGAACGAGAATCAATTCCGGCTCTTTGCCCGAAGTGGTCAAAGCAAATGCTGAAAAAGAAATTTTGTTGACGTGGAAACGCGGAACGCAAACGATGGAAACGAAGGTAACACCGACGAAAGAAGGAAGGATCGGCATTTCGCTGTCGGTTGCATATTATGGACCTGTTCTCCATGAAAATTATACTATTATAGAGGCGCTGCCGGCCGGTATTCACGAAGTTGTGTTTGCCAGCCAATTATTTCTTACCAACATCTACCAGATTATCGTCGGTAAAGCATCGTTTTCAAATTCGGTCGGCGGCCCTGTCAAAATTGCCCAGATGGCAAATCAGTCGGCAGAAAGCGGAATTACTTCTTTTCTTGGTTTTTTGGCGCTGTTAAGCATCACGCTGGCGTTAATCAATATCCTTCCTTTTCCGGCATTAGACGGCGGACACCTTGCTTTTTTAGTCTTTGAAGCAATTTTTAAACGCGAAGTTCCCGATAAAATTCGCATTATCGTACAGCAGATCGGCTTTTTTATCTTGCTTGCGTTTATGGTGTTCGTTCTCTATAATGATGTCGTACATTTTTAGTCGCCGTACAATGTGACAGGTATCAACATATATGAACGCGGTAATATTTATGTTGAACGTGAGTTCTTTTATGAAAAGGAGTTGTGCGCTATGAAAAGCATTGCTTTACAATTGGTAATTGTTGCGGCGGGGATTTTCGGATTGACCGTGTTTTGTAGCACTCCGAGTTCGGCACAAAAACAAATCGATGCTACAATGACATTCAACGAATATGATGTCATGTATCTTGCCGATTTTATCGATGTGAAAAGTCAGAAAATCAGCTCGAACATTTCCGGCATTTCTCTTGCGCTCACCAATCTTGCCGGCACGCCAAAAAGTATTTATATAAAAGTTGAAGTCGATGTCGCTTTACAAGGAGACAATACGGTGTATAGTGAACCGTATTTAGTGGTTGGAAAAACAAATGTCTTTATCGTACCGGTAATGGGTAGAATATTGGCGGCTCGGGATTTTTCCAACAGCGGAAGCGACATCTATGTTGTGAATAGCGGGTACGATGAAAATTCGGCGTTGCGTAAAAAACTTGAAGATCTTGCATCCACCATTCCCACGGCACCTCCCGGCAACTACACGATCAAAATGCAAGTGATGGATGCTCAAACCAATAACGATATCGGCGGCGGATGGATAACGAAAACCATTTCGATTACACAATCGACCGTCGATGAAGCGATCGTAGAAATCACCGACCCGCAGGATGGAAGCTGGTTCAATAATTTAGCGCCAACATTTTCATGGACCACGACTGCACCGCGCGTTGTGGTGAATGTTTTTGAAGTTGGTATTAGTCAGCATTCGGCACAGGACGCGTTAACGGGAAGCAATCCATTTTTATCGCAAACGGTTACGGGAGCAACAACCTTGACGTATCCGCCCGATGCTCCTCGCAAGCTTGAGCAAGGAAAAGCGTACGTGGTTCAAGTGCAGGGAATTATCACAACCAACCGCGGCGATGTGAACCGTTCCAGTAAACCTGTTACGTTTCGCATCACCGACGATAAAGTCGGACGCATTTTAGAACAACTGCTCAATGGTATCGGCGGTGCGCCTTATGCATCGTACACCACGCTACGTTCCGCTCCGAGCAGTTGGGTGGCTTGGCCTGCTTATGGTGGAATGACCTTGGATGGACAAACCGTTTCCGATGCAGATATACAAACCATTGCTAATGCACTTGCCGGCAGAGATGACGTGCAACTTTCCATCGAAAACCAATAACTGCAGACAAGGAGAATACCATGTCTAAAAAACTTTGTGTTGCATGCGCCATCGCCCTCATCGGGATGTTCTCGTTGGGACCGAGCGGCTCAGATGATAAAAAAGAAATTTCCGCTTATGTTGTCAAAGTCATACACGATGTGAATTTAAAATCTCCCACAACGGGATGGCAAAAAGCTGTGCCGCTCAGCAAACTCAAATCCGGCTATGAAGTAAAGACGGATAAAAATTCCCTGGCGATGATTCTTTTTGCCGATCAATCGAAATTAATTCTTCGGGAAAAATCCATCGTTACTATTACAGGCGAAGTTAAAGGAAAAGAAATTCTCAGCCGCAGCGTTCACATGGATCGTGGCAACATGGTGTTTAACGTTCACAAAGGCGAGACGGAGCAATTTCGATTTTCTTCGCCGATCTCGGTCGCTTCGATTCGCGGTACCCAGGGCGGGTACAACACCGGCGGTGCTGCAGATTCGTTGACGATCTCGGAAGGACTTGCTGATTTTACAAATTTTCTTTCCGGCAAGCATCAACCTGTGGGAACAGGACAAACCGGTGTTGCAGATTCCAGCGGCAATTTGGGCGTTCACACTGCCGGAAGACATACGCTTGATAATATTCATGAAGGGCAGCATTGGGGAGAACAAAGCGATACCAGCGGCGGAACGGGATCGACCAATATGGGATCCCTTACACCGGATTTCGGGCATCTCAAATCGAAACATGCCGGAACCGTACGCGTCAATCTTTCGTCGTTTCAAGGAAAGGCAATCAGTGCAAGTCTGTTTTATCGGAAACAAGGCGAACAAACGTTCACAGAACTACTGCTTACAATTACAGGACAAATTGCAACCGGTAAATTACCCGATGATAAAGTAAAATATCCAAAACTTGAATATTATGTTTCTGTGAAATTACAGGATAATTCGATTACCATTGTACCGCAAGATGGAATATCAATCCCGGCGGTGGTGCCCGTCGAACCAGTCCAGCGAGAGCTTCGCATCCCGGGACAAACAGCCGCATTGCAGAAAAAAGTAATTGTTCTCCATTGGAATGAATGAGCAAACCCCACAGACTTGATTTCAATATGAGCATTTAATACATTGAACGGCGGGATGAACCTCCCGCCGTTTCTGTTTTTTGTTCATGATTTTACATGCATTTGTAATGAAGAGGCAATTATGAATATGTGGCAGCGAGGCAGTTTTATACTCATGTTGATAGGCGTTTTCGGTACAACTCTGCCGGCACAGGTAAGTCCGTACGTGATGGAAATACGTCCGGCTTCTGCGGTCGAACGAACACCGCTAACGTTGAGCGCATCGTTCACGTCCAATACGCAATTGCAGCGCGTGCAATTTCATTACCGGCAGTTCGGCGAGTCGGAATTCAAACAGCAAGAAATGCTGCTTTCCGGACAATCTGCTGTTATCACCATTCCGGCCAATGTTATCACACCGCCGTACATTGAATACTATCTCGAATTATTTTTGAATGACGGAAGCAAAGCAACATTTCCCACCGACAATCCCGATGGAAATCCGAGCAAACTGCCGGTGCAAGCTGCCAATCCGAAAGAGCAGGAAATTCGTTTCTTAAGTCCCGAACCGGGGGAAACAGTTACAGCAGAAGATTTGGGGATAGCTATTTCGCTGATGTTCGCATCCGATGCAGTCGATAAACGAAAAACAAAACTCTATCTCGATAATGTTGAAGTTACAAAAGATGCCGTGTTGAGTGATGACGTATTATTATACCGACCTCAAAATTTTGATAAACCTCTTTCTCTCGGTTCGCATACCATCACCGTGGAACTGCGCGATACACTTGGCAGAATGTACTACACCACATCGCTTCAGTGCAATTTATCGACGGCGCTGGCGATGGAAGAAGCGCAATCATTGCTGCAGTACAATGCAAACGGCCAGCTGGAATATCGCAACGAAAAAATCGATACGACCAAAACAACGTATCTTCGCGGCGATCTTCATGCCGGCGCTACATACAAATCCCTCATCTTCGGTGGCGACCTTCATCTGACGAACGAAGACAAACCGGACCGGCAGCCGCAGAATCGATATCTAGCAACCGTTCAAGCGGCAGATGTTCTAAAACTTCAAGCCGGCGATGCCTATCCCGTCTTTCCTTCGCTCATCATCAGCGGCTTGCGCGTACGCGGCGTTACCGGTTCGTTAAAACTCGGCTTCTTCAATCTCGATATTTCTGCAGGGCAAACCTATCGCGCGATCGAAGGAAATATTATTGGCGATACGACATATGGTACAGACACTTCAGCATGGTCGGCCAGACCGAAAAACTCTATTCATAATCCTGATAGTACTAATCTCCTTGCCGTTAAATTATTCAATGCTGGGACGTATGCACAAAATATTCTTGCTATTCGTCCCAGTTTCGGCAGCGGCGAAAATTTTCAATTAGGGTTCTGTTACCTGAAAGCAAAAGACGATATGTCTTCGATTCAGTACGGCACATACCCAAAAGAAAATCTTGTGATGGGAACCGATTTGTTGTTAGCATTCGATAATCAGCACATTAAATGGTTTACACAAACGGCACTGAGTTTATCGAACAACGATATTTCGCCGGGAAGTTTTACAGACATAGAAATCGATTCACTCGAAGGAGTGTATGATACGACCAAAAACCATGCACAGGCCGTGCAGGATGCCAATAATCTAAAAAAAGTTGCTTCGGTCGCACGCAACTTCATTACCATCAACGCCGACTTGTTTCCGCTCAATCCCTCCGATGGACTTCCGTCACTGGCGGTCGAATCCGAATTGTCGCTGAATTATTTCAACAACTTTTTTCGCGCCATGGCATTTCGACGCGGTAATGCGTATCAATCCTTCGGCAACGAATATGTGCAAACGGATATCGAAGGGTTGAACGTTTCGGATCGTGTTCGGTTCTGGGAAAATCGCATTCTCGCCAGCGTTTCGTTTGAAACCAAATGGAACAATATTAGCAACAACGGTGCAACACCGCAAACAACGTTCAATACCTTTAATTCTTCCATCACGGCGTATCCCGGAGCAAATTTGCCGGGCGTAACGCTGGGGTACGGATTTTATACGCGCAAAGATCCCATCGATCTTGCAATCGATACAACCCACATCGATTCGTTGTATGTTGCGGATGAACTGACGAACCGCTATTATCTGTCGCTCAATCAGGATTTTCAATGGGGCATTCGTCACAGCATCAGTGTGACGGCAAGCATTGCCGACAAGACCGACAATACTTTTTACAAACGCAATCAAAATAATATGAACGTCGCATTTTCATGGACCGGTTATTATAAAATTCCGTTGCAAACAAGTGTCTCGGTGATCGTGTGCAACAATGCATCTTATTCGGCTGTACGCGATACCATAACGAATAAATATCTTGCCGTGACCACGGAACAGGATTTTAATTATTCGACCATCTCGGTCAATGCGCGGTACCGGCTGTTTCAAGATCGATTGAGTGTGCTGGCAACGTTCGCGCCGTCGTTCGGCGATTTCAAACGGACGCTATTTCACACCGGCATCGATTACGAATTTGTCCCGCGGCATTCCATCGCAGGTCAGATGGATTACATTAACAATCCCGACCGGGCAAGCGATGTCATTGCAAGCGTCATCTATCGATTTTCTTTTTAATTCTCGTGCACAAAAATACAATATCTGCACAATGTTATTCTATGAATTTGGCGTCAAGGAAATGGTATGACATCTTTGAATTTTAGAAAAAAAATTTTACCGTGGCTTATTCGGATTGGGGTAGGATTGGGTATCGGTTTGTTTGTCATCGTCATAACGCATGGCTGGTTGGTGGAAATCGGGTTTCTTAAGAACATCGATTTGTTGACGACGGATTTGCGGTATCAATCTCGGTACCAGCACCAATCGAACGACCGCGATCTTGAAAAATCCGGCGATGTGGTACTTGTGGGAATTTCCGACGACGACCTCAAAGCATTCGTCGATCCGTTTCCCTTTCCCCGGAATTATTACGCGCACATCATTGAAAATCTGCATACTGCCGGCGCGCGTGCCATTGTGTTCGATATGACGTTCAGCGCTCCGGGAAAAACTTCTGCCGGAGACAGCATCTTGCGCAGCACGCTGGAAAAATACAACAACGTCATTCTTGCAACGGAAATCGAAACCGGCGCTCTTCATGAAAAAGCCATTGTCCGCTCGACCGAGCCGATGTATAATAATATTTTTTATGACGTCGATAAAAATATCGGTGTTGTGAATATCCATAAAGACCGCGACGATGTCTGCCGTTCGTACTTTCCGTTATTAGATGTGCGCGGATGGCAAACGCCGACGCTCGCCTTTGCAGCGCTCAATCGTGCGTTTCATCTTCCCGCCGGAACGATTGCGGACGTGGATGACGAGCACTCGTTCCGCTGGAACAATCGCGTGATTCCGCGTTTCGACGAAACATCGTTCTTATTAAATTTTTACGGGCCGGATCATACCTTCCGTTACGTTCCCTTTTCGCAAGTGATCGACGATTCGACGTTTCAAACAAAAGATGAACTGGAATTAGGTGAACAGATCAACGCATTCGATTCCACGTTGATGAAATTGTTTAAAAACAAAATCGTCATTGTCGGTTCCGTCATGGCGGAAGAACGCGACTATCACAACATTCCGCTGTACCGCGAAGAAGGCGGCAAGCGAAGTTATTCGATGAACGGTATGGAAATTCATGCCACCGCCATTCAAAACGTGATCGACGGAAATTTCATCTCCACACTTGATCCGTCGATGGAAATCATCCTTGTCGTTGTACTAGCGCTTGCCTGTTTTCTCGGCTTGCTTGCTCTGAAACAGCTTCATGTCAGACATGCTTGGCTTCTGGAAATCGGAGTCTTCTTCTTCATGGTCTTTCTGGTGCTCGGTATTTTCGAAACTTCGGTTCTCCTATTTTCATCCAGCAATCTGTTGATCAACATCGTCAATCCAAGTCTTGCGATTATTGTTGCATACATCGGCACAGCAGTATATCAATATTTATTGGAGCGTCAGCAAAAAGCGCTTATCAAAAATGTGTTCAGCCATTACATCAATTCATCCGTGGTGAACGAACTCGTCGCAAATCCCGAAAAAGCAAAACTCGGCGGTGACCGCCGTGAATTGACCGTGATGTTCTCCGACATAGAAAGTTTTACCTCCATCTCCGAACAATTTCACCATCGCCCGGAAGGACTCGTGGAACTGTTGAACGAATATCTCGACGAGATGACGAACATCGTGCTGAAGTACGACGGCACGCTCGATAAATACGAAGGCGATGCGGTGATGGCTTTTTGGGGCGCGCCGATTCCGCAGGCCGACCATGCATACCGTGCATGCCTTGCCGCCATCGAAATGCAAAAACGCTTGACCGCGCTGCGTGCAAAATGGGCAAAGGAAAACAAACCGCAGCTCGGCATCCGTATCGGATTGAACACCGGCATTATGATCGTCGGCAATATGGGCGGGCACGAGCGATTCGACTACACCGTCATCGGCGACAGCGTGAACCTTGCTTCGCGGCTCGAAGGCGCCAACAAGCAGTACGGCTCGCATATTATGATCAGCGAATTCACCTACAACAAAGTGAAAGACAAACTGCTCGTGCGCGAATTGGATTTAATACAGGTGAAGGGAAAAAATGTTCCGGTGAAAGTATTCGAAGTGCTCGGCACCTCCACGCTGGAACGGAGCGAGACGCAGCGGCAATCGCTCGACCTGTACCACGAAGGATTGAAGCTCTACCGCGACCGCAAATGGGACGAAGCCATTGCCTACATGCAGCAGGCATTGCAGCTCGATCCCGAATGTTACCCCGCGCAAATTTATACGGAGCGCGCAAACCTCTACCAGCTCACGCCTCCACCCGCCGACTGGAACGGCGTGTTTATCATGTCCACAAAGTAAAAGCGATGAAGCCCGATTCGAAGAGAGTCGGGCTTTGTTGTCAAGAATTCAATATAATGAAAGTCATCCTGAGCTTGGCGAAGTAAGATGCCGTTTTTGCCGTAACACTTCGACGCTGCTCAGTGTAACAGATGCATGCGGTGTTGCATTTGAAATTGGAAGTTATAATATTGAGATGGTTTTTCTTTTTAATAAGTTTGTATATTTAAAAGGTAATGAAAAAGGTAGAATCATTTATTGATAAAATTATATGTGGAGA
>DATKMP010000024.1:0-10037 GCA_035541775.1 Bacteroidota bacterium | reverse complement strand
CAATGCCGTATCGATTCGTTTGCGGCGCGAACGAAGGAACTGCGGGGAAAAGAACTTGTTCGTTATATCTACACGCAGTATCCCCATTATGCGGCACGGAGCGAAATAAAAGAACAAGTTCTGAACAAGGAAGAACTTCAGATGGTCGAATCCTCCACCAATACCGACCATAGCATTTGTTTGATGACCATCGGCTATGAGGGAAAAACCATCGATGCCTATATCGATATGCTTATCCGGCATAACGTTTCGCTTGTTGTGGATGTCCGCAGAAACCCCATTTCGATGAAATACGGATTCAGCAAAACGCGATTGAACGATTATCTGAATCGTGCAGGAATCGATTACGAACATATCCCCGCATTAGGTATTGAATCCTCCCAGCGGAAACACTTAGAAACGCAAGAAGATTACCGGGTACTGTTTGAACACTATGCGGTGGAATCGCTGCCGCATCGGGAAGAGGAACTGCGACGGATACAACAGCTTATCGAGCAGCATCGGCGGATTGCATTGACATGTTTTGAAGCCGATTATCATTCGTGCCATCGGCACAAGATTACCGAATATCTTCAATCGGGCAAACAGTGGAGTATTCCTATTCATCATCTTGGGTAGCGTGGGAGAAGGGGAACAATGAGTCATTTACCGGATTCTTTGGACAACGTCAAAGTCCTTATTACGGTCAAAACATATCCGCTTCCCTCCAATAAATATGAAGAGCTCGTCTGCACTGCCGGCATTTTAGAAGACGGCAGATGGATACGCATTTATCCCATTCCGTTCCGGTCACTGCCGCACAATAAAAAGTTTGAGAAATATGAATGGATACAGCTCGATCTTGTCCGCAACACAAGCGATTTCCGTCCGGAAAGTTACCGGCCCAAATCCGATGCATCGAATATCCAGATTCTCGGCAAGCTCGGAACCGAATATGCATGGGCGGAAAGAAAAAAATATGTTTTAAAAGATGTATTCACATCGTTCAGTGAACTTATCGAATTAGCAAAGAGCAAAGAACAAAAGTCTCTTGCAACATTCCAGCCGAAGAGCATCGTCGATTTTCTTGTGGAAGAAGATACGCGCACATGGAAAGAACAATGGATTGCCAATTATGATCAATACAGTTTGTTTGAAATCGATGAAAGAGGCGAAGGGGTTCTTCGGAAGATCGTCGATAAAGTTCCGTATAAATATTCCTATAAATTTTTGTGTGAAGGTGAAACAAAACCGCGAACGCTGATGATTGAAGACTGGGAAATCGGTGCGCTGTACTGGAATTGCTTGGAACAAGCGCATGGAAATGAAGCGGAAGCGAACAATCTTGTGCGAAAAAAGTATTTTGATGAATTCCTGAGCAAGAAAGATATTTATTTCTTTGTCGGCACAACGAAAAAATTTCATAATGTCGGACCGAATCCCTTTGTCATTATCGGCGTGTTTTATCCGCCGGCAATAAAAGATTACGGACAGGAAGTGCTGTTCACATCGTAATTGGTTCTGTTCAGCATACCGGCAAAGTCTGTACGTGGAAGCAGAATTTCCGTGCCCCGTTCCCTACCGGAAATTGGGAACAAGATGATGAAACTGAAAGCCGGAAATGCAAAAACAGTCCCAAATACGGATGGAATCCGTCAAATCCCTAATACAGGCAAAAAAAAATCATCCGAACGTGATAATTCATTTGGACGTGATACATCACGTCCCTACCGGAAATAAATTTTAAAAAACCCTTGCTTTTTATTTTTGCGAAATGTAAATTTCTCCCAACCAGTAAAACTAAAAAAATATATGCGGAACGAACACGGGGAATGTGCGTTTCATTCTCCACAAAAAATTTGTCTGATAGATATTTCTGCTTCGTGCAGAAGTTGAACGTCCATGGATTTTGAGTGCATGCGGAAGTGGTGGGATCCTGCGTGCTGCTGTCTCACATTCAGCCCACGATTCATTATTAAGTGAGGAGAATAATCGTATGACGAATCGACAAAAAAACAAACGCACCATGTACAAAGCGGTTCTTGCCTGGTGCAATCTGTATCTTCCGACGCTGAAGACTTTGATCGGGGCTTTTGAAGATATGGCTGCCGAGTTTGCAGACCTGGTGAAGCAGATCGATACCGCTGCTGCTACACGCAATAACGCCAATGCCGGAACATACGAAACACGCGATGCCGCAACGGAATCGCTGATCGATGTTCTGATTGAAGTCGCGGGGGCATTGTTTGCCTATGCAAGTAAAAAGAAACTTGCCGACGTAAAATCGATAACCGATGTCCGCCCGAGTAAATTAGAAGACATGCCGAAAGTAGAACTGGAACAGAAGGCAAAAGATATCGCGGACCTGGCACAAAAATATACGGCGGAGATTGTTTCGTTCGGTACCACGGCAGAAAAAATTACAGAATTGAATACGATGATTGCAGCATTCTCGACTTCCGAAGACGCGGTCGATACCGGCGTGGGAAAGCGCATGGGAGCCGTGAAATCCCTCGGCAGCCTTATTCGAGAAACGGATGCTCTGCTGGTAGAACAGTTCGATAAAACGATGCTCAATATCAAGCGCACCAATCCGGATATTTACGCAGAGTATCTGGCAGCGCGCACCATATACGACCGCGGCGGTTCGCAGGGACAAACACCTGCACCAGCCCCGGCAGCGAAAACTGCGCCGGCGTCGGCTCCGGCGAAATAAAGAAAAGCCGAAAAAGATACTTATCCATAGTATCCTCCTTATCTATACACGGCGAATTCATCATCCGCCGTGTTTTTTTTATCTCCGAAGGAGTATCTCTTTTTCCAAAAAAAATTAATTACCTTAAGTCCATGATTCTCTTCCAGATATCAAATGAAGATGGTGCCCGATTTGAAACATCGGTGACCCGTTCGTAATCGGTACGGGCATCGAAATTCGTTCTTCTTCACAAACAAGGAAACAACGATACTGCAAAGATATTATTGAAAATCATTCGATTGTTCATTTAAAAAAATATCAAGGAGGTTGTTATGAAAAAACATGTGCTGGGTTGGGTCATCTTCTTTCTTCCGTTCTTCCATCTCTTTGGAAATCCGGTTATAGCACCTCAAGCAATGATATCGGAATTCAAGTTCAACGGAGCAGCTTCATGGGATTTAGAAATTACATTTCAATACACGCAGCCATTTTTTAAAAACCAGTATGACAGCATCTGTGTCGGGAATGCTCAGGGCTTTTCCCGGATTCGACTCGATTATATTGCAGACAGCACGATACTCTTTGTCGTTACTTCCGATAGTTTGGTAAAACCATTATCGTTTAATTCAGCAAAGGATATTATAAGGCTTTATTCCTACTATAAATATCTTGGTGTACTAAGAGACTCTGTGATTTATGGATCACTTCCAAAATCAACGATTGATACGCTTCCTGTGGAATACTCCATTTCGCGTATAGATTGGTCAAGGTTTGTGAAATGCAATCATCCCTCTATCGGAAATAAAAACGACACCACCGGAACGTGCGGTTTCTTGAAAGGATATTTATATAATAAGAACGATAGTCTTATTACGAAAGGAATTTTTTCACTTGATTACCCTCTCGTGCTCCATGCGGATGGTTCATACTCAACATCGATCTATTCCAGAAAAATCCAATATACGACTATTGGAAATACTGCCGGTTATAATTATATCACGCCCCCAATTGATACATTAGTTCTGAATATCAATCCGGGATCTACCGTCAGTACCGATATCCATTTACATGGTGATTACATCGTTGTCGGGATACAAGAAAGAAAATCCAATATTGCGCAAAGCGTTTCTATTTTCAACTATCCCAACCCGTTTAATTTAAGTACGAACTTTGTTGTCACTGTTCCGTCTTCCTTATCGAATACACCTAAACAAATTCATGTCTACAATGCACTCGGACAAAACATACGCAGTCTTGAGTTCACCACTCAACAACAGATACGGTGGGATGGAACAAATTATAACGGCACGGTTGTATCTTCCGGTATGTACTTTTATCAATTAATCATTGGTACAACAAAATACCGAACCGGTTCGATGATTCTTTTAAAATAAAAAACATTCTATGAAATCGATTATTCTGTGTATGGGTCTTTGGAGTATTAGTGCATTCAGTCAGGAAATAACATTTTATAAAGAAGATATCACGATAACATTCGATCATGCAACGCTTTTGGTCGATGGGTACTATTGGTTTATCAATCATGCTCAAGCGGAGAAGACAACCGAAATATATTATCCATTCGGTATCACTTCACCGCACGAACAAGTCGATTCTGTAACGGTAACCAATATATCGCAAAACTATTCTCCCCTTCTGCAGAACCAATCGAACAAGGGAGTTATGTTTTTACTCGATCTACCGGCAGGTGATACAACTGTGTACCATATTACGTATAGGCAAACTGTTCTGAGCGACAGTGCACGGTACATCTTGACTTCAACACAACAATGGCATCAACCGCTCGCACATGCGGAATATAAACTTATTCTCAACGAACAAACAGTCTTGAAGGATTTATCGTACTCGCCTGACAAAACGTACCACATCGGGAATCAAAACATCTACTACTGGAAACAAGATCAGTTTATGCCATCGAGAGATATTGTTTTTCATTTTAAGAATAATCCTTGAAATAATATTTGTATGTCCTTTATAATTCGCCAAGCACAACAAACTGATGTACCAGTATTAAGTATTCTCTTTTCCGATTTATCCGGCCACAAGGTAACTGAAGAGGATGTGCTGGATCGATTAAAACTCGTCAAGGCAAGCACCATCGATGAACTGTTTGTGTACGAGAAAGACGGAAAAGTTCTCGGCACATTATCATTCCGTATTCGAGAAAATATTGAAGAACGAAGCCGGTACGGAGAAATTTCCGTGCTCATTATTAAAGAGGAAGCGCGAAACGCCGGCATCGGGCGCACGCTGATGGAATTTGCAGAACAGCATGCAAAAGCATTAAACTGCAAAGGCACGTGGCTTGTGAGCGGATTTGGACGCGAAGAAGAAGCACACAAATTTTATAAACGACTCGGCTATACGATGAACGGCTACCGGTTTGTGAAGCCAATATAATGTGAGAAATCGATTATGAAACTTCTTGCACTCGAAAAAGACGAACCGGGCGTTGCCGACAACGCATTTACCGAAGAAATTTTGAAACGGGAAGCAGCGCGCGTGTGGGAATTGCAACAAAAGACGGTAAGTATATTATCAATATGCTTCTTGATGGTATATTAATTTTTGAACCTAAACTATTTCGATAAATTAAAGACCAAGAATTCATTTAGTCATCTGAAGAGAATAATATATATGGCACGAATGAACCTATTATATCTTCCTATCTTCTTATTGTTGTTTTTTGCCGATTGTAAATATTCTCCGACTGGAGCAAATTTCCATTCGCTTTCTATTCCAAAGAACAATATTGACATTACGGTGTTAAATGCAAACTCATTAAACGTTTTGCGGGGTACTGTTACACTATCGGTTCAAACTGAATTGGGCGGTCATACTCTTAAAGGTATCCAGGGATACCTTGATAATAACGAATTATATCTTAATACTACGCAACCAGGCTACATTTCGTTTGCAACGAATTATTATCCTGACGGCAATGATACATTAAAACTCCTTCTTTACACTTCGACGAATTCCGGTAGTATGGCTGACCATCTGGGTGATGAAGTGTTTTACGTTGAAAAAGATTATCCCGTAACATTATTTAACGCGCCAATTGTTGCGCCGGTCATGACAGGGTTCTCGATTGTTGATGGGGCATTAACGATTAATTGGAAAAAATATACTCAGTATGGTTTCAATCAATACACTCTTTTTAAAAATGGTTCTATTCTTACAACCATAACCGATATTAACCAAAATTTTTATCGAGATACGACATTTATTGGCGATCTTTCTTCATATTCACTAACGACAACAATATTCAACATATCTTTTTCTTGTGATCCTCAATGGTGTTCTTATTCACCCTCTTTTGTTTCTGCGGTAACAACCGACGGCAAAGTAAAATTGACATGGAATCAGTTTCCTTACTACAAAGTATTTGGCAAGTATGTCATTACCGGATTAGATACCACAGCCGAAATATATTCCATTGGTGATACAACCGTACTCGATAACTTTCCGCCCTTTGGTTTTAATGGAGCACAATACACCTTAAGTATCAGAAATAAAGCGGGCATTCGACTTGCAGATTCAGCATCAATTTTTGGCCCGCCAATACATAATACTCCCTTTACGTCAGGTCCTCAAGATGTTTTCCGATATATTCCCAGTAAAAACATATTCCTCTGCGTTGCTTCTGGATCAAACAATGTATTATCGACATATGATGGCGATAACTTGTCATTTCTCGGATATAGCCAGTTTAGTTTTCAATTAAGCAATCCAACAATTAGTAGTGACGGAAACTCAATTTACGGTGTCGTTGGCAACAACGGATTAGTGAATAAAATAAATGGAACCACTATGACAGTTGATGGATCTGCGACGTTATTAGAAATCATTCATCAACCTACATGGTCCGTTAATAGCATAAAAGCTTCTAATGTAGGAATTATCGCCGTGATTTTATTGGATAGTAACGGATTGATGGTGCTCTCACTTTTTGATGTAATCAATAAAAAATGTCTTGATATGCTTCCGTTAAATCATTGGTACTTATATATGACACTGGAGATTTCATCGGATGGAAAATATATTCTCTGTGAAGGATCTCTGTACACCTATAATGGGCAAAACCTTGTGCTCATTGGTGCAACGCCGAGCTCCACCTTTTCCGCAAACGATTCGTCTCTTGTGTCCGTAGCAGAAAACGGATTCAAAATATTTCGCTGTTCCGATCTTCAACTTATCCAACAAATTTCGTTGGACGATTCTTTTATAGAGAATGCACCTCTTTTCATCGATCGATCGACGGGATTGGCAGGAACATATTTAAATAATTATGGATTTGGTGTTTATGATCTTAATACTGGAAAACGGCGAGGATACCAACGAGTGTGTGGATCGGTACAAAGTTTTCAGCATAACATCGTCTTTATCAATGGATATTATAAAAAAATCACTCTGAATTAATATGAAACTATTCTATCGCGTTATAAGAATCATCTTGTTGCTTATGGTGTTATTCGGTACCAACAATCGCTCTTTGTTCGGTCAATCGAATTTCCGAATTTTTGCATCGATGAGTTTAAATTCGTATGCAATGTCAGATCTCAAGAATCTTCAATCAGAATTATGTTCTAGTATCACTTCGCAGGGTATTCCGGCAAATATTCTCGACGCATATCCTTCCTTTTACGGATTTGAAACGGGATTTTTATTTCCTCTCTTCCCTTCAAGTGATTCAAGCCTGCTCATAGGAGGAGTATATGAATATAATTCAACGGGTGGCCGAATTCATTATCAAGATTATTCTGGAGAAGTACGGGCTGACCAAATTGTCAGTACCAATGCATTTGGTTGTATGATAAAATATCAATTATCATCTCAAAATGAATTTCATTGGGCATTGTTTGGTTCTTGTAAATATTATTACTCTGTATTACACAACTCACTTTATACCCGAATTGGTACATATCAAACACTTTCAGAACCTGCATTTCACTCTTCCTCTTTGGGTGTCGAAATCGGCATTGCTCCGTTTTACAATTTATGGAACTTCCATTTAGGAGTTCAATTATCATATCTTCTTTTTTTCCCTTCTTCCTTAGAATATGATAATTATTCCGATGCCTATTTGGAAAATAATAATGGTGAAAACGTTCGAATCGACTGGAGTGGGTTCAGACTCGGTCTTTTCATTGAATATCCATTTTAATTTTTTTATCGTCAAGTAACTATACTTATGAAACTTCTTGCACTCGAAAAAGACGTACCGGGCGTTGCCGACAACGCATTTACCGATGAACTCTTAAAACAAGAAGCTGCGCGCGCTTGGAAATTGCAGCAAGCCGGTGTACTGCGCGAATTGTATTTTCGTGCCGACCGTGAAGCAGCGGTGTTAGTGCTTGAATGTGCGAACATCGAAGAAGCGCGAACAATTTTATCGACCTTACCGTTAGTGAAAAATGGATTCATCGAATTCGATGTCATTCCTCTCAAAGCATATCCCGGTTTTGCACGATTGTTTGAAGAGAATATCTAAGGCAACAATATTGTAATTTATTCATCGTTGAAGAACATAGCACAGCATTCAAACAACAGCACGATGGATTTGCATCAAACCATAAGAAAGAATTTTATGAGAGTGAATTCCCATGTTCAAACGCACCGTATAAAAGAAATCTTTTTTGTCGTATGGATATTGTGTGTTATTCTCGATCTGCCGCTGCAGGCACAGTGCGGTATGTTTTGCAAGTACTCAGGACCACCATCCATGCGGTGTTTCGGCATCGCCCGAAGTTCGGATCGTACGATGTTCATCGTGGGGGGCGACACGGCGGCAATCGGGACCAAAGGATATATTTCAAAGATCACGCCGACCGGCGAAGAAAAAATATTTGTCCCGCTCAGTGCCTCGTTCATCGGGCCGGGTATCGATGTCGATTCGACACAGAATATTTTTATTGCGTGCGGATCGATCATTTTAAAAGTCTCTCCCGAGGGACGAGTCGATACATTGCTTCAAAACTTTCGCGGTGCTTTCGATATCAAACTCGATCGCAAAGGAAATTTATTTATTGCAGACCACATCGAAGACAAAATTTATAAGGTCACTCCATCGCTCCAAAAAAGCGTGTTTATCGACAATCATCCAGTTTCTTCCGGATCATTTATGCTGGGGTGTCTTTGTTTCGATAAAGAGTACAACAATCTTTATTCAGCGGAGCCATTAAAAAAAATGCTGAAGAAATATCCTATCAATCGCGACGGAACTGCAGGCGCTCCGGACACGATTTTATCAGATGGCCCTTTGATTTATTCATTCGATATCGATGACAAGGGAACGATCTATGCGATCGACTTTCAACGTGCTGCCATCGTACAGATTTCCGGCAAAAATCAATTCCAATATCTTGCAAGCGATTGTATGCTGAAAGATCCTATCGGAATGAGAATAAGCAGTCCAGGATTTCATCTGCAGACGATTTTCATCGCCGACTCCGAAGGAATAAAAGAATTGAAACAAAATAATTTTCCGTTTTCTCCCAGCGATCCTTCAAAAAAATAATTACACGAGTGTACGAACGTCCCCGGCATCATTCGGAAAACGGCGTTTCATAAGGAACCATGCTTTCAAAATAAACTTTTCTTTCGACCTTCCTCATTTCAACTTTTTCACTTCGTTCGACATAAGTCGAATCTTTCGATATCAATTCAAAATGTTTTGTCGTCTCATGCAGAAAATTCTGTTGCCATTTTCTGCATGTGATGGTTTGATGATGAGTATTGTTCAGGAGAAAATTAAAAAGGGGCGCAATTCTTCGCTGCGTTACGTTGATTCAAAAAATTACGCTCCCTCCAAGAACCATTTAGTTAAATAATGTGATCATAAAAGATCGAACCGGTCAAGATTCATAACTTTATTCCATACTTCAACAAAATCATGCAGAAATTTTTCCTGTGAGTCTTCACTTCCATAAACTTCCACTAACGCTCGGAGCTGGGAGTTTGAACCAAAGACCAGATCAACACGCGTGGCCGTCCACTTGAGTGCATTCGTTGCACGATCACGGCCTTCGAAGAGGTCACCATCTTCCGCAGTTGCTTTCCAGATCGTATTCATATCGAGCAAGTTCACGAAGAAATCGTTCGTGAGTGATTCCGGTCGCTTAGTAAAAACTCCTCGTTTAGATTTTCCGACATTAGTGTCTAACACTCTCATTCCTCCGAGGAGCACTGTCATTTCAGGTGCAGTGAGTGTCAGTAATTGCGCTCGATTCAACAGTAATTCTTCCGATGACACAGAGAATTTTGTCTTGAGATAATTGCGGAAACCATCTGCGACCGGTTCAAGCACTGCAAAAGAAGCGGCATCCGTTTGTTCTTGAGA
>DATKMP010000023.1:0-18968 GCA_035541775.1 Bacteroidota bacterium | reverse complement strand
CATTTTACATTGGTACGTGGTTAATACAACATCGGCGATGAATTGAGTCGCATTATGGGTTCATCGCTACGTTTTAGTATGGGTATCAAAATGGTGTATGGTATGTGTTCGCCTATTCTGTTGAAGTGTGCCGGAATATTCCAAATTCTCACGGCATGTATTCAGATCGTTGGGGAAAAAATTATTGATTGCGACAGCGGGAGAAATGCAAATATCGCGTATGGGGGGCATCGATGAAAACGAAATCTCCCCGAACAAAGCAAAACGTCAAGGAACAAACAGTCGTCTCACCATTGTTTGACAACAGCGCAGACGCTGTTCTTGTTGTCGATGCTCAACATATCGTACGCTATGCCAATCAAACAGCCGCAAAGATATTTCTAACAAAAATTTCGGATCTCCTCAGCTCTCCTTTTCGTGTTCCCATCGCTGATAATGAAAGAGCGACCATTCCGCTCCCGATAGCTGGGCACCAACATCGATTGGGTGTTGTGCACACCACTGATGTTACGTGGAACGGCACAAAAGCAATGCTGATCGTCGTCCATGTTCTGCCGGAAAGCGTGGAAGCAATGCCACCATTGCATCAAAATTATGAAATGCTTCAGTACGTTTTAGATGCCTCACCGGTAGGAATTTCATGGGCCGATGTACGCGGAAATATTAAATATGTGAACCGAACGTTTGTCGAATTGTTCGGATATACACTCTCGGATATTCCCACCATTCAACAATGGTTCGAGAAAACAATTCCCGACATCAAAAATCGCAACGTTCATTTCGACCACTATATGGCCTTGAACAAGAGCGCGCCCACAACGGATCATGAAAATGTGGTTGAAAAAATCGAACTCCTTTGTAAAGATAGCCGTGTGCGGCTTGTGGGCATTGCCAGCAAAAAATATTCCGACGGCGTCATCGCAACCTTTAACGATTTGACGGGACATCGACAAGTGAGTGACGCGCTGGAAAAGGAACGAAATCTCCTTCGCACTCTGGTCGATAATTTGCCGGATATCATTAATTTCAAAGACACCACAGGAGCGTACGTTTTAAACAATCGTGCGCACCTTCAGCTTATCGGACAAAATAGCCAGGAAGACACATTGGGGAAAACGGTCTTTGATTTTCATGCTCCCGAACTTGCCCAACAATATTTTGACGATGAAATGCGCGTGTTACAAACGGGAAAACCGCTGCTGGAAAAAGAGGAACTGGCGATTCAGAACAATACGGGAGAAAAACGCTGGCATTTGACCAGCAGGTTTCCGCTTATCGATTCCCTGGGAAATGTCTTGGGAGTTTTTGATGTAAGCCGCGACATTACCGAACGTAAATATGCCGACGCATTACGCAAACGTGCCGAGGATGCGTTGCGCGAAAGCGAAGAACGATATCGTGATTTGTTCGAACGTTCGCCGATTGGCATGTATCGTATAACTCCTGATGGTGTAATTCTGATTGCCAATCCTGCGCTGCTCGCCATGTTACAATTTTCGTCGCTGGAAGAATTGACCAATCAAAACAAGGACAGCGACGGATTCAAAATACAATATCCGCCGGGCATCGTTAATGAAACCTTCGATGACCATCAGAGAATTTGGGGCATGGAATCGCAATGGCGGCGCGCCGATGGAACAACCTTGTATGTCCGGGAAAATGGTTCTATTGTCCGAGATGAACACGGTGATATTCAATACTACGAAGGAACAGTAGAAGATATTACCGACCGGAAGCTGGCGGAAGAAAAAATTCAACAACGACTTCGAGAATTGACGGTGTTACATGAGGCAAGCAGGGCGTTTAGTACAAAAATAACCGTGCAAAATGCGGCGCAGCAGGTTATCGACGTCTTGGAACATGAACTTGGATGGAAACGCGCCTCCATCTGGCTGATCGGAAAAGATGAACATCAATTGGAATTGTACGCCCATACTCGTCTTGGAAGCAATGAAGAAACCTTTGCAAAAGAAAACAACAATTATTTGCATCAAACACAATCAACCGATATGGGAATTATCGGGTGGACTATTCGCTATAAACAACCCGCGCGTGTTGGCAATGTTGCTGTCGATACACGGTACCGGCAGGAAGATCCAACAGTCCAATCGGAATTATGCGTACCCTTAATGGTCAGCAGCAAAATTATCGGCGTGATCAATGCGGAAGACGATAAACTTGATGGCTTTACAGAGTTAGACGAACAACTGTTGGTGACGCTCGCCAATTATGCTTCGATGGCAATTCGCAACGCCCAATTGTTTGAAGATCTTAAACATCAATTAGCCGAACGCGAAGTGATGAACGAAGAATTGCGTAAAATTAGCCGCGCCATCGAACAAAGCCCCGTTTCTATTGTCATCACGGATTCAAAAGGCAATATCGAATATGTCAATCCAAAATTCGAAGAGGTGACGGCATATACGATAGAAGAGGTGCGAGGAAAAAATCCTCGAATTTTAAAGTCGAAGTACACTTCTCATGAGGAGTATCGGCATTTGTGGGACACCATTCTTGCCGGCAACGAGTGGCGGGGAGAATTTTATAACAAGAAAAAAACCGGCGAAATGTTCTGGGAGTCGGCAACGATTTCTTCCATCAAGGACAGCGCGGGAGCCATCACACATTTTCTTGCAGTGAAGGAAGATATTACAGAAAAGAAACGACTCAATCGCGAATTACAGCAAGCGCAAAAGATGGAAAGTCTTGGAACGCTGGCGGGCGGCGTTGCGCACGACTTTAATAATATCTTGAGTATCATTCTTGGGTACACGCATTTATTGCAAAAACAAAAAGATGATCCTCAAAAATTTTCTGCGTGCATTGAAGTTATTAAAAAATCGATCGACCGCGGCGCTGGGTTGGTTCAACAGATATTAACGTTTGCACGTAAATCAGAAATCGATTTACAGCCGTTGTATGTCAACTCTGTCCTCGCCGATTTATCGAAAATGATTGGAGAAACATTCCCCAAAACTATTCGCATGGCGTTTGATTTGCAAAAGAAATTGCCGGTTATTCGTATGGATAACACTCAGTTCAATCAAGCGCTGCTCAACTTATGTGTCAATGCGCGAGACGCCATGCAAGGCAAGGGCGAGTTGACCGTAACGACGCGCATCGTTTCCGGCGAAGAAATTCTTCATCATACTTACGAAACGCAAAACAAAACATTTATTCGTATTGCCGTCAGCGATACAGGTTGCGGTATGGATGAAGCAACGCGGTCGAGAATTTTTGAACCGTTCTTTACCACAAAAGAAAAAGGGAAAGGTACCGGCCTTGGACTTGCCGTAGTGTACGGCGTCGTGCAAGCACATAACGGATTTATTCAGGTGGAAAGTGAATTGGGAAAAGGAACGACTTTTAAACTCTATTTTCCTGTTTCACAGGAATTCAACGAAGAACAAAGTTTATTAGAAAATCCGGAACAAAACATGCCGGGCGGATCAGAAACCATTTTATTTGTCGAAGACGAATCGGCATTGTTACAACTTGGAAAAATGGCGATGGAACTCGGCGGGTATCATGTGCTCACCGCCATGAATGGAAAAGAAGCGCTGCGATTATATCAAGAGCATGCACCTGAAATCGATTTAGTCCTCACCGACATTGGCTTACCGGAAATGTCCGGCGCAGAGCTGGTGGCGGAATTGCAATTAATTCACGCCAAAGCAAAAATTATCGTGACCAGCGGATTCCTTGAACCGGATATGAAAACAGAATTGTTCAATGCCGGTATAAAAGAATTTATTCCCAAACCGTTTCAAATACCGATTATGTTGCAAAAAATTCGTACGGTGCTCGATCAGAACTAACGAGAGAACTTGAAAGAAAAAATTGCGATGGCAGACTATTGGCGTGATGATGCGAAGACAGACGGAATGGCTCCGGGCAATTATGCTGACACGCTTGCGTTTATAGGCAAAAATGTTGACCCAGCGGCCTCATTTGTTCTCGATGTCGGTTGCAATCGAGGATGGCTTGCAGGATTCTTTTCGAACTACGTTGGCCTTGACAACAACCCGGCGGCTATTAAGGAGGCACGCGCTTACTGGTCCGATAAAAAGGGATGGACCAAGAAGGACTCTGAAAATTATTTTCGAGTTTGGGATGCCAACAATCCGACTTCGCTTGGGCGCAAATTTGATCTCGTGATCTGTAAGGACATTATTGAACATGTGGCAAGCGGGCATTCGTTGATGACCTGGATTCGGAAAGTACTGAAACCCAACGGCTTCTTGCTTTTGATTTCGCCGGATGCACAGCGATGGATATGGGATGATCCGACTCATCTTCGCCCCTTTTCGAGGAGAGCGCATCGTATGCTAGCGAAAGCTCATGGCTTCAAGATTGTCTATGAGTCATTCGAGAGTGTGATGCCGGGAACACAAATTGCCGCACGTTTCTTCGGCGGACGGTCGCCCTGGCCGATTCGAGTTTTAACTTGTATCCGATGGTGGCCAAGGAATGTTGTAACTCTTATGCGGGTAAGTGAATAATGCCCGCATTCAATAAAGATGTTTAACGTTGTCGTAATCCTCTGCGTTGCTTCCCTTGTTATTTCTTCCTATGTTTTTAAAAGGAGAACACGCGATGGAACTTACACTGACAACACCGGCATTACTTTTTCCCGCTATCTCGCTATTGCTGCTGGCATATACCAGTCGATTCTTGGCGCTCGCTGCATTGATCCGCGACCTGTATCGACGATACAAAGAAAAACCGGATGAGCATATAAAAGGGCAGTTACAAAACTTAAAATACCGCATCGGTATTATTCGGAATATGCAAGTCTTCGGCGTGGCGAGTTTTTTCGGATGCGTCCTGTGTATGGTCTTGTTGTTCACAGGATTTACGGTTGCTGCTAAGTGGGTATTCGGCGGAAGTCTTGTGCTGCTCCTGATTTCTCTAGCATTATCGCTGCGAGAAGTTCAGGTGTCGATAGATGCACTTTCTCTTCAAATCCATGATGTCGAAATCATCGCGAAACAAAAATAACCGGCGACGTGTTATCCTGTGTAAAGAAGCTTCATAAGAACATGAATTCGTGGAAATATATTTTTGGCCCCGTTCCTTCCCGGCGTCTCGGCCTTTCACTTGGGGTAGATATTATTCCGCGCAAGTTATGTACGTTGGATTGCATCTATTGTGAAGTCGGCTTGACGGACAAACGCGGGCTTGCACGAAAAGAATATGTTTTGACAATCGATATTCTTGCCGAAGTGAAAGAAGCGTTGAAACAATATTCCCATCTTGACCACATCACAATTTCCGGTTCCGGCGAACCGACGCTGAACTCGAAGATCGGCGAAATTATTCATGGCATCAAGCAACTGACGCAAGTTTCGATTGCAGTCTTGACAAACGGCACATTATTATTCTTGCCGGATGTTCGCCGTGATTTATTGGAAGCCGACATTGTTTCGCCATCGCTTGATGCTGTGACGCAAGAAGTCTTTGAAGCAGTAGATCGTCCGCATCCCCGATTACGTATTGCCGACATTGTCGAGGGACTGAAATTGTTTCGTCATGAATTTCATGGACAATATTGGCTAGAAATTTTATTTGTCCGCGGAATGAACGATCACGATGATGAAGTGCAATGGATGAAGGAGGTCATTCAACACATTCAACCGGACAAAGTGCATATCAACACGGTTGTGCGTCCGCCTGCGGAAGCATTTGCATTGCCTGTTAGTGAACAGCGGATGAAAGAAATTCAAAAAATTTTTGGCGAACGATGCGAAATTGTCGGCGTTTTCAAGGAAAAGCATAAAACCGAGGAACGAATAGTCGATACACAAGCGGTTCTCTCTTTACTAAAGCGCCGCGCAATGACAATAGAAGGAATGATATCCTCTTTGGCATTGCAAAAACAAGAATTATTCGAAGCGTTAACCGATCTTGAACGGCAGCACTTGGTAAAATCGTACCGGTTTGAGGGAGAACAATTTTATCAAGCTCTTTGAGGCGGGGGATTTTTTTATTACATTTAAATCTGCAAATTGAACCAAAAAAAATCTCAATTCTGCAACAACAAAAAAAATGAAACCGTTATAGCGTTCAATTTCGATTGTTTCTACACTGTTGATTATGGAACGGATTTTGTAACTCTTACGGCGGCATCAAATATGTTTTGAGAGACGATCTATCACTTACTACTAAAAAGAGATAAACACAATGTCAGAAAAAAAACGAACAGTCACGATTGATGGCAACGAAGCTGCTGCTTACGTTGCGCATAAACTCAACGAAGTCATTGCAATTTATCCTATCACTCCATCATCCAACATGGGCGAGTGGGCGGATGAATGGTCTGCACAGGGAAAGAAAAATCTTTGGGGCACCGTTCCCAAAGTGGTCGAAATGCAAAGCGAAGGCGGCGCTGCCGGCGCAGTGCATGGAGCATTACAAGCCGGTGCACTTTCATGCACGTTCACCGCATCGCAAGGCCTATTGTTGATGATTCCGAATATGTATAAAATTGCCGGCGAATTGACCTCGACGGTATTCCACATTGCCGCTCGCACGCTTGCCACACATGCACTTTCCATTTTCGGCGATCACAGCGATGTCATGTCCGTGCGGCAATGCGGCTGGGCAATGCTTTCCGCAAATTCCGTTCAAGAGACAATGGATCTTGCGCTGATTTCGTACGCCTCCACATTTGAATCGCGCGTACCCTTTGTTCATTTCTTCGACGGCTTCCGCACATCGCACGAAGTGATGAAGATCGAACAGTTGAGCGATGATGATTTTCGTGCAATGATCAGCGATGAGATGGTGCGCAAACATCGTGAACGCGCATTGTCGCCGGAGCATCCGCTGCTTCGCGGCACGGCGCAAAATCCCGACGTATTCTTCCAGGCGCGTGAAGCTGCAAACAAATATTATGAAGAAGTCCCGGGTATCGTTCAACAACAAATGGATAAGTTTGCCAAAGTGACCGGGCGCGAATACAAATTATTCCAATATGTCGGTGCAGCGGATGCAGAACGCGTGATTGTTATGATGGGCTCCGGCGCAGAAACAACTCACGAGACAGTTGACGATCTGACCGCCAAAGGCGAAAAAGTCGGCGTCTTAAAAGTCCGCCTCTATCGTCCGTTCTCGATCAAACATTTTATTGATGCATTACCTGCAACAGTAAAGCAAATTGCCGTTCTGGATCGTACAAAAGAAACCGGTTCAACCGGTGAGCCATTGTATTTAGATGTGGTGACTGCGTTAAATGAAGCCGCCGCCGCCGGGACGTTGCCGTTTAAATCGGTGCCGCGTGTTATTGGCGGACGTTACGGCTTATCTTCCAAAGAATTCACGCCTGCCATGATCAAAGCAGTGTTCGATGAATTGAAAAAGTCCGCGCCCAAAAATCATTTTACCGTCGGCATTAACGACGATGTGATGCATACCAGTTTGGACTATGACCAAGAATTTTCCATCGAAAAAGACGATGTGGTTCGCGCTATTTTCTACGGATTGGGCGCAGACGGTACGGTCGGTGCAAACAAAAACTCTATCAAAATTATCGGTGAAGACACCGAAAATTATGCACAGGGATATTTTGTGTATGATTCCAAAAAGTCCGGCTCCACCACAACATCGCATTTGCGATTTGGCCCCCGGCCGATCCGCTCTATTTACTTGATTGAGCGCGCAAATTTTATTGCATGCCATCAATGGTTTTTCCTCGAAAAATTCGATGTGTTGCAAGCGGCGATCCCCGGCGGAACATTCTTGCTGAACAGCATTTACGGCAAGGATGAAGTCTGGAATCATTTGCCGAAACATATTCAAAAACAAATCATCGATAAAAAATTGAAACTGTATGTCATCGATGCATACGAAGTTGCGAAAGCCGCTGGCATGGGCAGCCGCGTCAACACCATTATGCAAACATGCTTCTTTGCCATCTCCGGTGTGCTGCCGCGCGACAAAGCGATCGAAGCGATTAAATATTCCATCAAAAAAACGTACAGCAAAAAAGGCGAAGCCGTCGTTCAAAAAAATTATGCCGCCGTCGATCAAACGCTCGCCAATTTATTCGAAGTAAAAATTCCCGCCACTGTTACCAGCACGATTGAAATGCCTCCGGTTGTTTCGGCAAAGGCGCCAAAATTTGTGCAGGATGTTACGGCAAAAATCATCGCCGGCAACGGCGAACAATTGCCCGTCAGCGCATTTCCAGTCGATGGAACATTCCCGACTGCCACGGCACAATGGGAAAAGAGAAACATCGCGCTCGAAATTCCTGTATGGGAAACCGATGTCTGTATTCAATGCAACAAGTGCCCAATGGTATGCCCGCACGCAGCGATTCGCGCAAAGGTGTACGATCCGGCAGAACTTTCTGCAGCGCCCGCAGAATTTAAATCGATGGATTACCGCGGACCGGAATACAAAGGAAAGAAATACACGATTCAAGTCGCACCGGAAGATTGCACGGGCTGTGGATTGTGCGTCGAAGTGTGCCCTGCAAAGAGCAAGAAAGAAGCAAAGGTGAAAGCGATCAATATGAAGCCGCAGCCGCCGATTCGCGAGCAAGAACGAGCGAACTTTGATTTCTTCCTCAACATTCCAGATGTCGATCGCCGCACGGTGAAAACCGATTCGGTTAAAGGATCGCAATTTCTTCGCCCGCTGTTTGAATTCAGCGGTGCGTGTTCGGGTTGCGGCGAAACACCATACATCAAACTTGTCAGTCAGTTATTCGGCGACCGCATGTTGGTTGCCAACGCCACAGGATGTTCATCGATCTACGGAGGCAATCTGCCGACAACACCGTGGGCCGTCGATCACAACGGACGCGGTCCATCGTGGGCAAATTCTTTGTTTGAAGACAATGCGGAGTTTGGGCTTGGCATGCGTTTGACGGTTGATAAACTGCATGAGATTGCAAAAGAATATGTGAAAGGACTTGCGAACGAAATCGGAAACGATCTGGCAACCGCGTTGCTTACGGCTTCACAAAAAGATGAAGCAGAAATTTTCGAGCAGCGTGAACGCGTGAAAGCACTGAAAGCAACGCTTGCGGCTATCCATAAGCCGGAAGCAAAACGCTTGCTTGATGTTGCAGACCATCTTGTAAAACGCAGCGTTTGGATTATGGGCGGCGACGGCTGGGCATACGATATCGGCTACGGCGGATTGGATCACGTGCTCGCGTCGGGACAAAATGTTAACGTCCTTGTGCTGGACACAGAAGTATATTCCAACACCGGCGGTCAAATGTCGAAATCTACAAGCCGTGGTGCAGTTGCAAAATTTGCTGCCAGCGGAAAATCCTTAGGCAAGAAAGACCTTGGATTGATGGCGATGCTTTATGGCAACGTGTACGTGGCACGTGTCGCTCTCGGGTATAACGACATTCAAACGGTGAAGGCGCTCATTGAAGCGGAAGCACATGATGGCCCATCGCTTATCATCGCATACTCACATTGCATTGCACACGGCATCGATATGGCGCGTGGCATGTCTCAACAAAAGGTTGCTGTTGAAACCGGTTACTTCCCGTTGTTCCGTTATAATCCGGAATTGCAAAAGGAAGGAAAGAATCCGTTTAAGTTGGATTCCAAAGCGCCCAAGGGCGTCTTGTCGGAATTCACTTCGACAGAAACACGATTCAATGTGCTGACCAAAACGCAGCCGGAGCGTGCAAAAGAATTACTCAAGCTTGCGGAAGAAGATGTGAAAGTTCGCTGGGCGTTATACGAGCAGTTTGCCCTTGAAGCGACGGCGCAACAGCCCGCAACAAATTAATCGCAAAAAAACAAGCCGCCCTGAAACCATTGGGGCGGCTTGAATGTTTAACTTCCACAGAGAAAATTTTCCCGAACAAGGAGATACTCAAATGGATTTATCAACATCGTATCTTGGATTAAAATTAAAAAACCCCATTGTGGCGTCTGCAAGTCCGTTATCAAAAAATATGGACACGATGCGCCGATTGGAAGATGCTCATGTTGCAGCGATTGTGATGTATTCTTTATTCGAAGAGCAGATCGAGCACGAATCCGATGCGCTCGATCATTACAAAACGTACGGTACGGAAAGTTTTGCAGAAGCATTATCCTATTTTCCCGATGCCGGCGAGTATCATCTGGAACCGGAAGAGTATGTCGAACTTCTTTCCGAAGCAGCTTCAAAATTGTCGATTCCGATTATCGGAAGTTTGAACGGCATAACGCCGGGCGGTTGGACAAACTATGCAAAGGAAATGGAAAAAGCCGGAGCCGCTGCACTGGAATTAAACGTCTACCACGTTGCAACTGATAGCGCCGTGAGCGCACAGGAAGTGGAAAGGCGGTATTCGGATGTTTTGAAACGGGTTCGTTCTTCGGTAAAAATTCCCATCGCTGTTAAATTAAGTCCGTTCTTTAGTTCGCTTCCGAATTTTGCACAGCGGTTGGTCAACGAAGGCGCCAATGGGTTGGTACTGTTCAACCGTTTTTATCAACCGGATATCGATTTGGATGAATTAGATGTAACGCCCGGTGTCACGTTAAGCAATTCGAACGATAATCGTTTGCCGATGCGATGGATCGGAGTACTGCATGGAAAAATCAATGCAAGTATTGCAGCATCGAGCGGCATTCATACCGCAGAAGACGTCATTAAAATGATTATGGTTGGTGCGGATATTACTATGATGTGCTCGGCGCTGTTGTTGCACGGGCCAGAGCATATTGCAAAAACCGTAAAAGAAGTCGAACACTGGTTGACAGAGCATGAATATGTTTCTGTCGAACAGATGAAAGGAAGTTTGAGTCATAAATCCATTGCGGACCCTTCTGCGTATGAACGAGCAAATTATATGAAGGCGCTCAATCGTTTTAAATCGTTAGTTTAGGAACTACTGGTTCTCCACGGATGTTTTTACCGTGGAGTGAAGAGATGAAGAAAAAGATAAAGAAAAAAATTCCATCACATTATCGGAGACTGGTACACGCGCTCAGTGAAGATTTGGACCAAACGGCAAAGTCGCCGTTGGTTCGTTCGCTGAAAGACGGAAAAGATTATGTTTGTGTCTATTGCGGCCAGGTTGAGCAGCCATGCAAATCAGTGGTCGGTGCAATGTGTGATAATATGCTGCGCACCGGAACGGTCGGCAAAGAGATTGAAGACGCGCTGAACGATCCGTTGAAAAGCGGTTGCGGCATCTGTGCAGAATGCGGAAACAAAATATCTGCCGCACAATTGAAGAAAAACCCAACAGCACAAATTTGCTCTCACTGCGAAAAGAAAATAAAAAGGGTGCGGCACAAACGTGTCGCATAACTTTGTTTTTCGTTCAAGCTTCGTGAAGATTTTTGGGGCAACATGACGACTCCCGCGGACAATCACCTGCTTTCTATTTTACGAACCTTCGATGTTCCCGGTCCGCGTTATACCAGCTACCCTACAGCACCCGTGTTTTCAAAGACATACGGCGCACAACAATTTGAGGAAGACCTTTCTGTAAACAATCAAGAAAGCAACAACAGCCCCTTATCGCTGTATGTGCACATTCCGTTCTGTGACACGCTGTGTTATTTCTGCGGCTGCACAACCATCATTACACCCAACCATCGTCATGCGGTCGAATATCTGGAAGCGTTAAAAGTTGAAATAACGCATACGGCGTCCCGCATGGCCGCAACACGTCCGGTCGTGCAAATGGCATGGGGCGGCGGCACACCTTCGTTTCTTTCGCCGGAAGAAATTCGTGATCTTGCAGCGCACTTCAAAAACCATTTTACGTTTGCCGAGGATGCAGAGATGAGTGTGGAGCTCGATCCGCGCGAACTAACATTCGATCATCTCAAAGCGTTTGTTGCTTCAGGAGCAAACCGGTTCAGTCTTGGTGTACAAGATTTTCAGGACGATGTTCAAAAGGCAGTCAATCGCATTCAACCGGAGGCACTGACGAAACAGGTCTTCGCATGGTCGCGCGATCTCGGTGTTACGAGCATGAACGTCGATCTCATTTATGGATTGCCGCTGCAAACCGTGGATTCGTTCAAACGAACGCTGGAGAAAGTGGTCGAACTTTCGCCGGAACGCATTGCGGTCTTCAATTTTGCGTACGTTCCATGGTTGAAGCCACATCAAAAATTATTGCATATCGATCAACTGCCTTCGCCGGACGAAAAATTACAATTGCTCCAATTAACAATCAACACATTGCAAAACGCCGGCTACGAGTACATCGGCATGGATCACTTTGCAAAACCGACGGATGAACTTGCGCTGGAGCAAAAACGAAAACGGTTGCACAGAAATTTTCAGGGTTATTCCATCAAAGCCGGCGCGGATTTGTTCGGATTCGGCATGTCTGCCATCTCGCATTTCGGCAACGTGTATTCGCAGAATGCGAAAGAACTTCCCGCGTACTATGAAGCGGTCCGCTCCGGCAACTTCCCGACGATTCTCGGCTATCGCATGACGCGCGACGATGAGATTCGCAAGTTCGTCATTATGCGCTTGATGTGCGACCTGGAATTGCATAAACGCGATGTCGAGCGGCGGTTTGCGATTGTCTTCGATAATTATTTTGCTAGCGCGCTGGAAAAGCTGCAAGCGTTTCTTCCACAGGAATTGATTTCTATGGACGATGACCGCATTGTCGTGCGGGATGCCGGACGGTTTGTCCTCCGCAACATTGCTATGTGCTTCGATGCGTATTTAGAAAAACTGCGCAAGGAGAAACCGATTTTTTCTCGAACAGTATAAACCGCTGTTATCTCTCACCCAAAATGTGCAGCACATCTTGTGGATGCCGGGCGAGTGCCTGCGCGCCGTTTTCTACGAGTTCTGTTTCCGTCCTGAATCCCCATAGCGCACCAATGGCGAACATTCCTGCACGTGCCGCAGTCATCATGTCGGTACTGGTATCTCCAAGGTAAGCCATGTTCTGTGGCTCGATACCGAGACGCTGACCGATGAGAAGAGCGCCGGACGGATCCGGTTTGCGCGGAATTGCCGGCTGCGCGCCAAAAACAATTTCAAAATTTCTTTTGCCGATCAGCTTCTCGACGATCATTTGCGTCATCTCATCCGCTTTGTTGGAAAAGACGGCTAACGAATAATTTTTGCGTTGCAGCGTTTTAATCAATTCCATGATACCATCATACAGATGGGTCTGCCGAAGACAACCATCGCGATAGAGAATGATCATTTCTTCATAGCATTGCGCTATTCGCTCTTCCGTTCGTTCGTGTTCCGGCAGCGTTGCCTGAACAAGATTCCGAATACCGTTTCCGACAAAATAGTTGTATGCCTCAATCGGGAAAACAGGAAACTGATGCGAAGCCAGAACGGTATTCATCGCATTCGCTAAATCATCCAGCGTGTTTGCGAGCGTCCCGTCGAGATCGAAAATCATTCCTTGAATTTTTTTCATTGCTTATCGTTGACATAAGTACACTGAAACACCCGTACGGTTGTTCCATCAATCTTAAACTGAAATCTCCAGCGTTTCGCTGCCAGTGCCGACGTTCCGTCTTTTAAGATTTTGATGCGGCGATAGGAATGCGGATGCGGATCGCGCGCGAGAATGCCTTTGACGTACGTCATTATTTCGTTTCGTTCTTCAGGCGGCATCTGTTTCAAACGGGATTTGACATCAGCGGAAAAGATAACAGAGAACGGCGGAACCGATTGTTCGTTGATTGCCGCGATCCATCCGGCACGCGCTTGCGGGAATGCTTCGACATGTGGAATATACGGCTTGAGATCGAAGATCGGTGTGCCATCTAACATATCGGGATTTTCAATGCGGAGTGTTCTGCCTTTTACTTCTAACAATTTGCATAAGGAAAGTCCGATAGCATTCGGACGATGCGGCGAACGTGTGGCAAAGACTCCGCGCTTTGTTCTGCCGCTGTTGGGAGGAAGTACTTTGGGCTTCCAATTTTTATTTTGATGAAACCAGAACAACACCCAGATATATTCGAATCCTTGAATATCTTCTAATGCCTGCTCAAAATTTTGGCTCTCGTTCAATGTAATGACACCGATGCTCGTTGTATCCGCACTTGCCGGCTGGCGCGGCGCGCCGTATTTTGTTTTGAATGGCGTGTGAATTACACCGATGGGTTTGACGATAAAATTAATTTCTTCCATAAAAAAAGAATCAAAATTACTGGGAGGAGAGCCGTTACGTTGTATTGACGCCCGCAAGAGAGATTTCAGCCCTGCATGACCTTATGGAACAAAATTTGCTCGACACGATTTTGTTTTCATAATAACAATATGCAGAGATTTTTATTGCGGCTCAGCTTGCTGCTTGAGCGCTTCCAATTCCGCCACGCGTTGTTCAAATCGCTCACGATCCGACGGCTTGTTCCGCGCCAGTGTTTTGTACGCCTTGATGGCATCATCATACCAGCCCTGCTTGGCATAAATCTCAGCCAGGGTCGGCGTTACAAACCCGACGCTTGCAGGTGCGTCATCTTCAGAAACGGTAGGTGTTTCTTTCTGCGCAAAGTTGATTACCGGTGTAATTTTACCGGCGCCCTGAAGTTTTTCGGCAAGCTCTTCAATCTTATTCGGTTCCACAGATACGACGTTTTCCGGCGGCGTATTATCGAATATTTTTTCCGGAATGGGAGAAAAAGAAACTTGCGCTTGCGATGCAAAGTACTCTTCCATGGTCGTTGTGTTTTCGCCGGATAACTCCGCGCTTTTTCGCATGACAAATTTTTGAAATGATTCGTCTTGTTGTTCCAATGACGAAGATTTTTCTTGTTGCTGTGAAAATGGGAAATCGAGATTGTTGACTTGCTCTTGCGCAAAATTCTGCGGCTCAGGAGTCAAGGACGCTGCCGGCGGGATAAACGAAAAATCTGTAAACGACGCTGGCGCTGGTTCGGGTATTACCGGTGCCGTATCGACAGCAGGAGACGGAAATGTTTCAACCGGGTTGGCGTGAGTTGCTGCCGGTTCCGGCGGCATGAATAAGGACTGCCCGGGTTCCGGAGCCGGTTGCACAAATCCAAAATCTTGAACGGGTTGTCCTATTTCTGTTGCGGGAAGGCCGACGGTGCGTGTCGCTGCGGCCGGTTGTTCGGCAGCAGAAGGAATTTCTATTTCTCTTGCTGGTTCTGCCAATGGCGGCGGAGGTTCTTGAACCGGCGCAGAAAGAATTTCTTCTTTGGCTGGCACTTTCGCAAGCAATTCTTTGACAGCGTTATTGATTGGCAAAAATTCGGATACAAATTCAAACTCGCGACGCGCTTCTGCGTACATCTTCAGGGCAAGAAGAGTTTTTCCTTTGATCAAATGTCCGGTCGTATAAAACGGAAAATTTGCAAGTCCGGCATCACACAGACGCAATGCCTCCTCAGCACGGCTTTGCTCAAGGTAATAGGACGCTAATTGTGCAAAGAGCGGTGAATTGCCTTGATGCCCTACTCGTTTCTCTAATGTTGCAAGATCTTGATTAGTAATACTCATGCATGTGAATGAAGTTTTCGTGTTTCAAATGCGTGCCTTATCGACAACCATGAAACTGAAGCAAAGCCGGTAAAGTACAATAACTGGAACGGCAACGCTGCGATTTCCAGATAATATACGGAAGAAACGACTCCGAACAAACAATAGAGTGCCAGAACTATTTCGATTGTAACACCCCAGTCAAATTTCATTTGATATTTTTTCGATTTCCATGAATCACTTTTTCCTTTAATGGCGTACTTGGGGGTTCGAACAAATTCGCTTTTCCGCTTAAACAATCCCTCAAACACTGCACGCGTATTATTGACGGCAAACCCCATGCTGCCCGCCATAAATAACGGGAATAGCAAGATACGGCGGCGCCAATCCGGATAGATACTTTTTTGTGAAATAAGATAAAACATAAACGATCCGATGAACGCCAGAACAAAGACCGACATCAATGCGAAGTACGCTTCATGTCCACCGTGTTGTTTGATAAAGATAAGCGGCACATTCAAGATTCCGGCAAGAATGATGAAAGGAAAAACGATGTTACTGGTCAGATGCGAGGTTGAATGTATTTTAATACGCAATGGCAATTTCGATTTCCAGACTTCGGGCAACATTTTGCGCGCTGTTTCGATCGCACCTTTTGTCCAGCGAAATTGCTGCGTCTTTAATGCATTCACTTCAGCGGGAAGTTCGGCCGGCGAGGTAATATCGCAGAGATATTGGAATTTCCATCCGCGCAACTGTGCGCGATAACTGAGGTCCAAATCTTCCGTTAACGTATCGGATTGCCAGTTGCCTGCATCTAAGATTGCAGCTTTGCGCCACACACCGCCTGTGCCATTAAAGTTGATAAAATATCCCGCTTTGCAGCGGACATCTTGTTCGACCACATGGTGTGCATCGAGGGCAAATGCCTGTGCGCGGGTTAATAATGAATAATCGCCGTTGAGGTGCGCCCAGCGTGTTTGCACAACGCCAATTTTGGCGTTGGTATAAAAATACGGAATCGTTCGCTGCAAGAAATCAGGATTCGGCACAAAATCGGCATCGAAGATGGCAACAAATTCACCGCGTGATGTCGAAAGCCCGTACTTCAGCGCGCCCGCTTTAAATCCCGAACGATCTTTACGATGGATGTGTTTGATGTCGTAGCCGAGCTTTTGATATTTTTCCACGGCCTTTGCACAGACCTCGATCGTTTCATCGGTCGAATCGTCCAGTACTTGAATTTCTAATTTATCCTTGGGATAGTTCATCGCGCAGACGGCATCGATCAAACGATTGATGACATACAACTCGTTATAGAGCGGCAGTTGAACCGTCACAACCGGTGTCTCCTTGAGTGTCGGATTATTTTTGGGCAGTCCGCGCTGCTTCATGTAATGATACACCATCACAAATCCATGGACACCGAAGATGCCCAGAATAAGCAAGGAGAAAAAATATGCGTAAAGAATGATGTTCGTGTATAACGAACTATCGTTAAAAATAAAAAATGCGAGTGTCATGTTACCATCCAGCGACTGTGTCGTTAAGAATATCTTCTGCTAACTTACTGACTGCATCCGTTACTCCTACAGCGCGCTGCGTCAGCCCACCGCCTGAAGGATAGTCTCCATATTGACTAAAACTTTTTTCCCAGAGTTTTTTTCTCTGTTTCAAATCTTGAAATGTTGCGCGCACGGTTACCGTAATGCGCCGTGTTGAAACATTTTCGCCGCCTTGTAGTACCAGCGGAACATCTTTTACGTCGGTAATGACAATTTCCAGCATTGAATCGGCTGAATTGCGGTCGGTAACCTGCAACGAATTATCGTCCGTAAAAGCTTTTATAATTTTCTGCGTGAACGAATCGCGCAGCGTCGGGTCGCCGAAGCCGCTCTGATCATCGACAACAGGAATGACTATTGTTTTTAAATTCGCCGGTGCGGAACCGCCTTTGAACGAATATGTGCATCCTGAAAACATCATCGACAAAAATGAAATCGAAATGACGAGAAGGGCAGAGCATCGATATTGATCGTTCGTTGAGCAATGCATCGTTATTGAATTCCATAATCTTTGATTTTACGATACAGCGAACGTTCGCTAATGCGCAATTCTCGCGCAGCACGCCGCCGATTGCCTTTATTGCGATCTAATGCCGTCTGAATCATGCGCCGTTCCATTTCATCAATCGTTAAAACACCGTTGGGATTTGATTCGTGAAGAATCGAATCGCCGTTGGATGGACCGAGTTTCGTCGTCATCAAATCTTTTAATTCGATGATATTGGATTTTAAATCCAGCAGCGCGCGATAAATCAATTCTCGCTCTGCTTGTTCGACTGTTTTGTTGGCAACGACAGGCAAGTTTCTCTCTGTAACGACATTTTGCTGCATGCTGATATATTTCTGAACATCGTCGCCGTTCAACCGTCGTCCGCCTTCCAGTACCAGCATGCTTTCAATAGCGTTTTTCAATTCACGCACATTGCCGGGCCAGCGATAGGACATTAACAATTCTGTCGCGTCGTCGGTAAAGCCGGCAAACGAAATTTTGTTTTTTGCGGACACCTCGCTGACAAATTGTTCCACCAGCGCAGGAATATCTTCCTTGCGATTTCGCAACGGCGGCAATTGAATGTTGACTGAGCGTAATCGAAAAAATAAATCGGCACGAAAATGTTTTTGCTGCACCTCATATTCCAGCGATCTGTTCGTGGCGGCAATCACCCGCACATCGGTATGCTTCGGCATGGAAGAACCGACGCGCATATACTCGCCGCTTTCCAGCACACGCAATAATTTTACCTGCGTTGCAAGCGGCATATCGCCGACTTCATCGAGAAAAATCGTTCCGCCGTTCGCCATTTCAAAATATCCCTGCCGTGCATCGACCGCGCTGGTGAACGACCCTTTTTCATGCCCGAACAATTCGCTCTCGATCAATCCTTCGGGGATTGCGCCACAATTGACCGACACCATCGCTTTCCCGGCGCGTTTGCTGGCGCCATGAATTGCTTTTGCCACAATTTCTTTTCCCGTTCCGCTTTCACCGATAATCAACACGGCAATATCCGTCGGCGCCACTTGTTGAATGACGTCAACAACCTCCTGAAGTTCAGGTGATTGCCCGACAAGACCATACGTATGTTGAAATTCTTCTCGATCCATTATCGCGATACTACAATCGATGAAAGGTTAAATTTCTTTTTGATGTCCAGCGCCGAGCGTTTCGCTTCATCGTAGTTCTGGAATTCTCCGACCCACACTTTATGCATCTTTTTTCCATTGCTGACAATCGTAAAAATGTTGGCAGTGTATCCTTCTTTTTCAAACTTTTCTTTCAAGTCGCTGGCATTCGGCAGCGTCGAAAACGCACCGACCTGTACGGTGAATCCCGCGGCAAATTTTTGAACCGTGTTTTTTTGTTTCAGGGTAATCGGTTTTTCTTTGGAAGCGGATTTTGGCTCGGGCGATATCGGTTGTTCGGTTGCGTACGCCGAATACGGATATTCTTCTTTCAACTGTTGAAGTTTCTGATCCGCTGTTTTG
>DATKMP010000022.1:0-4175 GCA_035541775.1 Bacteroidota bacterium | reverse complement strand
GCATATTCCGTTCACACTTCTGACCGACAATACTGCTGCGTTCGCGATGCAGCAAGGGAAAATATCTGCCGTCGTCGTCGGTGCAGACCGTATTGCTTGCAATGGCGATGTCGCAAATAAAATCGGAACATATAATGTTGCCGTCCTTGCCCATCATCATCGTATTCCATTTTATGTAGCAGCGCCTGTTTCGACGATTGATTTTTCAATCGCAACAGGACATGAAATTCCAATTGAAGAACGGAATGCCAATGAAACGACGACCATGAACGGACAACGAATCGCTCCTGAACATGTTCAAGTGTATTCGCCGGCATTCGATGTAACGCCGAAGGAATTGATCACGGCGATCATCACCAATCGCGGGGTGCTTCGTGCGCCGTTTCAAAATGCAATTCTTCCATTGAGGCACGTGGATGCTTGTTAAGACCGATGCCATAGTATTAAAATCCATGAAGTACCGCGATACGAGTAAAATCGTAACGTTTTACAGCAAGGAGTTCGGCAAGTTTAAGTGTGTTGCCAAAGGCGCGCGTCTGGCGAAAAATAAATTCGGGGCATCGCTCGATCCGTTGACGTGTTCGCATGCCGTAGTATATAAAAAAGATCAGCGGGACCTTCATTTACTTTCGCAATGCGACCTTGTGCAGCCATTCAATCGTTTGAGAGAAGATTTTGACCGCATGTCGGTGGCTTTTTCGATTATCGAATTGCTGAATCACATTGTGCATGACGAAGAGAGGAATGTGCCGCTTTATCAACTGCTCGTCGAAACACTTGCGACCCTCAATGAAAGCGAAAAAAATTATTTTCATTTCTTGCAGGCATTCCGGTTGCGATTTTCAACACTGTACGGGTTTGCCCCCAATTTCGAGTCGTGCGGCAAATGCAGCAAAAAGTTGAAAACAGAAAACGGAGAAAAAAAAATCGTATTTCAGATTGACCGAGGCGCAATCATCTGTGCCGAATGTGCAGCGCCGCATGGAACCTCTGGGGCGCATTTTGCGTCTCAAAATACGAACGCAGTGATTTCGGTTCAGGGATTGCAAATACTGCGGAGATTCGCAACTGCGCCGATGTCCTCGTTAAGCAATTTGATGTATGCGGAATACATCGGGAACGAAGTGGACGAAACAATTCGTTCTTATTTACGATATCATTTTGAAGGATTGAAACCATTGAAATCCATCGAATTGATGCAAACAAAAAAATAACAGGAAAGAAGAGTATGAAAAAAATGTCGATGAAATCCGTCGTCGCGGCGGTGTTTTTAATTAGTTTGGGTATTGTTTTCGGCGTTGTCTTGGTATCCAGTTTTAAAGGCGTGGATTTTTCATTCGCAGGTGACGATGTGAAGCTCGGTGCAAAACAAGCGCCGGTGAAGCCGAATGCTACGTTGCAATTGCTGAATGACGCATTTCATAGCGTCGGGGAAACGGTTACGCCCTCGGTTGTCTATGTCGAAGTAGAAACGAGTGGCTCGGAATCGGAAGAAGGCGCTCCGGATGATCAGTCGGAATTTTTCCACAGATTTTTCGGGCCGGATTTTAAATTCGAAATGCCAAAGCAGGCTCCACAAATCGGCGCTGGCTCCGGCGTGATCGTCACGGAGAATGGTTACATCTTAACGAATAATCATGTTGTCGCAAATGCAAAGAAGAATGGCATAAAAGTGCAGCTCTCGGATACGCGTGAGTTCAAAGCAAAATTGGTTGGCACGGATAAATATACGGATCTTGCCGTCATCAAAATCGATGCAGATAATTTACCGGTGGCAGCGCTTGGAAATTCCGAAGAAGTTCAAGTCGGACACATTGTGTTCGCTATCGGCGCGCCGCTGGGATTGAAATCTACAATGACGCAGGGTATCGTCAGCGCACTCGGGCGCAACATCGGCATCAACGGCGATCAATATGCTATCGAGAATTTTATTCAAACCGATGCTGCGGTGAATCCCGGCAACAGCGGCGGCCCATTGGTGGATATTAGCGGACAGGTTATCGGCATCAACACGGCCATCGCGACGACGAATGCGCGGTATCAAGGATATAGCTTTGCCATTCCCATTAACCTTGCAAAGAAAGTGGCAACCGATCTGATTAAGTTCGGAAAATTCCGCCGCGGATTTTTAGGAGTCAGCATTCAACAAGTAGATGCAGTAACAGCAAAAGCCGCCGGCTTAGATAAAGCAAAAGGTGTGTGGATCCAATCGGTAACAAAAGATGCCGCAGGCGATAAAGCGGGATTGCAGGACGGCGACATTATTTTAAGCGTTGACGGCAAAGAAACGAATTCGCCGCAGACTTTGCAAACGACGATTGCAAGCAAATATCCCGGTGAAGTAGCGGTGTTAAAAGTCTGGCGCGAGAAGAAGGAAAAAGAAATAAAAGTAACACTTGGTTCACGCGATGGCGATACAGAATCGATCGCCGAGACGAAAAACGAAAAAGATGAATCCGATGTCGAGAAAGAGCAAGCAAAACCGATTACGGTTAAAGAATTAGGGCTCACGGTCAGTTCATTAGACACCGGAGCCAAAAAGAAATATGATGTACAAAAAGGCGTGCTTGTCTCTGACCTTGAAGATTTTGGAATCGCGCAGGAGCGCGGCTTGCAGAAAGGCGATGTGATTATCAACGCAGGAGGACAGGCAATTTCTTCACCCAAACAATTTCAAAGCGCGGTTAAAAAACTTAATCCCGGCGATGCGATAATGCTGCGCGTGAAAGGACAGGATAAGAGAACCCGATTTGTAGCAATCGAAATTCCGAAATAATTTTTGTCATAAAACAACGGAGTTGTAAATCAAACGGCGCGCGTGGAATACCATGCGCGCTTTTTGTTTATACATTTGAATCTGCTTTGAAAATTCACGTTATTGCATAGGAACGTATCAAAGGAAGAATGATTATGATCCGATATCTGACGGCAGGCGAATCGCATGGCAAAGCTCTCATCGGTATTGTGGAGGGAATTCCCGCCGGCGTAGAACTCAAGAGCGATTACATTAATTATCAACTCTGGCGCCGGCAGCAGGGATACGGACGCGGCGGACGGATGAAGATCGAAACCGATCAGGTAGCAATTCTTTCTGGTGTGCGGTTTGGCAAAACGATCGGCTCACCGATCGCCTTAATGATCCAAAATAAAGACTGGCAGAACTGGACAGACCGGATGGCGACAGACGGTGACGGTGCCGGCATCGAAAAAATTACCATTCCACGCCCCGGGCATGCGGATTACGCTGGTGCCGTCAAGTATGGATTTGACGACATTCGCAATGTCATTGATCGTTCGAGTGCACGGGAAACTGCGATGCGGGTCGCCGTATGTTCCGTTGCACGAAAACTTTTGGAAGAGTGCGGTATTGTTATCGGCAGCCATGTCTTAAGTATTGGCGCTGTGGCTGTGAAGAATGACAAAAAATTTGAAGCACTGATCACTGCGACAGCGAGTTCGGAATTGGCAAACACTGCCGATACCTCGGAAGTACGCATGCTCGATAAGTCGGCAGAGAAAAAAGCGATTGAAGAAATTAAGAATGCGAAAAAAGCCGGAGATACGCTCGGTGGTATTTTTGAAATACGCGTAACCGGATTGCCTGTCGGCCTGGGAAGTTACGTACATGCCGACCGACGATTGAGCGCCCAACTTTCCGGTGCGTTGATGTCCATTCAAGCAGTAAAGGGCGTTGAAGTGGGGGATGGTTTTGCTTTGGCACATATGCCCGGCTCGGAAGTGCATGATGAATTTATCTTGAATGGAGAAAAAATCACGCGCACAACAAACCATGCAGGCGGATTGGAAGGAGGCATGGCCAATGGTCAAACAATCGTGTTGCATGCGGCGATGAAACCAATCTCCACCTTAGCGCATCCGCTCAAGTCCGTCAATCTTGCAACAAAAGAATTGGTGGAATCGCGTTACGAGCGTTCAGATGTTTGCGCTGTTCCTGCGGCATCCATTGTCGGCGAAGCAGTGATTGCGCCCGTTTTGGCAAATGCGCTGCTGGAAAAATTCGGCGGCGATTCGGTTAAAGAAATTCAAGAACGATATACAGGGAAATAAATTTTCCTTGAGCTCACTTAGAACACCGACACGGTTCCTTATTTCAATAGTACCAGTTTCTTCGTTTCGATAAAACTTCCTGCGATTACTTTGTAAAAATATATTCC
>DATKMP010000021.1:0-9113 GCA_035541775.1 Bacteroidota bacterium | reverse complement strand
GACAAGAAAAAATGCCATCGCAATACCGGCCAACGGCATGCGATACCCGAGGCCTTTGTACGCACTGATGTCTTCGCTTCCCGTTTTATTTGCCACCAGCATCACCACGAAAAATGCGCCAAGGTTCATCACAAGATACGTCACAAAATAAATTAAGACCGCTGCAAATCCTTTGTCACTCAATACAACAATGCCCATCAACATATACCCCGCATGCGCAATACTGGAATAGGCAAGCATCCGTTTCAAATTATCCTGCCAGATGGCTGTCAAGTTTCCGAGCGTCATGGTCAGAACACAAATGACGGCAAAGATTTTATTCCATTCAAATCCGTACAGCGACGTCCACATTCCAACCGGAACCAGCACGGCATGGGCATCGATAAAAACTGTTTTGAAGAATCGCATCAGCATCGCGAAACCTGCGGCTTTGGATGCAACGGAAAGAAATGCCGTAATAGGAATCGGTGCGCCTTCATAAACATCCGGTGTCCAGAAATGGAACGGCACAGCAGAAATTTTAAAGCCGAACCCCACAGAGATCAGCACGGTCGCCAGCAGAAGCGCCCAGTAACTCGACACGTTGTTCGACAATGCATGATTGATCGCCGTAAATTGTGTCGCACCGGTCAATCCGAATAAAATCGAAATGCCGTACAACATTAATCCGCTCGCGACCGCGCCGTAGAGAATATATTTCAATGCTGCTTCGCTGGAATCCGATGCCTCTTTCGTATATCCCGCTAAAATGTACGATGAGAAACTTGTGAGTTCCATTCCCAACACCATCATCAACACATTCGATGCACCGGCCATGAGAGCCATGCCGAGTGTCATCGAAACAAGCAGCGCATAATATTCCGCCATCCGTTTCATCGTTGTTTGCACTTCGGATGAAAAGTACGAGAAGAGAATGATCAACAGCGAACAAATCGCTGCCAACGATTTGAAGAAGACAGCAAACGGATCGACGGCAATCATTCCGGAAAAAATAGACGCTAGCATGCCGAATTGTTGAACGGAAAAGAATAACGCACTTGCAACACCGAGAAATGAAATCCATCCAATCAGTTTTGGCATCTTGCGAAAAATAATTCCGGCAAGAATTGCAAGACAAAATGTAATGGTCAACGCCGTTTCAGGCAGAAACTGAAAAATGTTTTGTTGTATTTGTTGAATGAAAATATTCATCGACCATCTCGCTTACGGCAGCATCGCCAAACCGGAACTGCCTTTGGCAATCACATCGACAAAATGATTGACCGACGTCGTCATCACGTTTAACAACAGTGAAGGATAAATGCCGAGCACCAGCACAACGATGAGCAGCGGAACAAGTGTAAATAGTTCACGCCCGTTCACGTCCGGCATCGAAGCCCATTTTTCATTTGCTTTGCCGAGAAACACTCGCTGTAACGTCCACAGCATATATGCGGCAGTTAAAATAATTCCAAGTGTTGCGGCAATCGTGATAGAACGAAGTGCATCAACCTGAAATGCGCCAAGAAACGAAAATGCTTCAGAGACAAATCCGCTTAAACCCGGCAATCCGAGCGCCGCAAAAAATGCCACCGTCATAATGCCGGTATATTTCGGCATCGTGAGTGCCAGTCCGCCGAAGGAATTCAAATCTCTTGTATGCGCACGATCGTAAATAACGCCGACGATCAAGAAGAGCATCGCGGTGATTGTTCCGTGATTGAACATCTGGAACACTGCACCCATCATTCCCTGCGTATTCAACGCGGACATTCCCAGAAGAACAATGCCCATGTGGCTCACGCTGGAATAGGCAATCAGTTTTTTAAAATCCGTTTGCGCCATGGCACAGAGCGCGCCGTACACAATATTGATCAACGCGAGGATGGCGAGCATAAATGCAAACTTTTGCGCAAGCTCCGGAAAAATCGGGAAGCTGATGCGAATCAAACCGTATGTTCCCATCTTCAACAAAACACCGGCGAGAATAACGCTGATGGCTGTCGGGGCTTCAACGTGCGCATCGGGCAGCCACGTGTGAAATGGGAAGATCGGAACTTTAATCGCAAAGCCGATGAACAACGCAAAGTACGCAAGCGTTCGCAGATACGTTCCCGCCCCTGCAAGCAGCGAGCCCGCTTCAAAGTTTGCCGGATTCATCATTGCCAGCATGTTGAACGTATGAATTTTTTCTCCGGTCGCCGGATCAAGAATCGTAACGCTGAAATACAACGCCAGCATTGCCAGCAGCATCAACACGCTGCCTGCGAGCGTGTAGAGGAAAAACTTGATAGCAGCATATTCACGCCGGGGACCGCCCCAGATACCGATCAGAAAATACATCGGCAGCAGCATTACTTCCCAAAATACATAGAACAGGAAAAAGTCGAGAGCAACGAACACGCCCATCATTCCCGTATCGAGCAGCAGCAGCATTGCAAGATATCCTTTGAGCGCTTTGTCGATATTCCACGATGCGAACACCGCGATGAAACTGATAAGCGCCGTTAATATCACCATCGGCACACTGATGCCATCGACGCCAAGAAAATATTCGATGCGAATGTGATTAAAGCTTTTAATGTCGATCCAATTCGCTTTTTCAACAAATTGCATTCCCTCTACCGAGTTGATGCCGCCGAGGTTATAATTGAAATGTGCATACATCAATCCGGCAAGAACAACCTGCGCAAACGTAATCACGGCAGCGGTCCATTTCATGGCGCTGCGTTGTTCCTTCGGAATGAGCAAGATCAAAATCATGCCGGCAATCGGCAAGAACGCCGTCCAGCTCAGCACCCCGATACCAAGAAATTGTAATGCCATTTATTTCGACTCCTTAAAAAGCTTTTTCTATCTGTTCTCATTCCGATTTGCTGAAAAAATTCATCGCGCAAATTCAGAATATCAAATTCATTTGAACCACAGGAAGAACACCATCACACCGAGCAGCACAAACGCAAGATACGTTTGCACTTTTCCGGTTTGAAGTTTTCGTGTCAACAATCCAAAAAACCCTGTGAGATAGGCAACGAGATTCACGATGCCGTCAATAATTTTATTATCGAATCCGCCGACACCGGCATAAAACAGAAAGAACACAAAACATGCAACGCCGAATCCCAGCGCGCCATATCCGATTACCGTTCCCATACCGGCATTCATCGGAAGCAGTGCAGCGGTAATCTGCCAGCCGATAAAAATTGAGAGCGCGGCAAACGCAAGAACATACACGGCAGCGCCGAATTTATTTTCTTCCCATGTGCGCGAAACACCGTTCGTTAATCCAACCGTCCATTTTGCCGCACCATTGACAATACCGTCGATGATGTAGGTATCGAACCAGCGGTACGCTGCGGCAATCGCGAGCGTTCCTTGGATGATCGTTGCATCATACAATTCATCAAAATACCATTTGTTGAGTAAGAACGTGTGAAGCAGTTTGAATTTTTCTGCCAGCACATCGGCATTAATTTTTTTCCAGTAGTACATTCCGAACGCGGCAAGAATTCCAATGCTCGCAACCGTCAGCGATAACAACATTGCGGGAACATGCGCTTCGTGAACCGCTTCTTCGAACACTTCGGCATTCGCCGGAGCAAGCACTGTCGGAACCGATGATTCCGGACGCTGCACAGCTTGTGCAAACCATCCCGACGATGCGTCGATAGGATTGAAGCTGTAGAACATAAAAAATGAAAGCACCGCAAAAATAATCAACGGAATCGTCATTACGCGGGGAGATTCGTGAATCGCATCGCTGCGCGTTTTATCTTTGTGTTCGCCGAAAAATGTGAGAATGACGAGACGAAACATGTAGAACGCAGTCAATCCCGCAACAAAAAATCCAATGACAGGAATGATATAATGACCGGTCAACGAACCATACGCTAACGTACCTGCGAGAATTTCATCTTTGCTGAGAAACCCGGAAGTGAACGGTATGCCGCAAATAGCAAGCGTGTACATTAAGAACGCTAAAAACGTGACCGGCATTTTATTGGCGAGTCCGCCCATATTGCGAATATCCTGCGGATCGGTGTGATGGTCGTTGACGTGATGCAGCGCGCCATGCATTCCATGAATCACCGAACCGGCACCGAGAAATAATCCGGCTTTGAACATGGCGTGCGTCGTGAGATGGAAAAATCCGGCGGTGTATGCGCCGACACCCAAGCCCATCACCATATAGCCAAGCTGACTGATCGTGGAATACGCCAATACTTTTTTAATATCGTTCTGCACCAACGCAATCGTTGCGGAGATGAACGCCGTGACTGCGCCGATGTACGCAATCACCATCAATGCATCGGCTGTCATCATCACAAACGTGCGCGTGATGAGATAGACACCGGCAGCAACCATCGTCGCCGCATGAATCAATGCACTCACCGGCGTCGGGCCTTCCATCGCATCCGGCAGCCACACATGCAGCGGAAATTGTGCCGACTTACCGACAGCACCGCAAAACACCAAAATGCCTGCGGCTGTCAGCCACGCGTCGCTTCCAAACGGAATATGTCCTGCGCGAATGGATTCGAAGATGACATCGAACCGAAAGGAATGAAATGTTGTGAAGAGAATCAGAATGCCGATAAACATGCCGACATCGCCAAAACGATTGACGATAAATGCTTTCTTCGATGCATTCGCCGCGAATGTTTTTTCAAACCAATGTCCGATTAGCAAATACGAACTCAATCCCACTAATTCCCATGAAACATACAGCAAGAGAAAATTATTCGTGAGAACGATGCCGAACATCGAGAACGTGAAAAATCCGAGATACGCAAAATAGCGTCCGTAGCGAACATCGCCCGCCATATAGCCGATGGAAAATAAATGCACAAGCGCACTGACGATGGCTACCACCACCAGCATTATCGCCGTCACATTATCGATCATCAACCCAAGGTCTATCTTCAGCGAACCAAGAACCGGAACGTTGCCGAGATCAATCCACGTGAATGTTGCTGCGAGTGTTTGGTCGTGATACAAATTTACTTTGGTAAAGAACACCACACACGCCAAGGTCAATACAGCAAACAAGATCGACGTGCCGAACCAATCCCCGCTGCGCGGCAGGCGTTTGTGGAGAAAAATTAAGACGACAAAATCCAGCAGCGGCAGCAGCCAGACAAGAACAGCAAGCGTTAATAATGTTTCGGGCGACATCTTTCTATTTACGATTTAATGATGTTCGATGTAGTGATTTCAGATAAACTCATTATCTGATTGTAGATTTAATTTTTCAATTCATTTATTTCATCAACATTGACGGTGTTGAAGTTTTGATAGATGTTCAGCACAATCGCTAGCGCAATGGCGGCTTCGCACGCTGCGAGAATAATCACGAAGATCGCAACGACATGGCCATCCAGCGTTCCTGTGACATAACGAGAGAACGCCACGAAGTTGATGTTCGCTGCATTCAATATCAATTCGATTCCCATCAACACCATGATCGCATTGCGGCGCGTAAGAATAGCGAATAATCCGAGCGAGAATAATAAACCGCTAAGAATTAAAAAGTGCGTCAGTCCGGGATGTTGAAGCCACGCAATAAATTCTTGTGTGTTCAAGATTTTTTCTCCCTTCGTGCAATCATTGCTGCACCAATCAGTGCGACTAACAAAATGACTGAAGCAATTTCAAACGGCAACAAATATTGCGTCAGCAGTAACTCGCCGATTTGCGGAGCCGTTTTATCGACGGCGGCCGCCGTCACTGGAATGCCATGCCAATCTGTTGACCAGAAAATGCCGACCATCGTTCCCGCGAACGCAGCAACAAGAACGATGGCGGGAAGAACCTGCACTGTTCCCGTTTTCACGTCCACACGAATTTGTTTGCTCGTCAGCATGACGCCGAATAAAATCAACACAAGAATACCGCCGACATAAATGAGCAATTGTGTTATGGCGATAAAATCCGCGAGCAAGAAAATATATATTCCCGCAACACCGAAGAATGCAAACAACAGCGCAAACGCCGAGCGGACGATGTTGCGCGAAAACACCACGGCACACGCACCGGCGAGCGTAATGAAGGCAAAGATGTAAAATATCGTTATGTAAAGATCCATATCGATTGAAATTAAGTTGCCGGCTGCACCGGCGGTTCCTGCGTCGGTGCGGCAGGCGGTTCGACTTTCACTTGCGCAGCCGCAACAGCTTTCTTTGCGGCTTGTTCGGTTTCGTACTGTTTCAATTTTTGCTGCGCCTCGGCAATTTCTTCTGCCGTCATCGTTGCAAAGCTGTAAATCAAATTATGCCGGTCGTATTCGGAAAACTCGTACACATCCGTCATCACAATACATTCGGTCGGACACGGATACGTGCACAATCCACAGTAACAGCATTTCGCAATATCGATGTCGAACTGCGGAACATACAGCCGCTTCTTCGTATTCTTCGACGTCAATCCCAGATCAACATCCGGCGTTGACTTCAGGGTTTCAATCGTAATGCAATCCACCGGACATGCCATCGCGCATTGATTGCATCCGATACAATCGTCCATATTCACATATAACCGATTGCGTGCGCGTTCGGGAATTTGTTTCTTCACGGTGGGATATTGAATCGTTGCCGAACGCGTGAACAAATGCTTCACCGTAATCTTCATTCCCACCACAACCGTGTGCAAAGAATGAATGATGTTATAAAAATATGATCCGAACGCTGACATGAAATTTTTAACTTCCTATACCACCAAAATAATTCCGACGGCAAACAAACAAAACAACAGCCATGGCGTCAAGACTTTCCATGAAACATACATCAATTGATCAACACGGATACGCGGCAATGTCCATCGCACCCAGATTTGTACCATCACAAAGAAGTACGATTTTGCAGCAAACCAGAACACGCCCCACACCGGCCCCGACATGAACGAACCGAAGGGGCTCGACCAGCCGCCGAGAAACATCGAAACGGCGACGGCGAAGACGGTAAAAAGATTGGCGTACTCCGTAAGGTAAAACATCGCAAATCGGAGGCCGCTGTATTCGGTAAAAAATCCTTGCACTAATTCTGATTCCGCTTCGGGAAGATCGAATGGTGTACGATTGATTTCTGCATTGGATGAAATTAAGAAAATTATAAATGTGATGACGGTGAACGGCAGCAGCAGCAATTTTTGCTGAAGCGGCAGTGAGCCGCCGAAGACTAACCAGTTTTGCATTCCGCCGTCTTGAAATCTTACAATGTCCTGCAGGTTCAATGAACCGGTAATCATCGCGATGATGACGATGGCAAGCGAAGTCGGAAGTTCGTAACTGACCATCTGCGCTGCTGAACGAATGCCGCCCAACAGCGACCATTTATTGTTGGATGACCAGCCCGCCATGAGAATACCAACCACCACGAATGAACCTGAGGCGACCAGAAAGAACAAACCGAGATTGATGTTGGCACCGATAAAAATACTGGTGAACGGCAGCACGGCATACGCCGCATAGGTTCCTGCAAACGCAATGTACGGCGCAAGGCGGAAAAATAATTTATCCGCGCTTGCCGGTACGATATCTTCCTTCAACAGCAGTTTGATCATATCGGCGATGTTTTGCAGCACGCCGTGCCAGCCGACGCGCATATACGCCACACGATCTTGAATGTGCGCGGCAATCTTCATTTCTGTGTACAGCACAAACAGTACATACGTGAGAACGAAGATGAGCGGCAAAATGCTCAACGCAATGGCAAGCACGATTTCGTTCGATACAAAACTTTGCACGGTCTGTATAAGAGAATGAATGTTCATGTCGATTATCGATCTACCTCGCCCAGCACAATATCGATACTGCCGGCAATTAAAACTAAATCCGCAATCATACAGCCGCGCGCAATTTCCGGAAGCACGCTTAAGTTCACAAATGCGGGACCACGCGCTTTCACGCGGAAAGGACTCGCTGTGCCGTCGCTGACAAGATAGAAACCGATTTCACCGCGCGGCGATTCGGTTCGCACGTAAATTTCTGCATCTTTGTCGGGACGAATGCGTTTGGGAATTGCAGCGTGCACATTTCCTTCCGGCAATCCGGCAAGCGCTTGCTCTATGATATTAATGCTCTGTTCCATCTCTCGCATGCGCACGATGTGCCGGTTCCAGCAATCGCCGAGCGAGGTTCCTAATTCGCCTTTGCCAACCTGCACTTGCCAATCAAATTTGTGATAAACAGAATACGGATCGTCGCGTCGCAAGTCCCAATCGATGCCGCAGCCGCGTAATTGCGGGCCGCTGATGGCATAATTGATAGCGACATCGTTCGGAATAACGCCGACATTCGCTGTGCGCTTCATAAAAATTTCATTGTACGACAACAAGTCGTTTAACATTTTGATGCGCGGGCGATAGTACGCGCAAAATTCTTTTGCCTGCTCGATAAACTTCGGCGGCAGGTCATGCGAGAGTCCGCCGATCCAGATGTAGTTGTACAACAATCGTGCGCCGCACGTCATTTCAAATAAATCGAGAATTTTTTCTCGATCAATAAACGTATAGAGGAACGGCGTGAACGCGCCGGAATCGATGCCGTATGTTCCAATCGCAATAATATGGCTGGCGATGCGCTGCAGTTCCGCCATAATCACGCGGATATATTCCACGCGTTCTGGAACTTCAATCTTCAGCATCCGTTCTGCGGCAAGCACATAACCCCACTCGTTCGTCATCGCTGAACAATAATCCATCCGGTCGGTGTACGGAATGACTTGCTGATAGCTCGTCATCTGCTCGCAATGTTTTTCAAAGCAGCGATGCAGGTACCCGATGTGCGGAATACATTCACGAACAATTTCGCCGTCCACGACAATTTCCAATCGCAGCACGCCATGCGTGGACGGATGCTGCGGGCCCATGTTGACAATCATTTCTTCCGTACGCAACGATCTTCCTGTGGAAGTTTTTGCATCATCCGGTTTGACAGTATAATCGGTCGGAAGAATAGGCGTTTGTGGAATGGATGAATTCATGCGCTTTGGTAATCAGTACGAAACTTTCATTCCGTGATAAAATTCTTGAACTTTGTAATCTTTACGCAGCGGATTTCCTTCCCAATCGTCCGGCGTTAAAATGCGTCGCAGATCGGGATGTCCGTCGATGACAACGCCGAACATATCGAACACTTC
>DATKMP010000020.1:0-9007 GCA_035541775.1 Bacteroidota bacterium | reverse complement strand
TAGATTCCATCGGTGATTTTGTTGTCGATGTTGCATTGTTTGTAGCAATCGGCTGGGTACTGTATCAACAACAGCATTCTCTCTGGATGTTGATTCTGGCAGCGCTCGGATTACTCGGAATATCGTTGCGCGTTTCGTACCATGTGTTCTATCAAACCAATTATCTGCATTTTCAAAATGTCTATGCCGTCAATCGCGTTACGGAAGAACTGCGCGAGGAAGATTTGCAAAACGGCCAATCGGAAATCGTACTTCAGAAAATTTTCCAGTATGTTTATGGCTGGCAGGATCGGTTGATGGTTCGTATCGACCGCTGGTGTATGAACCGTCGAAGAACCAATAACCATGAGCTATCGAACGGCCAGCTTCAGCAATGGTATTCGGATGCAATGGCGCTGCGGCTTTCGGGATTTTTAGGATTCGGCACCGAATTATTTGTGCTGATGCTGTGTTCGGTCTTCAATCACTTGAAACTGTATCTCTATCTCAACTTGTTTTTTATGAACGGCATCTGGCTGGTGTGCATTCTTTACAGGCGAATCAAAATATAAAAAATTTCTTCATGGCCGTATCAGTTATGCTGTCGCTAATGCTGGCGAAGGAGCGTCGGATAATTTCCGGAGCTGACGGAATCGCTTCAACTTGCCTCGCAACGTGGAGAGCAGCGTTTGTTCTGAGATGGGCTTCATCAGATAATCGTCAACGCCAAGTTCTTTTCCCGTACGGACAAGCGCTTCATCCGTCAGTCCGGTTAAAAAGATGAATGGAATATTCTGCAAGTGTTTTAATTCCTGCACGCGTTCGTAAAACGTAAATCCTCCCATCGTTGATGTCTCTAAATTAATATCACACAAAATCAAATCCGGTGTCAATTTCCGGAGCAATGCATACGCTTCGTCGGATGTGGAGAGTGCGGTTACGTCGAACCCGCCATCTTCTAACGAAGCAGCAAGGAGGTCTAACAATCGTACATCGTCATCGATTACGAGAAGTTTTTCGCGCTGTTTTCTTGGCCGTGTTGAAACGACCATTTGCGCCTGCATTTGGGCGTGTTCTTCGTCGGATATCTGGTACAATTTTTTCAAATCGTCCATCATGCCCATGGTTCCATTTAACGCGGCTGGATTGGCGCTGAGCTTGGATAAGATTGTTTTATAGCATTCATGTTTTGCTTCTCGTTCTATCCGTTCATGATCGGCATCGGAAATTTTCCACAGCGCACGAACCTGGCGCGCATAAATATCTTTTTCCGGTGTAATCTTTCCATGCCCCCATGCTTCGACCAAAATTTTTCGATAATTTTCCAGGGCATTGACAGGCGGTAGCGGTTCTTCCGATGTTGATGGCGCAGCAGCGACAACGGGATGCGGTGATGGTGGTTCAGCAGCAGATGATTGGACAGACCGGGAAACCGATAATGGTTCCGGCGATGGAAGATGTTCTGCCGGCTGTTCATTGCTGCGTTTGTTCCCGGCGCTCAGTAAAACATTGATTCGTTCTTCCAGCGCAAGCGTATAAACGTTACGCGGGTCAACGTGTTTCGCGCTCTGGATTTCACTCATCGCAAGTTCAAGATTATTTTTCTTGATAAGTTGATCGACGCGTTTGAGAATTTCGCTGACAATTTTTCTGGTATCATCTCGCGGCGTCATTTCCTGATTTGCCAAAATTTTTGGTGAATGCGGTGTTTGTCCGTTCATAATGCTATCTCCTCACACTGTTCCGTGAGTGTTTGAATGAATAATTCCGTTTCTTCTAATTGCACTAATGCCGAATGTATTCCGGCATTCGTACCCGCGTTGTATGCAAATGCGGCAATACGGAGAGCGGTTTGCTTTTCAAGTTCCGATCCTGTCGATTTGCTCAACAAATTGTCGATGATGTTTAAGACGTCGTCGGGAATTGGATATTGTGGTTTCATTTGCATTCGATCGCGGTTCATAATTTGTTCTTTCTTCTATCTGATTCAAGATATATTCCTGAATGAAAGACAGATGCCAACCGCGATTTTCCCCCAAAAACAGCGATAAGCGCTAAATGGGTAATTTACTTTTGTAGAAAAGAAAGAATGAGCGCAAGCCGAATATCAATGATGATGAAAAATCTATTGCGCTAACGCAGAGGATGCTGCAATGATTTTTGATGCGCCGCCGTGGATGAGTTCTTTTGCGCAAGCATTGATCGTGGCGCCCGTGGTAATGACATCATCGACGAGAAGACATATTTTGCCGTTAATGATATTGGTATCGAGAATGACAAATGCACCCTGCATATTGTTGCATCGTTCTTCCGCGGAAAGTTTTGTTTGTGTCTGCGTGTAGCGCTTTCGTTGAAGTACCGAAGAAAGAATGGGCTTATCAAAGACCAATGCAATGCCTTTAGCAAGATATTCCGCTTGATTGTATCCCCGCTCGCGATACTTTCGTTTATGAAGCGGAACAGGAATGATGACGTCCGCATCGATATTCCTTCGTTGCATCGTGTGGCCAATTTGCTTTCCCAATTCGATGCCCAGCGATTTGAATTCTTGATACTTCAGTGCGTGAGCAATGTGCTGGAATGCACCTTCTTTTTCAAATAGATAACACGAAACAAGATCTTGAATATAATGATCACATAAAAGTTTTTGACGGGTTTCAAGATAAAGAGGATGATGAAGCGATAGTTGTTGAATGGATTGCCAGCATGAGGCGCAAACTTTTTGGGAATGATCTTCGGGCGGTCTGCGACAAATTAAACAGGATGGTGGATAAATAAAATCGAGAAGCGGAATGGCCGTGTGGCGCAAGAATGTTGTGAGGTTCATCGATCCCGCCATCGAATATTATTGCTGCTGTCCTTTTATTTTTTCGATCTCGTTCCGCAATTCGGCAGCGCGCTCAAATTCCAAATCCCTTGCTGCACGCTGCATTTCCGCCTGCAATTCTTCGATGAAATCTTTTTTCTGGTCGGCGGTTAAATATTTTGCGACGGATTCTGCAACGGCACCCGCTTGCGCATATTGAATGCGTTCATCGTGTTTCATCTTCACATCAGCGATGGAGGTCGCAGCAAGAATTTCATCGACCGATTTGTATATCGTTACCGGCTTGATGTTGTGTTCGGTATTGTACGCAATTTGTTTTGCGCGCCTGCGTTCAGTTTCACCGATCATCCGCTGCATCGAGCCGGTCATGTTGTCCGCATAAAGAATCACCTGACCATTGGCATTCCGCGCCGTTCGTCCTGCGGTTTGAATGAGCGAACGTTCAGAACGCAAAAATCCCTCTTTATCCGCGTCGATAATAGCAACAAGCGAAACTTCCGGCAAGTCGAGTCCTTCGCGCAAGAGATTGACGCCGACCAGCACATCGAATTCTCCCAAGCGTAAATCGCGCAATGTTTCGACGCGTTCCAAAGCGTCCACTTCGGAATGAATGTACCGTACTTTAATGCCGATGTTGATTAAATATTCTGTCAAATCTTCTGCCATACGTTTGGTGAGTGTGGTCACGAGCGTTCGTTCTCGACGTTCTGCACGCGAACGAATTTCAGCGATCAGGTCATCGATCTGATTTTTGCTGTGGCGGACAATCACTTCGGGATCAAGCAATCCTGTCGGACGAATCACTTGTTCCACCACCACGCCGTTGCAATGTTCCAATTCGTAGGCGCCCGGTGTTGCGCTGACAAAAATAATTTGCTTTGCCATCGATTCCCACTCTGTAAATGTTAATGGGCGATTGTCGAGCGCAGAAGGAAGGCGGAAGCCGTATTCCACAAGCGTGGTTTTGCGCGAGCGGTCGCCGGCATACATTGCACCGATTTGCGAAACCGTTACATGCGATTCGTCGATAACGGTGAGGAAATCTTTCGGAAAATAATCCAGCAAACATGATGGACGCGACCCCGCCGGCCTGCCGGCAAGATGGCGTGAATAATTTTCGATGCCGGAACAGTACCCGACCTCGCGCATCATTTCCATATCGAATCGTGTGCGCTGTTCGATCCGCTGCGCCTCCACTAATTTTCCAAGTGAACGAAGTTCCGCTACACGCTCCCGTAATTCTTTGTAAATTCCATTCATCGCTTTTTCAATCGTCTCGCGTGAAGTGATGAATTGTTTTGCGGGATACAGCATTTCGTAATCAGCTTCACCCAGGACGCGCCCATCAATTTTGTTGATGTACGAAATACGTTCGATCTCATCGCCGAAGAATTCGATGCGGATCGCCTCGTCGTTTTCGTACGCAGGAATCACATCCACCACGTCGCCGCGCACACGGAAGGTGCCGCGTGCAAATTCGTAATCGTTGCGCGTGTACAGCAAGTCGATCATTTTTTTTAACAATTGCTGCCGTGTCAGCCGGTCGCCCTTTTTAATCACCATCGTTTGGTTGATCCATTCATCCGGTGCGCCGATGCCGTAAATACTGCTGACGGATGCGACGACGATGACATTCGGATCGCCGCTCAACAGGGCACTTGTCGCGCGCAGTCGCAGGCGGTCGATCTCATCGTTCACGGAAGAATCTTTTGCAATATACATATCGGAGGAAGGAACGTACGCTTCCGGCTGGTAATAATCATAATAGCTGATAAAAAACTCGACGCGGTTTTTCGGAAAGAAACTTTTGAATTCTGCATACAACTGCGCCGCGAGCGTTTTGTTGTGAGACATGACCAGCACCGGTTTGTCGGTGTGCTGAATGACGTTGGAGATAGTGAAGGTCTTGCCGCTTCCGGTCACACCGAGCAGCGTTTGATATCGATCGCCGCGTTCCAATCCTTCGATTAATTGACGGATTGCTTCAGGCTGGTCACCTGCAGGTTCGAGATCGGTGATGAGTTGAAATGGCATTATGAAATTTACGATTTAATGATTTCCGATTACGGATTTTATTTTTCTCACTGCTAAATGCTTATCGCGATAAGCTGTCTGCTATCATAATATACGATGAAGCATCTTGTCCGTCAACTCTTGCCTTCGTGGTATCTGTTATGTATTTTAAAATGTCGATGAATACACGCTGGTTTTTCATACTTTCAATATGTTTTTTCTTTGGGTGCCACTCGATACCGCAGGACAATCAACGTTTTGAGCAGCTTGCAGATACGTACGCGGCTGTCGTTCAGTGCAAGGCGCAAAATAAAAATATCGACAGCGTGCATTATCAACAAAAATTGGAAATAACACTAAAACGCCATGGCTATACCAAACAACAATTTCAGCACGATGTTGAAGCGCTGTGTGCCGATCCCGCGCAATTTCATGCATTCAGTGATCTTGTGCTAAAAAAATTGCAGCAGCAATAACGTTGATAAAAGTCCTTTCATGAAAATTCTTTCTATTCAATCTCTTGCAATACCCGAAGTAAAAATTATTCGTTTCGGACGTTTTACCGACCATCGAGGATATTTTGACGAGTCGTTTCGCCGCAGCGAGTTCACCTCGTTACCGGAATTAGAATTTCTTCACGGCGTGGAGTTTAGCCAGATGAACGACAGCGTTTCTCGCCCCGGCGTGATTCGCGGATTGCATTTTCAATTTAATCCCTATATGGGGAAACTTGTGCGCACGGTGTACGGCAGAATGATTGATACGGCGCTCGATATTCGGAAAGGTTCGCCGACGTTCGGAAAAATTGTTGCGTACGATATGCCGGCATCGGACGAGAAAGAGTATAATGAATGGATTTGGATACCGATAGGGTTTGCGCACGGTCCGTTCTTCCCGGAACAAACGCGCATCGAATATTTTTGTTCTGGCGAGTACAGCCCGAACTGTGAAGTGGGAATTTCTCCGCTTGCTCCCGATTTAGATTGGAGCTTGTGCGATCCGGAGCTCAAAGCATTGTTCGATTCCATTGTACCGCATTCGCAATTATTAAGCGAGAAAGATAAGCGTGGCCTTACGGTAGAGGCATGGAAAAACGATCCGCGTTCCGAGCATTTTCTCTATCATAAACGATGAAGTAACTTTTGCCGTTGAGTCGTTCAGCGAGTTTTTCATACCTTCGCCTTTGCAAAAAATTCTTTTCTTGAAATGATGCCAATTCATTTTGCTACTGCTGTGTTTGCATAATCCATGAAAAGAGAGAAGCAAGTGCCGTCGTTCCACCGATAGAGATAGTCATCGTAAAATACTTCTGATTCCGCTGCGCTGCCGATCTGCTGGCAAGTGCGGCATCGGTTTCGTTGGCAGAAGTGTAATCGGTGTAATCTTTTTTATACGTTGAATAAAAATATACTGCCGATCCGATCGCGGCCGCAGAGATTCCCGCGGCGATCCATTTCCAAGTGGACCAACGTCGGATTGTTTGCTGGCGGGCCGCAGTCAGTGCAACGAAATGAATCTGATAACCGGTTTTTTCTTTTTCTTTGATAACGAATGATCCGGATACGGGAACGAATCCCGGACAGCGCGCAAGAATGGAATAATTGCCGATAAGCATCGGCTGCACGAACGGCGCGGCGCCTTTCCGGTCGCCGTTAATATAAATATCTGCATTGTTTGCTTCGTACGGTTCTGCGATCACGGAAAGCGTGCCGAACCGCGGCATCGGCTCCAACAAAAATTCTTTCTGGTCTTTTATGGCAAGCGTTAGCCGGATTTCGGCGGGCGTGTACTGCCATCCGCGCTCCGTCCGGATTTTATACGTGCCGGGAACAACATGGGAGGAAAATTGTTCCGTGCCCACAAGACTGTCGTTGATATAAATTTTACTCCACGGCGCTTTCACGATCAGATCGGCGTAATTGTTCGACAACGGAACGATGCAGCGATTGACATGGCTGTCTTCAATCGTTATAGAGAATGTGGTATCGAAGTACAGCGGCTTTGCCAGGCGAACCTGATACGTGTTGGAAAGAAACTGCGCATCGAGATACGGCGTGGTGCCGACTTTGATGCCGTTGATGAAGACATCGGCGCCTGGTTCCGGCATCGATAGAATTTCAATACTTCCAAAATGCGGGTTCAACACACGGCAAATTTCTTTTCTCTTTCCTTCCACGGCGGTGAATGTCATCGTATCGCTGTAATACAACGCCTTCCGCAATATCAGCGCATGCTCGCCTGCATCGATCGGAAGTTCTTTCGGCGTATTGCCGATGTTGTTGCCATCCAAAAAAATTTGCGCATCAGATGGTTCGGACAACACGCGTAGCACCGTGAGGAGCGGAACCAAGTCTCTGTTGGATGCATCGTTAGATGATTCTAAATGGATAGGAATGGTTATCGGTTCCAGAATTACTAACGGTAACACAAGTTCTTTGCGGCCGGGCTTGGCAAAAGAAAAAATATGTTTACCGCGCGTAACTATGCGCGTAATAATTTTTGACGAAACAAACGTTGTATCGCTTCCGTCGGCGCAAGTAGAGATAGAGTCTTCGGTGGAAAGAAAGATTACTTTCACCAGCGAATCCGCATGAAGGTCGTTTGTCACAGCGGCGGTATTTTGTGCGCGCACCGAAATGCTGCATGTGAACATCAGGAACGTGAGAGACAGAAGTGTTTTCATTTTCGCCTTCACGGCATCACCGTCCATGTTGAAATCAATTGCCAGATGATAACGGATTGGTCATTGCTTGCGGTGATCAATGTGGAGCCAGCAGGAGAAAAAGCAACGGCATTCACTGTTTGCGTATGTTTCGATAATGAGACCGGAAACAAGCCATCGGAATTGAAACAGAGGTGCGCACGATTGTCTGCGCAGCCGCTGGCAAGAAGCCGGCCGTCGTTGCTTACAGCAAGCGATGTAACTTCGCTTGAGTCCGTTGTGATCGTTTGCATCAACACCCCGTCGCTCACGCGCCATACACGAAATGTTTTATCCAAGCTGCCGGAAATAAGACTTTGATTGTCCGGTGTAAATTGAACTGAAGTGACAGCGTTCGAATGCCCGAACAGAATATGCAGTAAAAAACCGGTGGACGTTGACCACACACGTACGGTATTATCGCTGCCCGCGCTTGCGAGCATCGTTCCGTCGGTACTGAACGCGACGGCATTGATGGGGGCTGAATGTCCGGGAAGTGCAAGTGCAGAATCCGTTGCCAGATACCAGAGCCGCACTTTCTGGTCTGCTCCGCCGCTGGCAATTGTTTTTCCGTCTGGGCTATACGCCACACAGAGTACAGAGCTTACATGTTGTTTGAACGTATCCACTGGAGTTCCATCATTCACTTTCCACAAGATAATGGTGTTATCGCTGCTGGCGCTTGCTAACAGCGAACCGTCGGGACTGAATGCGAGGCCGTTCACCGGCCGCGAGTGTCCGGCAAGATTGCGGACGATACCGCCAGAAACAGCATCCCATAAAACTATGCGCCCGTCGCTGCCGCCGCTGGAAAAAATATTGCCGATGGGCGAAAATGCAGCAGCAAGAACACCCGTAAGATGTCCGACCAGCGGAACGGACGGAACTGCTGATTGTACTTTGCATGCAACAAAAAGTTCTTGCGAGTATGCGCTGCTGTTGTAAAGCGAATGCGCGTTGACACGGTACACATAACGCTGATTTTTTTGTACGGCAGTGTCGGTATATTGTTGAACCGGCGACATTACTTGTGCAATTTCAGAATAAGCGCCGCCGGATACTTTCCGCTCGATACTATACGATCGATCGAATGTTGCCGCGCTTGTCCATTGCAGTTTGAGCGACGTTTCGGAAATATTTTGCATTGCCAACGATTGTGGTGCCGGATACTGCAATTGCGCTTGTACAGTATCGGAGTACGTTTTCACATCTCCCTCTGAATGTGTGCAAACACGAAAGGAATACGTGACCGACGTGAGAAATTGGTACGGGATTACGACAGAGGTTGTATCTTTTCCGATTGTTTCAATCGCTGTATATGTTGTCCCGTTCGTGCTGAGAAGGATTTCAAAAGAGGATTTAAATTTATTGGTATCGGCCCAGCATATTCGTGCATCTGTTTCGGTAAACGAAATCAATTTCAATCCGAACGGTGCGCCGAGAGAAAAAGTTGAAGAGATAATCGGCGAGTAGCCGCTGAGATTTTT
>DATKMP010000019.1:0-13986 GCA_035541775.1 Bacteroidota bacterium | reverse complement strand
CATTCCGCAGAAATAGTATTGCCGCGCAAAACCAATTCGCGTGCGCGCCCTTCTCCGATTCTTCGAGAAAGAAATATCAGGACGAGAGCGGGAATAAATCCCAACGTCACTTCTGGAAAGCCAAGCGCCGCTGTTTCTTTTGCTGCGATGATAAAATCACAAACAACTGCCAAGCCGCACCCTACCGCCAATGCAGGTCCTTGCACCGATGCAAGAACGGGCTTACGTAATGTGTAAATCTGTAAAAACAATCGCATTAAATCAGATGAGTCTTGGAGGTTTTGGTTAAAGTCATACTTTGCTATTTGTCTTAAATAATTTGGATCGATGCCGGCACAAAACGATTCCCCTTCCGAACGCAACACGATCACTTTGATCGATTGGTCCTTTTGAGCTTGTGTAAAAGCATGGGAAAGTTCGACGATGCTTTGTGCGTCTAAAACATTGTGGACCTCGGAGCAATTGAGTGTTATCGTTGCTACATTTTTGCTTGCAACGTACGTAATTTTAATATATTCCATATAATGCCTGCATCACTCCTTCAACGAAAGTAGCAAGAAGCAGTGGTAAAATCAAGATAGAAAGAGAAAATAATATTTTGCGCTGAAGATATCTAAAATATTCTTTCGCGTCGATATTGTTTTTCATTATGATTTCCTGTACACTTTTTATATAAGTTCATATTGTGAAATTACTTAATTCAGATTCATTCATCTCTTATGGAACATATAGAAAAACTCTTTAACAACGATGCATTCGCAAAACAATGTGGAATTCAAATTGTCGAATACCATCATGGGTATGCTCATTGCACCATGGAAGTAACGGAATGCCATTTAAACGGCATCGGCACTTTAATGGGAGGCGCCCTCTTTACGCTTGCCGATTTTACTTTTTGTGTTGCCGCAAACAGCCACGGGCCGCTTGCTGTGTCGCTTCAGGTTTCTATATCCTATCTGCGTCCGTGCAGCAGCGGCAAGGTAACAGCCATTGCAACAGAAATTTCCCGCAGTTCACGCATTGGAGTGTATCGCATTGCTGTTTCCGACGAACACGGAGTTCTTCTTGCCGATGTTAGCGCGACGTGTTATTTTAAACGATCTTGAGAAATTCATATTTCGAATCATCCCGTTTTTCTTCGCATCTCTCCATAGAATATCGACAACAGGAAGACACCATGCATACGACCGACAAACCACTTACAACAACCGATCTGTTCTTATAAATGAATTTTATATCCCAGTGCTTTGAGTTCTTTCATAACTCCTAAACTTGCTTCCTCTAATTTTACAACGATAGGTTTATCTGAAACGCCTGGAACGTTCGGCGGAAACGGAACATCCGTCATATGCAGAACACAAACATTCCCTTTACCCAATTTGCCGACAAAATGACCGAGCTCGAACATCGCGTATCCCAAATCATCCATCGTGAGAACAAAGAATGCATATTTTACATTTGCCTGATCAGCAATGGCATCCAGGTTCAGCATTTGTCCATGCTGCCGCTCCAATACCACTTCCTCTATGCTGATTTCTTTGAGAAATTGTTCGAGTTGAATGCGCAGAGGATCGTTGCTCTCACCAATCACGTACACTTTATTGTTGCTTGCAGAAGAAGCTGGAGCAGACAGTGATGGTGTTGCCGATTTCACCGGCGGTCTGAGCGTGCGCGTCCCACTCAACTCGCCTAAGGAACTTGTTGATGCGGCGCTTAGTTCTTTTGTTGCTGTAGTATCTAACGTTAACTCCGGCGATGCTTTAAGCTTCTCGTATAATTCTTTCATTTGTCCTAAAATCAAATTCGCCGATGTTTGATAAAAAAATCCGCCCTGCATATCGCGTGTGATTTTATTTTTGTAGGAAAAACCAATCGGACCGGATAATTCAAGAATTTCCAAACACGCTCTTCGCCAATCGAGATATTGGTTTTGCAGTCGCGCATTATAACCGGAAAAATCGAATCCACCTTGCGGTAGAAGTTGTTCGCCGGCTTCGATCAATTCTTCAAATCGTTTGACAATTTCTTCGGACATTATCTCACTACTGCGCCAGTGGATATTTCATCGAGTAATGCAACGAGTGTCAATTGACCGCTTTCATTGCTTGCAGCAAGAATCATTCCCTGCGATTCCTGCCCCATCAATTTTGCCGCTTGTAAATTTGCTACGACGACAATTTCTTTGCCGACTAAATCTTCCGGTTTGTAGTGCTGCGCAATGCCGGCAAGCACTTGCCTGCGTTCACCGCCGATTTCCACTTGCAGCTTCAGCAATTTTTGGGATTTAGGAACATGCGCGGCTTCCACAACACGCGCCACACGTAAATCGATTTTTTGAAATTCTTCAAGCGTGATCTTCGGTTTGATCGGTGCAATTGCAGGTTGCGCTGCCTCCTGCGCATTTCCGCCTTCCAAAAATTTTACCATCTCATCGATCTGCTTGTCGTCGATTTTTGTAATGAGAATTTCGGACTTATGAAGTTGATGATTTTCTGCCAGATGAAATTCTGATGCTGTATCCCATCCTGCTGTTTGAACAGTGCCATCCAAGTTCAACATCTTCCAAATTTTTTCGGACATCGCAGGAACCACCGGCTCGAACAAAATCGCCAGCGAACGCACGAGCTGCAGGGCAATATTCAGGGTCGTTGCGCATTGCTCCGGATTGGCTTTGCCGGTCTTCCACGGTTCGCTGTCGTTAAAATATTTATTTGCTGTGCGTGCAAGACTCATCGTTTCAAATAAGCCGTCCCGAAAGCGATATTGCTCATACGCTTCGCCGATTTTGGCGGGCGTTTCGTTCAGCTTAGCGATCATTTCTTTATCCAGTGCATTCAATGTTCCGAGCTTCGGCAGTTTGCCGCCGAAATTTTTTTCCGTGAATGCAAATGTGCGATTGATAAAGTTGCCCGCAATATCTGCCAGTTCATTATTGACGCGCGCTTGAAAATCTTTTAAATAAAAATCGCTGTCGCTTTTTTCAGGGAGATTCACGGCAAGAGCGTAGCGCAGGAAATCCGCAGAAAAGAATTTGAGGAAATCCTGCACATCGATTCCCCAGCCGCGGCTTTTAGAAAATTTCTGTCCTTCAAAATTTAAAAACTCGTTTGCCGGCACATTTTCCGGCAACACATAATGGTCTTTCCCGCCGTCGTTCCACGCCATCAACATCGCCGGAAAGACGATGCAGTGAAAGACGATATTATCTTTTCCGATGAACGGAATATATTTTGTGTCATCGCTGAGCCAAAATTTCTTCCACGCGTCCGGTGCGCCTTTCTTCAATGCCCATTCTTTGCCGGATGAAATGTAGCCAAGCACCGCATCGAACCAAACGTAAATAACTTTCTTCTCGAATCCTTTCACAGGAACCGGAACGCCCCAGCTTAAATCTCGAGTGACCGCACGATCTTCTAATCCGGCTTTAAACCAACCCTCGCAATAGCGCAAGACGTTATCTTTCCAGCCATCGCGTTTGCTGCGCTCGTCAATGTATGTTTCCAATCGTTGCTGATACTTGCCCAGGGGAAAATACCAATGCGCCGTTTCTTTTACCACTGGCGTGGCGCCGCAAATTTTGCACTTTGGATCGATCAAGTCAATTTGATTCAGCCACGTGCCGCAATTTTCACACTGGTCGCCGCGTGCCTGTGCCGATTTGCAATTCGGACACGTTCCTTCGACATAACGGTCCGCAAGAAACATATTGTCTTTTTCACAAAACAATTGTTTTTCTTTTTTCTCGTGAACAATGTTACGTTGGTAGAATTCCGTAAAAAATTCTTTTGCCGTCTCGTAATGCAACGGCAACGACGTCCGGGAATAATTATCGAAACTCATTTCAAACGCTTCGAAGACCGCTTTATTGGCGGGATGATAGCGGTCGATAATGGCGTTCGGCGTGGTCTTTTCTTTTTCTGCTGAAACCGTGATTGCTACGCCGTGCTCATCCGAACCGCCGAGGAACAGCACTTCTCGTTTTTTTGACCGCTGATACCGCGCGTATATATCTGCAGGCAAATATGCGCCTGCAAGATGTCCGAGATGAAGATAGCCGTTCGCGTACGGCAATGCGGCGGTGATGAGAATGCGTTGAAATTCTTTTTTCATAATTCTATTGTTTCTGATAATGTTCTTTTCAAATCAATGGATAAATTGATCAATATGAGTGAAAGGTAGATATTTTTGTCTACTTGAGCAATGGCGCGTTCTACCGCGCTTTGTGCTGCGGATAAATTGGCATGAGGAAAATTCGTGATAAAATTTTCTAAACTTTTTCGATCCGGTTCATTGATTGTCGGAATATTTGTCTGCGTGCGTAGCACCATTCCATCCCGCAGCCATGATTGTAGCAACTTGAGCCAGCGTTCAACGCTTGCACGATCGTTGGAAGCCGTTAATTCGTCAATAGCTTTCAAAACATTATTTTTTCGTTTGCTGAGTGCGAAGCGCACAAACTCTACGGCTGTCGCACGTTCATCGGCAACATCTTTTTGCAGTAATTTGCGCGCAGTTCCATAACTGCCATGAGCAAGTTGTGTCGCAAGTTGCGCCGACGCCGGATCTGCTCCATCGCGTTCGATCAGTGCGCGGCACACTTCTTCATTCGAAAGCACGTCGCATTGCACAAGCTGGCAGCGAGAAAGGATTGTCGGTAATAGCTGATCTTTTGCCGACGTTGTCAACAGCAACACCGTATTGGGCAACGGCTCTTCTAAAGTTTTGAGAAGCGAATTCATTGCCTCGGTGTTCATCAGTTCCGCATTCAAAAAAATAAAAATCTTTTTTCCCGTCTCAATTTGCGTTAAAGAAGATTCTCGCTTTATTTCTCGTACACTATTGATTTTAATGAAGTTTGCCTTACCGATTTCAATATAATGATAGGGATTGCGAGATTTGATTTCGATCTGTTCGCGAATTTCTGTGATTTGATTTTCTGTCAAGACTCCAATCGGATCGTCACCCTGCTTCTCGCCCTTACCCACCGGAAGTGCAAAAATTAATTTGATATTGGGATGCTGCAATGCTGCCATCTTTTTGCAGCTTGGGCATTCGCCGCAAGCTTCTGCTTGCTGCCGTTCACAATTAAGCACCTTAGCAAATTCAAGAGCCAGCGCATCTTTGCCAACGCCTTCTGGCCCATAAAATAAATATGCATGGGCAACACGATTGCTTGTCAGCGATTTTTGCAGTAATTGCTTTACACGCGTTTGCCCAATGACTGAATTCCAGCTCATTAGAACGTATGCCCCACACCTAAATGAATAATGCCGCCGGAAAATGTTTCCGGAAAAAAACGTCGCTGAGTAATCCAAATTTGTGATTCGGGGTCATATACTTTCATGCCAAAATCGATGCGAATAGGCCCGGCGACTGTGTTATAGCGCAAGCCAAATCCTGTTGCCATAGCAACTTCTGTTACGCGAATTTGTTTTGGCTCAGACCAAACATTTCCCAAATCATAAAAGAACACAAAGGAAAGTTTATTGACTTCAAAAAACCAAAGTGACCCGGCATTTCTCAGAGGATTCCATCGCGCTTCGGTCGTTCCTTCGATCAGCGCATCACCGCCAAGTTCTGGATCCGGTACAGCTCCCAGTACTCGCGCTTGCCAGCCGCGAACGCTTCCGCTTCCTCCGGCATAGAACCTTTGTGTAAAAGGAACATCTAACGGTGAATGATCATATAACAAAGCGCCGCCGACATGGAGACGTGTTGCCCAAATAAGAATTTGCTGGCCAAATTCATCCCAGTACCATTGGCCTGTGACGACGGATTTGAAATATTGCGCATAAGGTAAATCGATACCGATTGTTTTTCCAAAACTATGCGGCAGCAAGCCGCCTTCTTCGACCGAAAGAGAATGAAAAAATCCTTCGGAAGGATAAAATAAATCATTTCGTTTATCGCGTTGCAGCGTGAACGTTAAAATAGAATTAAACTGCTTTTCAAATTCATACCCCACCGTGAATTGTGTGTCCGTTTGTGTTGCAACCGTTGTGGGATGGCTTAACTGCATGGTCCAATCAATAAACATTTTTGTGTATGTTGCCGTTTGCGACATTGTCCCCAACCTCGTGATGAGCAAGGGAAGATAATAGGCCTTTTGTTTATCGATACTTCCTGAAAATGTTGCGGTAATCGAAGTTTTGTTGTTGAGAAAATACGGCCAAGTGATTTGACTCGTTAATTCCATTTTTGCTACCAAGGAACTGTCTCGAAGTGTATTTCCCCGAAGAATTGTATTAAATCCTGAACCGTTGGGCGATTGCATGGTTAGGCGCAATTGAGTGGAAAAATTTTGTGCGCCTCCGAAAATATTCCGATGATCATATGCGGCGCCGGTTGAAATATTAAATGCATTGTTTTCGTCGTTGATACCCAGTTCCGGCGTAAATTCCTGAAATGGCCGTGTACGCACCTTGATGCGTGTCGGTATGTACTTGTCCGTTGGAGTTAACGGTAAATTTTCAATTTTGGATGCTTCAAAGACACCCAAACGATTGAGATTTCGTTCACTTTCGATTTTTTTTTGCTCGCTATAAAAGTCATTCGACGCATAATCAAGATGTTGCAAGACAACGGAAGAATCGATGTGATTCTTTGTCGATGAATCTTGTTGAACCGTAATCGTGCCAAATTGATAGCGAATGCCCGGCGTAAAGGAAAATGATATTTTGTAATTATTGGTCGATGCATATCGTACGGCGGTTACAGTATCTGCCTTCACATTGATATAACCATTGTTGGCAAACACCGTGATGAATCGGCGCAGCTCGGCTTCCACCTGTTCCACGACAAACGGCGCACCGACTGATATCTGTTTATTTGCCATTAACAATCCCGAAACATCGGGAGGCAGCGCGTCTATTCCCTTGTAGATAATCGTGTCAATGTAGGAACGCGGGCCTTCAAAAATTTTAATGGTAATGGCAACAGACCGATCTTCCGGTTGCATGAGGATATTGGTATCGATGGCTGCATGAAAAAAACCATGATCTTGGTAATATTGCCGCAGTTGTCGAAGGTCTGAATCAAAAATAATCGGATCGAAATATTCCGGCTTCTGTCCCCCCAGATATTCTTTTTCTCCCATACGATGGTAAATCCATTTCCATATACCCATCGGCGTTTGCCGCGTTCGAATGACGCTCACCAATTGGTCGGTACTTAACTGCTTGTTGCCTTCAAACTTCAATTGTGCAACTTCGTATCCTTGGATTGCCTGTTGAGCGTACACACGTGTTCCGCTGGCGAACAGAACTATCCCGCTGATCATAAAAAAAATTATAATGTGAATAAAAAACCCAGCAGAAAGGTGCTGGGCTGACAATTCTTTGGACACTGTGTGCAATGTAGTTATGGATTGTGTACCGATGTGCCAGTGATGGATCTAATATTCCTTTTCATCTTCAAAGAAAAAATCATCGTCGGTTGGATAATCGGACCAAATTTCTTCTATGCTTTCATAGGGTTCATCGGTGTCTTCCAACTCTTCCAAATTTTGAACGACCTGCGTCGGTGCACCTGTACGCACCGCATAGTCTATCAATTCTTCCTTTGTAGCAGGCCAAGGAGCATCGTCAAGATAAGATGCAAGCTCGATGGTCCAAATCATACTCGTTCTTCTCCTTTACAGTCTATTGTTGAAAATCTTTGGGACTGATATCATCAAAAAAGTAGTCAATCGGATTTTGTGCAACGCCGTTCACCCGCACCTCATAATGCAAATGTGGTCCGTTCGAAAGGCCGGTATTTCCAGACCGCGCAATAATTTCTCCCCGCTTCACTTTTTGCCCTTCATGGACAAGAATTTGCGATAAGTGTCCATACAAGGTTTTGAGAGAATACCCGTGGTCTAATTGCAGCGTAATGCCGTATCCGCTTTCATGCCCGGTGAATGAAACAATTCCATCTGCCGCAGCATAGACGGGTGTGCCGACAGCATTGATGATATCCACACCTTCATGCTTTCGATAAAAATGCAATACAGGATGCAGCCGCATGCCAAAATCGTTTTTACTATAAAAGCCAGCCATCGGTTTTAAAGCAGGCAAATGTTCAAACCGAACTTTATTTTTTTCGTACGTTGCAGTAACATCATGGTAATTTGCCAATTGTAATTGGATTTCTCGTTCTGCATTATCGGTCGAACTTTGTAACTTGTTAAAAAGATTATTGACATCGGTTGACGATGTGAAATCTATTCGTTCATCGACACCGCCCGTTCCCGCTTTGAGAATGTCGTTGTCCAATTTTGGTAAATCGACCATCGAACGAAGTTCATTTCCTTTATCGCCTAACACATTCAATTGCTTTTGAATGGTTTCCACCTGATGCGTTAAATAATTCAATCGATCTTTGAGAAATTGATTTTCCGATTGCAAAGATGAATGATGTGTAAAGAGCCCCATTCCTATAACATCATCGTACTGTTGATTGAAGATCAACAACGAACAGAAAAGAAAAATGCCGACAGCAACCCCGCAGAACACAAGTCTTGTTCGTGTCCATCGGGCTTCTTCGAACATTAATGTTTTTTCTGAAAATTTATATAGTTTGGTTTTCTTCATCGTTCATCTTACTGCCCCTCGATAACAAAAGGGACTGGGTGAAGTTAGAAAATTATTTAGGTTTTGTCAAGAGTTACTCGAAATCATGTCCAAAATAATCTATGGCCCTTCGTCCGTGCGTTTTTTCGGCAATTGCCGCATCCAAACGCCGTGCAAATTCTTTTGCGGCGTCATAACCATACCGTTTCGACAAATAGTCTAATGCGATGACTTCCACAATCACGGTGATATTTTTTCCGGGGAAAACCGGTAATTTAATATGAGGCAAACTGACACCTAAAATGGAAATATCTTCGTGATCAAGCCCGGTTCGCGTATATTCAATATCGGTGCGCCATTCTTCCAACTCGACAATGATCTCAATACGTTTTTGATAGCGAATAGCACGAATGCCGAAGATGGAACGAACATCGATAAGCCCGAGTCCACGAATTTCCATAAAATGTTTTACGACATCCGTGCCGGCGCCCATCAAAATACCTTCGCCTTTACGAATCATCATCACCACGTCGTCGGCAACAAGACGATGCCCGCGTTCGACAAGGTCCAGCGTAATTTCGCTCTTTCCGATGCCGGAGCGGCCGGTGATGAGTACACCGATGCCATAGACATCGATGAAGGAACCATGAATAACCGTTTGCAATGCAAATTGGTCATCCAAAAAATCACTCATAAAATAATCGAACTTCGTCGTTTCAAACGGCGATCGAAAAACGGAAACTTTATGTTCCGTGGCAATCGCGATCAACTCTTCATCTAATCCATTATCGTTGGTAATAAAAATACACGGGATGTCGAACTGAAAAATAGTTTGAAATGCTTTAATTCGTTCGCTCAAGGTGAGATGATTGAGGTACCGAATTTCCGTGTTGCCAAAAATTTGGACGCGATTATAGGTAAAAAGTTCCACATATCCGGCAAGCGCCAAGCCGGGGCGGTGAATATTTTTATCGCGAATTTCCTGCTCGAACCCTACATCGCCATTTAAGGATTGAAGTTTGAGCCGTTCTTTGTTGGCTTCATACAAAAAACCGACCGTGATACTTTTTTTCTGCGTTTCTTTTATTTTTTCTAACGGCATCGTCGTGCGCTCCTGCGTCGTCATGACTTTGAACGAACTTTTAACACTTCTTTTTTATCTTTTTCATGCAACCGCTCTTTATATTTTTTCAACTGAACCAATATTTTTTCTACAGCGCTATCGACCGCTTTGGGAAATTCGTCGGCACGGCCTTCGCTGCTCAACACGGTGCCATAGACGGAGATCGTCACTTCGGCAATTTTTACGCTATCTTTGGGTTTTTCATAAAATAAAATTACTTCGGCTTTCACAATGCCGTCATAAAACCGTTCAAGTTCTTCGACGGCATTGGTGGCATACTCAATCAATGATTCGTGAGCTTTAAAATGTCGCGCGGTCACTTTGATGTTCATAGTCTTGCTCCTCTCGTGATAGAATTGTTATGCTTTCGGATGTGCGCTTTCATAAACTTTTTTCATGCGTGCGGCCGATACGTGCGTATAAACTTGAGTTGTGGACAAACTTTCGTGGCCCAGTAATTCTTTTACCGCGCGTAAATCTGCGCCGCGATTCAATAAATGGGTTGCAAAGGAATGACGCAGCACATGCGGGCTTTGCTTCTCCACTTCCGAAACCTGCCGGATGTATGTTCGCACCAGCAATCCTACTGCTTGCGGATACATGCGCTTGCCTCCCGCCGTCAAAAAGAGAGGCGCCGCCTCCGCTTTGTTCGTCCGGTGAATATCTACGCGAGTCGCTAAATATTTTTCGATGGCTTGCAATGCTTTTTCACCGACGGGAAGAATGCGCTCTTTGCGCCCCTTGCCGAAAACTTTTATGACACGTTCGCGGTACTGAATGTCGTTCACATTTAGTCCGATCAATTCGCTCAAACGAATTCCTGTGCTGTAAAATAATTCTAAGATTGCCGCATCGCGTTTTCCATGGATGCTTGTGGTGTCCGGTGCATGCATTAATGCTTCAGCAGCTTTTTCATCAAGAAATGTCGGAAGAGGTTTGCTCGTTCGCGGCGTTATAAGCGCCAACGCAGGATTTCCATCGATCCATTTTTGCCGGCGAAGATAGTGAAAGAAACTGCGCAGCGATGCAATTTTTCTTGCCGCGCTGCGATTGCTAAAACCATGGTCCAATAAATTGCCGAGAAATGCACGAAGCGTTTCTTTGTGAATGTCGCGGACATTGGCGATTCCTTCGCTTTGCAAAAAAGCAAGCAGTTCCAGTAAATCCGTTTCATACGATGTGATCGTGTGCGGCGAATAATTTCTTTCCACCTCAAGATACTCAAGGAATTGCCGGATCACTTGTTCCATAATTTTTTTTCTCTTCCTGCGTCACGCCGTTGCAGCAAGTTCTTCTTTGGGCATTTCTAATTTGCAACTCGGGCATAACAAATATTCGCCTTTTGCCTGAGAATATTTTGCGACGACATATTCATTTCCGCACTCGGGACATTTTTGATTTACTGGTTTATCCCACGATGCAAAATCGCATGCAGGATATTTGGAACAACCGTAAAAAGTTCTCTTTCCTTTTTTCGTTTTGCGTTCGATCAGATCGCCTTCTTTGCATTTCGGGCATTTGATGCCCATCGAAATCGGTTTGGTGTTTTTGCACGCCGGATAGTTGGAACATCCCAGGAACGATCCGAACTTTCCGCCCTTCACAACCATATCGCCGCCGCATAATTCACATTTGCCGCCGACCACATGCTGCAATTTTGCCTGATCTTCCGCCAGCGGTTTTGTATTCTTGCAAGTCGGATAACCGGTGCACGCCATAAAGCGCCCGTTTCTTCCCCATTTGATGACCATCGGCTTCCCGCACAATTCGCAAAGTTCTTCCGTCGTTTCTTGCAACGATTTTTTGATGGACGTTGCCAAGCCGTTCGCATGTTCGACGGCATGATGAAATGGCTCATAAAAATCCTTCATCACTTTAAGATATGCTTGCTTGCCGGAGGCGATCGTATCGAGTTCTTCTTCCATCCTCGCTGTAAATTTTACGTTGACAATTTCGGGAAAATATTTAATCAACAGTTTATTGATTTGCATGCCCAGCTCGGTTGCATATAACTTTCGTTCGTTCTGTTCGACATATTTTCTATCGATGACGGTGCTGACGATCAAAGCATACGTGCTTGGCCGTCCAATGCCGAGCGATTCAAGTTCCTTCACTAAAGTTGCTTCGGAATATCGCCCCGGCGGCTTTGTAAAATGCTGACGCGGCAACAAATCGGATATTTTTGCTGATTGTCCCGCAGCAAGCGTTGCAGGAAGTTTTGATGTTGGATCCGCATCGTCGTTCTCGTTGCCATTTTCTTCGGCAACGTCGTCGAACACTTGCAAGAATCCGCGAAACTTCGGCAACTGGTCTGTTGCGCGGAACAAATAATCTCCGCCTTCAACATCGACGGTAACTTGTTCAAATTCTGCCGATGCCATTTGACATGCAATGAATCGATTCCAGATTAATTCATACAAAGCAAACATATCTTTATCGAGATATTTTTTTACCAATTTCGGCGTATGCTTTATCGATGTCGGGCGAACAGCTTCGTGTGCATCTTGCGACGCTTTTCCTTTTTTAAACAACCGCGGTTCTTTCGGCACATATTCTTTGCCGTAATTATTTAAAATATACTCGCGCACATGAGCGACTGCTTCTTCACTCAATCGCGTTGAATCCGTCCGCATATAGGTGATGAGACCGACCAATCCTTCTTCGCCGATTTCCACACCTTCATATAATTTTTGTGCAAGCATCATCGTGCGTTTGGTTGAAAGCCGCAAACGGCGTGCAGCTTCTTGTTGCAGCGTGCTGGTGATAAACGGCGCAGGCGGATTGCGCTTGACAGGTTTTTTAGTAACATTAGATATTTGAAATTGTTGCTTTTGAATATCCGCAACATATCCTTTTGCCGTCGTTTCATCCGGTACGCGCGGTTCGTTGCCAACAACTTTTGCGAGCTTGGCTAAAAATTTATCTTCGTGAAGGGTTGTAAATTCAGCCGTCAGCGACCAGTACTCATCCGGCACAAAACTTTTAATGGCCTGCTCGCGCTCGCAAATCAATCGCACGGCAACAGATTGCACGCGTCCCGCCGATAAGCCATAATACATCGTTTTCCAGATAAACGGCGACACTTTGTATCCGACAATTCGATCCATAGCACGGCGTGCCTGCTGGGACATCACCATGTGCGTGTCGATTTTTTTCGGATGCGCCATGCCTTCCTGTACACCGGACTCGGTAATTTCATGAAACAGCACGCGTTTAATATGTTTATTCTTTTCGCCGATCACATCGGCAATATGCGCGGCAATGGCTTCGCCTTCGCGGTCAGGGTCAGTCGCAATGAACACCGCTTTCGCTTTTTCGGCGTTGCTTAAAATTTTATCGACAACTGACTGCTTGCCTTCGATCGTTTCATACACCACCGAAAAGTCATTGTCAATATCGACGCTTAATTTGCTCTTGGGCAAATTTTTAATATGCCCAACCGACGCTTCGACGACATACTCTTTGCCAAGATATTTGTTGATGGTTTTTGCTTTTGAAGGCGATTCAACTATGATTAAAGATTTTTCCATGTTTTCAGATTTCAATGTATTGTATCGTTAAACCCAAATGCTACTTGCCCATTCATTCCATCGATATCGAAAAGATATGATGCCACAAACGATTTCATTTCCGTCAGTCCGACGGAAGAAAAACCGGCAGTCATAATTCGCTCAACGATGGCTTCGATATCGGCATTGGAGATGATGCCCAATTGCTGACACTGCATTAAATAACCGGCTGCCTGCGGGCTTACGATCATCTTTTCGGCATCGTTCAATAATCGATGAGAATTGATATTGCCTGCCGTCGGAGCGATCACTAACTGCCCGACCGCGAGCCGTTCGAAGAGCCATGAAAATGCTGACGAAATTTCACTCGGTGTATAACCATCGCGTTCCAGCGAAGAAACATCCACATCGCTTAAGCGTTTATTGGATTTTAATTCATTGACAAGATATAAAATAATTTCAACAATTCGTTCTTGCATTTTTTTACTTCTTCTCCAGCGTTGCCAAATACCAATCTTCACGGGCATGCATGGCCTTGCTTCCGGCTTCGGTTTTATCATCGTACCCGACTAAATGCAGCGCACCGTGAATTAACAATCGTTTTGTTTCTTGTGTGAACGTTGCGCAAAATTCTTTTGCCTGCCTGCGAGCAGCATCGAGGTTGATGTATAATTCCGCTTCCACGCCGCCGCCATTTCCAAGCGAAAAGGCAATCACATCGGTACTATAATCGTGATTCAAAAATTTTTTATTAATCGTTTTGATGAACCGATTATGCGTGAACACGACTGATAGATCAGGC
>DATKMP010000018.1:0-3248 GCA_035541775.1 Bacteroidota bacterium | reverse complement strand
GGCGACTTTTTGAGTGAAGAGAAAATTTGCAACAGTGCATCCTGCCGAATTTTTTGCATGCCTCGGTTTGTGAGATTGGGAACTCCCCGAACAACTTCAATCAATCCCATCTCGTTCATTTTCTCTATTAAATCTTCTATGGAGAATTCATCGCTGAAGATTCCATGCTGCCTTGCCAATTCGCGAAGCCATTCCAGCGCTTCCTGAACGTCGCCGTTTGTTTTGAGCGTCAGGTAATTTACTAACTTGATGAGATCCTGCAAACGCTGTTCATCGGTCTTCGATGCTTCCGTCCAACGGCTGTATTGAACGCGCATAGATTATTGTTCCTCTTCAAAAGCAGTTTCCTCGTGCCGCTGGAAAATACTATTGACTAAATCTTTATATACTGTTGTAGTTTCCATTTCGTCCTTTGCAATGCGCGAACTTTGGTGAAGGGCATCGAGAATAAATTCCATGGCAGTTGCTAATTCATAAGCATTATCTTTTGCGGACGGCATATATTTCAATGCCAGTTCATGCAAACCCTTCACCTTTTCTAATTCGGAGCGGTATTCCTTGAAAGGCATGTCGTCCGTGATTTCAATTTTGTTGCCCGCCTCGAACCAATGAATGACCGGCTGATATTCTGAACGCTCATCCGTGGCATTGTGGCTGCGTTCTGTTCGTTGAAGCGGGTCGGGAAAATATTTTTGGAATATCGTGCGCACGGCTTTTCCAATAAGCGCCTTGCCGACCTTGACTGAGCCTTCAAGCTCGCCTTCCATCACCAATTCTATTTTTCCCGTGATGGCAGGAAGCGTGGCGTGCAGGTCGGAAATGCGGGGAAAAATTTCGTGTTCGCCGGTACGAAGTGCGCGCCGCTCGACATTGCTGATAAGATTTTCCATGGCCGAGATGGTCAATCGAGCGCTAACGCCGGATTTTTGATCGACAAATTCGCTGCCGCGTGCTTCGAATCCGATTTGTTCGATGATTTCGGCAAGATAGGATGGAATGACTGCCTTCTGTCCGTTTCGTTGTATCCATGCTTCCTGCTGTGTAATCGCAAGTGCATCGCTGAGCGTTTTCGGATAGTGTGTAATGATCTGTGAATCGATCCTATCTTTTAATGGTGTAATAAGATTGCCGCGGTTGGTGTAATCTTCAGGGTTTGCCGTAAAGACCATCATCACATCGATTGGAATACGGATATTGAAGCCGCGAATTTGAATATCTTTTTCTTCCATGATATTGAAGAGGCCGACTTGAATTCTCGGCTGGAGATCGGGCAATTCATTGATGGCAAAAATTCCGCGGTTCGTGCGCGGGACGATGCCGTAATGAATCGCTCCTTCATGTGCATAATGCAGGCGTTGTGTTGCCGCTTTAATGGGATCGATATCGCCAATGAGGTCGGCAATCGTAACATCCGGTGTCGCAAGTTTTTCGGAGAATCGGTTATCGCGTCTCAACCATTCAATCTCGACATCGTCGCCATGGTCTTTCACAAGGTCGATGCAATGTTTGCAAACCGGCTGGAACGGATTATCGTTGATCTCGCAATCCTTGATGACCGGAATATATTCATCTAACAATTGCGGAAGCGCACGCACTAAACGCGATTTTGCCTGGCCGCGCAAGCCGAGCAGGAGAATATCGTGTTTTCCGAGAATCGCATTGATGAGCGAAGGGATGACCGTCTTCTCGTAGCCGATGATGCCGGAAAATAGTTTCTCGCCTTTTTGAAGTGAACGGATGAGATTTCTGCGGACTTCTTCTTTGACGGGAACGGATTTATAGCCGGATGCTTTCAGTTCGCGTATCGTTTTTTCTTGATTCATAGGGCAGCAACCATTTTTTTAAAGGCAACATGTTTATTAAGTACAACGCCTGCGGTGATATTAAGTTCCTTCGATTGATGGATAATCATGATTTTTGTTTGGGCAAGTTCAATGGTTTGTAAGTTCTTCTCCGGCTTCTATCAACGTACAAACAAATCGCTTTTGTTTGGTTCGCTGGGGGTAAAGCAAATGTTTTTGTTGATGCTTTCATGTTAATTGACCGTGACATACAGGTATGCGGCCCAATTTTATAATCTCGTTGCATAGCTTCGCCTTGTTTCGTATCTTACTATGGTAAAAAAATGCCCCTGTAGCTCAGTTGGATAGAGCAGCGGTTTCCTAAACCGTTTGTCGGAGGTTCGATTCCTCTCAGGGGTACATCAAAATTCAGAATAGAGAATACAGAAGTGAGAACGTAACAAGATAGAAAGATTGTGAACAGAATATGAAGTTAAGTAAAGCATTTATTCCCACACTTAAAGAAACTCCCGCTGATGCGATTATTCCCAGCCACCGTTTAATGCTTCGCGCTGGAATGATGAGACAATTAACCGCAGGTGTTTATTCGTACTTGCCGCTCGGTTACCGCGCTTTGACGAAAGCCATGAATATCGTACGCGAAGAAATGAATGCCATCGGCGCTCAGGAATTGCATCTGCCGGCATTGAATCCGGAATCACTTTGGGAAAAAACGGGACGCCGCCATGTTCCCAATTTTATTCTCAGTATCAAAGAGCGCGACTTGGTTCTTGCACCAACACACGAAGAAGTGATCGGGTATATTGCCAGCATGCATATTCAATCGTACAAAGATTTGCCGCAGACGTGGTACCAAATACAGACAAAATTTCGAAACGAACCGCGCCCACGTTCCGGCGTGCTGCGCGGCAGGCAATTTACGATGAAAGACTCATATTCGTTAGATCGAAGCTGGGAAGATTTAGATGCATCGTACGAAGCACATAAAGAAGCATACAAAAAAATATTCAATCGATGCGGCATAAAATTTTTCATTGTCGGCGCTTCAACCGGCGCGATGGGCGGAACCGGCTCACAGGAATTCATGATCGATTCAGAGTTCGGCGAAGACAATACCGTGCTGTGCAATTCTTGCGGCTATGCGGCGAATCTTGAAGTAGCAACATCGAATGTTGCTCCGATTGGTCGCCTCGAAATGAATGAAGCATTAAAAGAAATTTCTACACCGAATGTAAAAACGATTGATGAACTGGTAGAATTTTTAAAAGTGGATGAAACGCGATTTGCAAAGTCGTTATGCTATCGTCACAACAAACAACCGATTTTAATTTTGATGACAGGCAACGATCAACTCAATGAATCTAAACTTACTGCGGCACTTGGTGGTGGAGAAATTTTTCCAATCAATGCAGAAGAATTGCTTGGATTGACTGGCGCTGACGGCGG
>DATKMP010000017.1:0-3084 GCA_035541775.1 Bacteroidota bacterium | reverse complement strand
AAGCATAATGCAATTGTTCCGAAGCCAAAACATTTATCGCTGCATCAATATATGGCGAATCCGGAATCCTACGAAGGGTTGCTTGTTGAAATAGATACGCTGTATAAAGCATCCGGAACATGGCCTGCTGCCAGTACCGGTGCCAGTATCTATCTTACCAATGCAAGCAAAATGGATACAGCTCAATTGTATATTAGTTCGAGCACGGATGTTGCCGGATCGATAGAACCAACGTATCCAATTAATGTTGTTGCAGTGATCAACCAATATTCTTCTGCAACAACGGTGTATAATAATGGTTATGAAATTGAACCATCCGATTCAACCAATATCACTCATACCAAATTAACGTCGATCGTTTCGATTGCCGAAGCACGGAAAGATTTGAACGGCGATTTGATTGCCGATCATTCCGTTACAAAAGATACGCTGCAAATTTTTGGTGTGGTAACAACTCCCAATCTGCAATCAGTGGGAAGTCAAACGGCATACTTTATTCAAGATACATCCGCTGGTGTCGAAGTGTTTGCAAGCAGCTTACCACAAGCGGCGTATGCCGTTGGCGATTCAGTGATGGTGACGGGAGTCGTCGGGCAGTATCGTGGATTAGTGGAATTCGTTCCCTTAACGAACGATACAATACATTTTGCAATTCTGAAACATAAAGCGAAGGTTCCTGCTGCAAAGAAAATAACGTTCGCCCAATTTGTTACACATGCAGAAAGTTATGAAGGATCGTTGATTGAAGTGGATTCCATGTATTATGCATCCGGCACATGGCCGGCAGCAAGCACCAGCGGTAAAATTTATGTAACGGATGTAACGAAAAAGGATACTGCATTAGTGTATATCAGTTCCAGCACGAACATTCCCGGCTCGGCGGCAAAAGCATTTCCGGTCAATGTCACCGGTGTCGTCAGCCAATATACTTCTGCTTCGACGGTGTATAATGATGGGTACGAATTAGAACCGTTCGATACAGTTGGTATTGTTCATACACCCGGAACCGCAAGCGTTGCGAATAATAAAACAGGAATACCTGCGACGTATGAACTTTCGCAAAACTATCCGAACCCGTTCAATCCGAGCACGACGATCTCGTTTGGGTTGCCAAGCCAGAGCCATGTAACGGTGAAGGTGTATTCGATTCTTGGACAGGAAGTTGCGACATTGTTCGATGGCATTCAGGGAGCAGGATACCACAATATCGTGTGGAATGGACGCAGCGGCAATGGCGGACAAACAGCAAGCGGTGTGTATCTGTTGCGTGTCGTTGCACAATCCACCACCAGCAATGCTACCTTTGTACAAGTTCGGAAGATGTTGTTGTTGAAGTAAAACAGCGGTCAGCTTTTACAGTTAGCTGTTAGTAAAAAGGCGGGCAAGAAATTGCCTGCCTTTTTTATTTGTGCCGATTTCCGATTCCTTCTTTTTTAGAAATTGGGGATCTTATCTTGGAACCGCAAGGTTACATTTTTTTGTTTTTTGAATGCCATAAGAAATTTTGTATCTTTAAAATAAAGATGAAGGAGATACGATGAATAAAGTTTTGGTTGTCAAAACGCGAGACAAAGAAGAAATGGAATTGCTATCCAATTTGATTTCGAAAATGGGTATCGCATCGCGGGTGGTTGAACGTGAAGCAATGGAAGACATCGGTCTTGCGGAACTCATGAAAGATGTTGACCGCCGAAAGAAAGTATCTCGCGAAACAATTTTGAAAAAATTGTATTCCTGATGGTCGTAGAGTTTCTCGAATCGTTCTCAAAGGATATTGACGCGCTGTCTTCAGAAGAAATAAAACGCAAAGTAATATTATTGATTGAGCGCGTCGAAAGCATTTCTTCGTTATCCGAACTTCAGAATGTTAAAAAATTGGCGGGTTTTAAATCGGCATATCGAATTCGATTGGGCGATTATCGTGTGGAATTTTTCTTGTCGGTAAGACGATTCAATTTGCACGTATTCTTCATCGAAAAGATATTTATCGTGTGTTCCCCTAATCAGGTAAGTAGATTTCCGATTTCTTCCCATCTTGAGAGAGAAATCGGAAATCTTATTTTGCAAGGTTAGATATTCAAAAATTTTTCCCAGCGGCAAAACAATTCAGCAGTGGCTTTAAGATCTCCAAGATTGTATCGCGCAATATCCAAGAAACGTTTTTCATCGAACAACTGCCTCATATCCAATCCGGTAATGCCGCCGGCTTTCGGGCTTTCGATGCCGAATGCTTTGCAGTAGAAATCTAAATTGAATTTTCTGAAGGCGTTATAAAAGGTCAATTGTTCCAGCAAATCACAATGAATCGAAGCATCGTATCGGTACGGCATTAAGTTGCGCGTGGGTGGTACCTGCAAGAGAGCGGAGCGCAGCATGATGAACGGGCAATCGAATCCGCGCCCGTTGAAGGTGATGAATTGATTGTAATGCGTAATATCCTGCCAGAATTGTTCTAAAATTTCTTTTTCGGTGCCGGTGATGAACTGAACCGTTCCGTCCTCATTGTTTTGTGTCGATGGTGTGTCCGACTGATACAATACTTTGCCGCGATTGGTTTCAGGATTGAGCATGCCGATGGCGATGATTTGTGCTGTTGTCGGATACAGGCTTAATTTTTGGATGGCTTCTTCACGCTCTGCCTCCGTGGTGGAAAATTTTAGAAGATATTCCTGCTGCGTTTCATCGAACGATTCGAGTGGAAACCCGAGTGTTTCAATATCGATGACGATGCGTGCCATAATCATCTCTCCCAAATAAAATTATGCCGTGATGGTGTAATTTTTCAATCCCCAGTATGTTTCCGTTGCTGAGACGCGCAAGATTGTTGCGATAGGAATAGAAATGACCATGCCGGCAACGCCCATAAGTTGATGTCCGATGATAAGGGTGAGAACAACGGCAACAGGATGCATATCAAGAGATTTTCCAAAACAAATCGGCTGAAGTATGAGATCATCTGCAAGGCGCGTTACGAGTGCAAGAACAAGAATGGGGAAGAGCATTTGAAAATCGCCTGTGGTGATCAGCGAAACAAGAATGGCAAGTCCTGCGCCGACGATGGGCCCGAGATAGGGAACGATGTTG
>DATKMP010000016.1:0-2099 GCA_035541775.1 Bacteroidota bacterium | reverse complement strand
AATTTTAAGCTTGAAGACACAACAACCAAGAAACCGTTCGAGATTTTAACGTTGCAGGCAACATACAATAAACCTTCGAGTGTTACGATGATTACTGCTCGACAGGATTCCAATGCTGCTTACCGCTTATTCGTCCACAACATAACGGATACCGTGGGCAATATCATCAATCCGATTGCAAATACTCTTGCGTTTTCCGGATCGCCGAAACATGATACGCTCGGTTTTCGCTTATTGTCTGTGCCGCTGAAGGATAGCACACGCGGCGTCGCTGTACAGCCGACGTTGATGCTGGAATTTTCCGATGCCCTTTCCGACACGATAGCATTGGATTCGATTATTTTGCTTTCAGCAAAGAACGATACGGTCGAAGTTGAAAAACAAATTCTGAACGATGCAGTGATTGCGGTACGGCCAAAAGAGAAATTGAAAAATATGAGTTGGTACGCATTGAAAGCAGCGTTGCGTACGATTCGCAGCTGGAATAATGTCGTGTGCCGCGATTCTACAAAACGCTGGCGATTTGAAACGCTCGATATAGAAGACTTGAGTAGTATCGAAGGACGCGTGTTCGATCAAAACGAGGACGACCTTGCAGGAACCGTGTATGTCACAGCATTGATGGTGGGTGGAAAAGACAAACCCAGTTATACCGTTCCTGCCGATACCTCCGGACATTTTTTTATTCCTGAAATTCAGGATGGAAAATATGTACTGCAAGCGTTTCGTGATCGCAACAAGAACGGAAAATTCGATGCAGGGCGTCCGTTTCCATTCATTCGCTCGGAACGAATCAGCGGCATCAGCGACACGCTCAAAGTGCGCGCACGCTGGCCGTTGGAAGACGCACGCCTCAATATGCGGTAAGGGAATTCTTATGCGCATTTTTGTGTTTTATCGTTACGAAATAGAAAACTAAGAGAAATACATTCGATGAAAAACTTACGTATCATTATTTTTCAGTATGATTGAAAATTATCTTCCGATATTTTTGATGATGGGCTGTGCCGTCGTTTTCGGCGTGTTGATGGGCAAGATCAATGAATGGATTGGCCCGCGCCGAACGAGCGGCGAAAAAACATCGACCTACGAAAGTGGTATGGATCCCGTGCGCACAGCGCGTGAACGATTTTCCGTAAAATATTATATGGTCGCAATGTTGTTCATCGTCTTCGATATAGAAATCGTGTTTATGTATCCGTGGGCTGTTACATTTCATCATCTTGGCGTTCAGGGATTGTTGGTGATGGTTGCATTCATGGTTGTTCTCTTGGTCGGATATTATTACGTCTGGCGAAAAGGAGCGCTTGAATGGGATTAGAAGCGGCGATGGGCGATGGCTACATCGCAACAAAATTAGAAACAATCATCAACTGGTGCAGAAAAAATTCTCTGTATCCGATGCCGATGGGAATTTCCTGTTGTGCCATCGAAATGATGGCAGCGGCAGGCCCGCGATTCGATATTGCCCGCTTCGGTTCTGAAGTGATGCGCTTTACTCCGCGCCAGTGCGATGTGATGATTGTGGCTGGAACGACGACATATAAAATGTCCAAAGTCGTTCGCAAAATTTACGACCAGATGCCCGAACCGAAATGGGTAATTGCGATGGGCGCGTGTACATCCTCCGGAGGAATTTACCGCACATATTCGGTCGTGCAAGGAATCGATCAATTTTTACCGGTGGATGTGTATGTTGCCGGTTGTCCGCCGCGCCCGGATAATCTGCTCCATGCATTGATGCTGTTACAGGAAAAAGTGCAGCGCGGGGAATCGCGCGGAATGGCGCCGGCGCTTGTCGGCGATTTTGGAGGGCACCTGCCCAAAGCATTGAGTGCATAAGAAACAATGAACGCGGCTAACGAAAAAATATTGGAACAAGTTGCATCAAAATTTCCTGATGCAATTCTCAAGGCAGAGGAATTCCGCGATGAATTGACTATTGTCTTTCCAAAAGATCGTATCGTAGAAGTATGTCGATTTTTAAAAGAAGATGAATCGCTTGCATTTAATTTGCTTGCCGATTTGTTCGGACTTGATATGGCGACACCGGAGAAACGATTTGGTGTTGTGTATAATTTGTATTCGCTGAAAACAAA
>DATKMP010000015.1:0-2978 GCA_035541775.1 Bacteroidota bacterium | reverse complement strand
GTTGGCATGTTGATATCCAGGAGAATGACGCTGGGCCATTCCGGTTCCGCAACCAGGGTATCAAGCATCACCGTTCCATCATCAAATGTTTGCGTGCATCGAATATCCGGTGAGTTCTGTGTCGCCGCCTTAAAAACTATGCAGTACTGTTCATTATCATCAACCAACCAAATAGTGGCAGGAGCGGGCTGTTCCTGCATGGAACGATCCTCCGGTACATTAGTGTTCAATTCTTTTTCTGCCATGTCTCTCTATTTTTCTTTGATATGACTACCATCAAACTATAAAATACAGTAAAGGAGATTGATTGGCAACAAAAGATTTGTCAGAAAAAAAATAAAAATGGATATAATTATCGGTACATATTGCCTTTTAACATGCTCTTCGATACATTAGGGCGCAGAACCGAAAGATGGAATGTCGAGATGACTATGGACTTCGAACAACAACACTCAGAAGAAACCGATTTCACGGCAAAGATGGCGCTGTGTCTTGCGGCCATTACGCTGGTAGGAATCGACGGTGAGTTTAAGGAAGAAGAACTTGCAAAATTACGGACGCTGATCCACGCCGACGAGACAGCATTTTTGAAGGCGTACGAATTTTATAACTGGCGCCCGCTGGAAACTTGTATCGAAGTTATCGCAGCAAAACTGAATGAAGCACAAAAGCGCGCCGCCTATAGATTGATGTATGATATCGCAAAAGCCGACAACGAAGTTGTGAAAGTAGAAGAACAGCTTTTAAGGCAATATGCAAAAAGGTTTGGATGGGATGAACAAACAGTCGCTGAACTCAGCGACGTATCGCCTACACCGGAAGATATTGCACTGTTCGAATAAATTATTTTTTCTTTGTCGATGGAGTACGCGCAGCGTTCGCAAACTGGCAGACATCGTTCAACAAACATTCTGCACAATTCGGATCGGTCGGGCGGCAGATTTCTCTGCCAAGATAGGAAAAAGCCATGCCGGCTTTGTGCCAGTATTTTTTTGGAATAATTTCCAGCAATACGTTTTCAACTTTCTCCGGTTTTTCTTCATTCGTAATTCCGATGCGCGGAACAACGCGCAGCACATGCAAATCCACAAAAATTCCCTGCGGCTCTCCGCCGGCTTCGCGAAGAATCACGTTGGCAGATTTTCTTCCGATGCCGGGAAGTTCGGTGAGCGCTTCCATTGTTAACGGAATTTTTTTATCATCGCCGATGGCTTGAGCGATGCGCACGAGCCAATCTGCTTTTTTTCTAAATCCTGTAACCGATTTGATCCATGGATGTAATTCTTCCGGCGTTGCTTTTGCTAATTCCTTCATCGATGGAAATTGTTGAAAGAATGCCGGAGCGATTTTATTAATCAGCTTGTCTGTTGTTTGTGCAGAGAGCACGACCATCACGACTAATTGATACGTGTTGTGATGCTCCAACGGATGCGGACGGTTGCCATATTTTTTAAACAATGGTTGAAGATGCGGAAGCCATTCCATACTCATTCTTCCTCTTGACGTTCTGATTCTTCATCGGTCGGCGGCGGTAGTTTTTTGATGCGGACAAGTTCGATGGCATTCTCGATAATTTTTTCCGCTGTCAATTCCAAACCATCGACGCACAGTGTCTCGCCGGCTTTTGGAACATGCCCAAGCTGCTCGATAAAAAATCCTCCAATGGAACGAATATCCATCGGTGAAAGTTCGATTTCAAACATGCGTTCCACATCGCTGGTCGTCAATGCGCCATCCACAAGAAATTCGTGTTCGTTCACTTTTACAATCTCCGGCGCTTCTCTATCGTACTCGTCCTGAATATTGCCGACGAGTTCTTCCAGAACATTTTCCAGCGTAATCAATCCCGCCGTGCCGCCGTATTCATCGGCGAGAAGAATCATGTGATTTCGTTTTTGTAAAATTGTTTCCAGCACTTTTTCTAACGTTGCGGTTTCCGGTAAAAAAAATGCATCTCGCATAACGCGTTGCAAAGTGAAATCTTTTTGCAGCTGACGTTCGGTTTTAAAAATATCTTTTGTATGAATAACACCGACAATATTGTCGATAGTTTCCATAAACACCGGATAGCGGGAATATTTATGTGTGCGCATCAATTCAATATTTTTTTGAACAGGCGCATTCGCCGATAACGCCACGATTTCTTTGCGCGGCGTCATCGCATGGCGCGCCTGCTTTTGATGAAAATCGATCGCGTTGAGTGCAATGTTGCGCGTGGAAACAGAAACCTGATGTTCATGGACTAAAATCATACGCAGTTCTTCTTCCGAATGATCGTTCTCCCCGTTCAAAGAACTATTGATACCGATAAAACTCAGCAACCGATTGGAAGCGGAATTCAACAGAAGAATCAGCGGACGAAAAATAATATAAAATGCGCGGAACGGATATGCGACCGCCAGCAGCAGCGGAGCCGCTTTATGAATCGCAAGAACTTTGGGCGCCAATTCGCCCACAACAATTTCTACGGCGGTAATGACGGAAAATGCAACGGCTAACGAAATGCCGTGAACAAGTTCTTGTGAATGAATACCGAACCAAATGAATAACGGCCCGAAGATATTTGCAACTAACGGTTCTCCAATCCAGCCCAATGCCAGACTTGTCATCGTCACGCCAAGCTGTGCTGCAGAAAGATAGGCATTGGTGTTTTCAAGAATCGAGCGGGCAAGTTTTGCACGCCGGTTTCCTTTTTGGGCAAGCGGTTCAATCTGCGTCTGTCGGACTTTGACAATCGAAAATTCCGCGATCACAAAAAATGCATTGATCAGAATAAATACTAAAACGATAACGACGCTGCTCAATGCCTGCCAAAAAGTGATGTCTGCCATAGTTATCCTTCTCTCTATAATATAGCCGAATATACTGTGGCGTTCAACGGTTCTTTCAAAATGATGGTCTCCAAGATATTTCAACTTATGTCTATGGGATGTTGCGTACGAAATTAGTACGGATATTTATATTGAAAGTATAAAATT
>DATKMP010000014.1:0-9849 GCA_035541775.1 Bacteroidota bacterium | reverse complement strand
CGTGCGTATCCCATCCGGCTTTGCGATGCACTTGAAAACCCTGCATCGTTTTGTAACGGCAAACAATATCTTTCAACGTACGCGCCATGACGTGGTGAATCCCGGGGCGTCCATTCGCTGTCGGCGGTCCTTCATAAAATGTAAATGCAGGTTTGCCTTCGCGCGTTGAAATACTTTGTTTGAAAATATCGTTCGCTTCCCAGAACTTGAGAATATCGGATTCTAATTCGTGATAATTCAGTTTGTCGGTTATTTGTTTAAACATTGTTATTCTGATCTATAAATAAATTGAAGGGAAAAATCATACCTTCATTCGTTTTACAACTTCTTTCATAATCGCCGTCATCTTTGGTTCGGCTTTGTTGGCAACTTTTAAAATTTCTTCCAGCTTTGCCGGCTTCAAGGCATCGGGGAAACATTCGTCCGTTAAAATGGAAAAGCCGAGAACTTTCATTCTCATGTGCACAGCAACAATATCTTCCGGCACAGTGGACATACCCACAGCATCGGCGCCGATGAACCGGAGAAACCGGTATTCAGCTTTGGTTTCTAAATTCGGACCTTGCATGGCAACGTACACGCCTTTTTGTACACGAATTTTTAAATCCAGCGCAGCTTGCTCGGCAAGGGCGATCAATTTTTTATTGTATGCTTCGGACATATCGGGAAACCGCGGACCGAGTTCGTCGTCGTTCGGACCAATCAAAGGATTATCGCCAAGCAGATTGATGTGATCGCTCATCATCATCACATCGCCTTTTTGAAATAACGGATTAAGCGCTCCGGCTGCATTCGAGACAAGAAGATTTTCAACGCCGAGGAATTTCATCACGCGAACGGGAAACGTGACTTGCTTCAGCGAATATCCTTCGTACATATGGAAGCGCCCCTGCATCGCAACCACTTTCTTTCCGGCAAGCGTTCCGAAGATTAATTTACCGTGATGCGACTCCACCGTGGAAACGGGAAAATGCGGGATGTTGCCGTATTCGAGGACAACTTCTTTTTTTATTTCTTTGACCAATCCGCCGAGGCCGGTTCCGAGAATAATGCCGATCTTCGGTGTGGTTGAAGTTTTGCTTCGAATATATTCGAGGGCTTCGCCAATCTGTGTTCGCAATTCCGACATATCAAAATCCTTTTATAGCTTTTTCAAAATATCGTCGATCTCAAGATGGTCTTTGCCGGTACCTTTGGAAGAATCTTTTTGTTCGGCATCATCATCCACGGCAAGCGCCCGGATCAAATCTAATTCGGACGAAAGTAAAATTTTCAGTTTGCTCAACACACTTTCCTTCCGCGCTTTCAACGTGCTGATCTCTTCTTTCGCTTTTGCAAAATCCAATCGTGCTTTTTCGACAATCTGCGACGCCTTCACTTCCGCTTCTTTGACAATGAGATCGGCTTCACGTTTGGAATTCTCAATCGATTTGCCGCTCGTTTCCTGTGCTTGCATCAAGGTTTGCTGCAATGTCTTCTCGATATTTTTATAATCAGCAAGCTGCGTTTCCAATGCGGTGATTTTTTCTTTCTGCTCTCTGTCCAGACGAATCCATTCTTCCATTTCGTTGGAAAGCATTTCTAAAAATGTTTCCACTTCCACAACATCGAATCCGCGCATGGTTTTTTTAAATTGCTGGCGTTTAATTTCAAGCGGTGTAATTTTCATAGCTTTCCTTCCTTCAAGAATTGTTATAGGAACGCGTGCCAAAAATTGCTGTTCCAATTCTCACGATGGTGGCACCTTCTTCAATCGCGATTTCAAAATCGTGCGTCATGCCCATCGACAACTGCTGCATCTCGACATGGTCGATGCCTTCACGTTCGATTTGTTGCTTCAATTCCATAACCTGCCTAAATGAGGATCGCGATTGATTCGGATCGTCTGCAAACGGTCCCATCGTCATTAAGCCGCGAAGACGAACATTCGGCAGCACGGCAAGGCCTTTGACCAATGCCATCGTTTGCTCAGGAGCAACTCCATATTTGGTCGCTTCGTCAGTTGTATGTACTTCCACCAGCACATTTTGAATTCTTCCGGCTTTCGCCGCGCGTTTATCGATTTCCTTTCCGAGTTCTAAATCATCCACCGAGTGAATGAGATGCACGTACTCAGAAAGATATTTTACTTTGTTCGATTGCAGATGGCCGATAAAATGCCATCGCACGTCGGCATCAGAGAACGCTTCGCGTTTTTCTCGCAACTCCTGAACATAATTTTCGCCGAATTCTTTTTGTCCGGCAGCCATTGCTTCGCGTATCGCATCGACTGAAAACGTTTTCGAAACAGCAAGAAGCTGAATCTCCTCTGCGCTTCGCCCGCATCGTGAACAAACTTCCGTTATGCGTTTCCGCAGAATTTGTAAGTTTTCAGCAATCATTTCTTTGACGAATAATAAATATACGCCAACTTCACGCGAAAATCAATTATCTAAAACGGGAACCTATGATTCACAAACACTTAACATCCGCTTCTTGACTTCTGCGCCGTAATTTACTTTATTGATAGAGAAAGAATTAAGAGGAAAAACGAGTGGCTGATTTTGATCGATTCGATGAGAATACAAATTCCCAGCACAATCGACGTTCTGAAGACGATGTTCGCCGATTCCGGGAATTACTGCGCAATGGCGGCAAAGACATCAACAACCCTGAAGCGCTGGAAGAAATTATCCAGTTTTATTTTGAACATGAAAAATTTGAAGACGCGTTGACGTACGCAGAACGCTTAGTGTCGTTCCAGCCGTATAATGCCGATGCGTGGCAGCGAAAAGGCATGATTCTGAACAATCTCTTTCGCTACGCCGATGCGCTGATCTGTTTTGATAAAGCCGTCAGTTTAAATCCGGTCGATGCAGAAATTTATATCAACCGCGGCATCACGCTCGATAATTTAAATCGCGATACAGAATCGTTAGCGTCATTTGAAAAAGCGCTGGAACTTGAGCCGACCAATGCCGACGCAATTTTTAACAAAGCGGTGACATTAGAAAAATTAGAAAAGTACGAAGAAGCAGAACGGCTGTTCCGGCTTGTGCTCGATATCGATCCTGAAAATCCTGAAGTGTGGTACGAACTTGGATATTGCTATGATTATATGGACCGTCCGGAAGAATCGATTCACGCGTACGAAGAACAATTAGATCGTGATCCGTACAATGCCAATGCATGGTATAACCGCGGCATCGTACAAAATCGAATTGGAAAATATCAACAGGCAATTGAAAGTTATGAATACGCGCTTGCGATCAAAGAAGATTTTCCCGCAGCGTGGTACAACATGGGAAATGCGTTTGCCAATTTATCGAAACTGCCGGATGCTGTGAGATGTTTCAAAGCAGCAATAGAACTTGAGCCGAAGGATGTTTCTATCTGGCATAACCTTGGCAACGCGTACGAAGAGCTGAACAACTATCTTGAAGCATTGAATTGTTATTCCCGTGCCATTGAAATCGATATGACACATCATGAATCTTACTTCGGCCGCGGCTGCTGTTACGATGCACTTGGACAAACGCGCCTGGCGGAAAAAGAATTTCGCAAAGCAACAGATCTCCGCACCGATTACGCAGAATATTGGTACGCTCTTGGCGATGCACAATATAATCTGGCACAACTGGAAGACTGCCTGGTAAGTTACAAGCGTGTTACAGAAATCGAACCGCACAATGCGGACATTTGGTTCGATTACGGCGATACGTTGTTTGAAGTGAATCGTTACGAAGACGCCTTGCAAGCACTCCAACACGCAATCGATTTGAAACAGGATTATGCCGAAGCGCGATTTAGTTTAGCGCGTGTGTTCCTTTCGATGAAACGATTCCGCGAGGCGGCATCTGAATTCGCGACTGCATTCCGGTTAATGCCCGAGTTACGGAAAGATTTTGAGCAGGCGTATCCAGCGTTAACAAAAGACCGTCAGTTCATCCGGCTGTTGCATTCATAACGTTACTCCATTTTTCTCTATGAACCATTTTGCCATCATCGGGCATCCGATCGGCCATACACTCTCGCCGCTGATGTACCAGACTGCGTTTGCGCAGTCCGGCATCGAGGCACAGTACAAAGCGATCGATGTTGCACCGGAATATCTCGCAAGTGTCGTTCAGCGGTTCCGCCTTGAGAACTATGTCGGATTCAATGTGACAGTACCGCACAAACAAGGCATTATACAATTCCTCGATCAACTATCGGATGAAGCAAAAGCGATCGGTGCAGTGAACACGGTTCATCATAAAAACGGAAAACTGTACGGGTACAATACCGATGTGCTTGGAATTTTTCAATCGCTGGAACCTTATCATCAAAGAATTGCACAACAATCTTGTCTTGTGCTCGGCGCTGGCGGTGCGGCGCGTTCAGTGATGTTCGTGTTGACTCAACAGTTGAAACCGAAGAAAATCTATTTAACATCCCGCACGATTGAAAAATGCGAATCGCTTGTCGGCACTTTCCGCTCGATCGATGTCGAACTGGAGATTCTGCCTGCCGACTCAAAAAAATTTTTCGACGCCATAGAAGAAAGTTCGCTGATGGTGAACACCACGCCGCTCGGCATGTTCCCGCATGCCGATGTTTCACCTCTTCCCGCCAATGCACCGCTGAACAGCCGCCTCATTGTTTTCGATTTGATCTATCGCCCATTACAAACATTACTGCTTCAACAGGCCAGTGCAGCAGGCGCAACGGCTGTCGGCGGATTGGAAATGTTGATCCAGCAAGGAGCCGCCGCATTTAAAATCTGGACAGGACAAGAACTGCCGCTTGCACTCGTTCGATCAACGCTTTTCAAGGAACTTTCCGTTTAGTGGTTGCTGAATCCCTCGTACAAATTTTTGTGTTTGATTTCAAAATTCGTTGACTCTCTTCGACTTTTTTGATATATTGTAATACTTAAAAATAAACGATTCATTGTGAGGAACGAAATGTACGCAGTTGTTGAAATTTCAGGAACCCAAGTAAAGGTCTCTCCTTCATCGAAGGTGTTTGTACCAAAACTGATCTCGGATGCAGGCGCCACCGTAAAATTTGACAAAGTACTGGTCAAAGGCGACGACACTCAAACAACGGTCGGCGCGCCGTATATCGCCGGCTCTTCCGTAGAAGCAAAAGTGCTGCGTCATGTAAAAGATGATACCGTGATTGTCTTGAAGAAGAAAAAACGAAAAGGATATCACGTCCGCAATGGACATCGTCAGCAGTATTCAGAAATTGAAATTACCAATGTAAAGTAAGCGGAGAAGTTATGGCACATAAAAAAGGCGGCGGAAGTACTAAAAACGGGCGTGATAGTAATGCCCAACGATTAGGCGTAAAACGATTCGGAGGACAGGAAGTGCTTGCGGGAAATATTCTCGTTCGACAGCGTGGCACAAAATTCCATCCGGGACTCAATGTCGGCATCGGAAGCGATGACACATTATTCGCCCTTGTCGATGGTGTCGTAAAGTTTGAACGTTACGGCAAAGCACGGCAACGCGTTAGTATTGTTCCTGCCGCATAAATAGTCCTCTTGTTTTGTTCTCTTTTTAGCCCTCAATTTGAGGGCTTTTTTTTTGTACACTCCTATTTTTCCTTTCTGAATTATTGCTTCCAACCTTGAAACTGAATTCAACAACCTTTTGTTCTCAGTAATAACAATGATGTAAAATAACTTATTGGAGGTTGCTATGAAAATCACCGTTATCGGTGCAGGCAATGTGGGCGCGTCGGCTGCCCATCTGATTGCTGAAAAAGAATTGGCGAACGAAGTAGTTTTAGTCGATGTGGTGGAAGGAATATCCAAGGGCAAATGTTTGGACATGTCTGAAGCGACGCCCATTGAACATAACGACACAAAAATTATTGGAACAAATTCTTATTTACCGACGGCGAACTCCAATATTATTTTAATAACTGCCGGAGTCGCTCGCAAGCCGGGTATGTCTCGTGATGATTTGCAAACCACTAATGCTTCGATTGTGGAAGCTTGCACAGAACAAGCTGCTGCACAATCTCCCAACGCCATTATCATCGTCGTTTCGAATCCGTTAGACGTGATGACATATGTTGCGCACAAAGTTAGCGGCTTCGATCGTCACCATGTCATCGGCATGGCAGGCGTTCTGGATTCTGCGCGCATGCGAACATTCATCGCTATGGAACTTGGTGTCTCGGTAGAAAATATTACGGCATTTGTCCTGGGCGGACACGGAGATTCGATGGTACCGCTACCGCGGTATTCCACAGTTGCCGGCATTCCCATTCCGGATTTGATGAGCAAAGAGGCGATCGATCGAATAGTGAAACGCACACGTGAAGGCGGCATAGAAATCGTGAATTTCCTCAAAACCGGAAGCGCTTTTTACGCTCCTGCAGCATCGGCTATCCAGATGATTGAGGCGATTGTAAAAAATAAAAAGCGTATTCTCCCTTGCGCCGTTTATCTTCAAGGTGAATATGGAATTCACGATACTGTCGTCGGTGTTCCCGTAAAACTCGGACGCAACGGTGTTGAAGACGTCATCGAAATTAAACTCACCGTCGAGGAACAAGCGGCACTGAACCAATCTGCCTCCGATGTTAAAGAGAATATTCAAAAATTGACACTATAGCGTCGTTCGACCGCTCAGATTCATAAATGAATTGAAATTTTCTGAATTTATTTTCTGAATATTGCATTTTATTTGCTCATTTATTATGTTTGTAGCGGTTGCTGGTTACACAAGAGCACTAGGTCAAATTATTTTTATTCACTTTATTGGAGGTCGCTGTGAGAAAATTTTCTGTACGTATTTTTGTTGTTGCTATTCTTGGGCTCATTTGTAGTTCGCTTGCCTTGAGTGGCGGATACCAATTAAATGAACACGGCGCTCGTGCTGTTGGTATCGGGGGAGCATTTGTAGCACAGGCGTCCGATCCATCGGCAATTTATTTTAATCCGGCAGGGTTAGCGTTTCAGCAAGGCACAAACATCTATGCCGGCGGCACATTCGTTATTCCCTCGAATACGTATAAGACCCCAGGCGGAGTGGAAACATCGACACAGAGTCAGTTGTTTTTTCCGCCAAGCGTTTATGGAACTTATGCTATAAACGATAAAATGGTTGTTGGTCTTGGAGTTTTTACACCGTACGGTTTGGGGACGAAATGGGGCAGCGATTGGGTGGGACAAGAATTTGCCGAAAATTCGACTATCGAAACTTTTTATGTCAATCCGACCTTGGCTTATAAAATTGCAGATAATTTTTCCGTCGGTATTGGTGTAAGTTATATTTATGGAACAGTTGATATTTCAAGAAGAATTGCGACGTACAGTCCTATTCCTGTACCTCCTTATGTGATGCCAGCATCTGTCGATGGCAATCTTTCGATGTCTGGAAATGGAAGCACATGGGGATTCAATCTCGGTGTCCTTTATAAACCCATCGATAAACTTTCACTCGGCGCTTCTGTTCGTAGTCTTTCAAGAATTGATTTTTCAGGAACCGCCAACTTTACAAACATGCAAGCCCTTCAATCCTATTTTCCAGGAGGAACCGGAACAGCAACGTTGCCAATGCCGGCAAATGTGTATGTCGGCGCGGCGTATCAATTCGATGAAAATTTAACCGTCGAAGCCGATTTCCAATACGTCGGTTGGAGCGCTTATCAAGCATTAACGATTCAGCTCCCGACCGGACCTGTGTCTCCATTGACGGGAACGCCGTTGCAAGCCACTTCGTCATCACCAAAAAATTGGGACGACGGATATTTAGGCCGTATCGGTGCAGAATATAAATTGAATTCTGATTGGACACTCCGCGGCGGTTTAATTTATGATATTACCCCACAGCCCAACAGCACCACCGAACCGATGCTGCCGGATGCAGATCGCGTCGATATCTCTGTCGGCGGCGGATATAAAATTAGCGACAATTTGTATGTTGACGCCGCATATATGATCGTGTTGTTCAGCCAAAAAGATGCGACAAATTCCATCTATCTTCCCGGCACATACAACAGCATTGCAAATGTTGTGAGCATCAATATCGGTTATTCGTTCGCAAAATAATTTTTCGTCGGTACAATAAAAAACCCGTCTTGCAGATATCTGCGACGGGTTTTTTGTTTTTCATCGATACACTACACCGTGCTACGGAACCAGATTTAATTTCATCCGTACGGTTAATCCGGTTTTCGCCTGTGTGTATTTCACTTCGTCCATCAACGAGCGCATTAAAAACACACCGCGCCCGCTTTCCTTCAAAAGATTTTCTTTCGCTAACGGATCGGCAAGATGGTCGGCATCAAATCCCTTGCCTTCATCTTTCACCGTGACCACAAGGGAATTTTTTTGAACAACGCACCGCATGCGAACGCTTTTTGACGGATCGGAATGGTTGCCATGCAGAATGGCATTATTCACGGCTTCCGTACAAGAGAGCAGCAATCGATACATAGCACCGTCATCAAGCCGAAGCGAAGCATTCATCTTGTTGAGAAACAGTTCGATATTTCTTACTTCTTTCGGATCGCTGTTGCATGCAAAAATATAGTCGCGCCGTGAATTATTTTTTTTCCTACCGGATTTTTTCACGCTCATTTTCAGATGTTTTTGCATTTGATTCACGAATAATATTATTCACGAAAGCAAGACCGTTCCAATGGACGACACGCCATTTTTTACAATTCAAATTGTTGTCCCATCACTGGAATTTCAACATTGTCCATGTGATGTTCTTTCAGCTTTATCGCTAATTTTTCTGATTGTTCAATTTCACCGTGCACTAAAAAAACTTTCTTCAGCCGCTGAGGATTGATTCCGGTAATATAGCTGACGAGTTCTGTTTGATCTGCATGCGCAGAAAAAGAATTGAGCACAGCAACTTCTGCATTCAACTTCAACACATCCCCAAAAATCGTAACTTCGGGGACTTTTTCGACAATCCGTTTGCCCAAAGTATGTTCCGCTTGATAGCCGACAATCATAATCGTGTTCTTGGGATTTTCAATATTGTTGGCAAGATGATGCACAATGCGTCCCGCTTCGCACATACCGGAAGCCGCAATAATCATACAGGGCGAGTGCAATCCGTTCAATTCTTTGGATTGGTCCACCGTACGCACATAAATGAGCCGGTGAAATCCGAATGGATCTTGATGGGCATTGATATGACTGATCGTTTCCTGATCAAAACATTCTGGATGAATACGGAAAATATCCGTTGCATCCACAGCCAGCGGGCTATCGACGTAAATGGGAATGACCGGCAGGCGCCCTTCATCAAATAATTCTGAAAGCAAATACACAATTTCTTGTGTGCGTTCAACACTAAACGACGGCACAATAATTTTTCCGCCGCGGTCCACCGTACGTGTAATGACGGCAGCAAGAGCATCTTTCATTCCATCAATAGGATCGTGAAATTTTCCGCCATACGTGCTTTCGGAAATTAGCACATCGGTTTCATCCAACTGCTGCGGATCGCGCAAAATGGGCGCATTCTTTCTTCCCAAATCACCGGTGAAGGCAATGCGTTTTGTTTTATTCGTTTCTTCAACATCGCAAACCACTACCGACGATCCCAAAATATGTCCGGCATCCAGCAGCGTCACACGAACGCCTTTCGCTACTGTGACCGGCTGATTATAATTAATGCCGATAAATTGATTCATCGCGTCCGTCACATCGAAGACCGAATACAGCGGTTCGACCGGCGGTTCTTTCCGTTTCGCATGTTTTTTATTTACGTACTCGATATCGCGTTCTTGGATGTAAGCACTATCATACAGCATAATATTGCATAAATCTCTCGTTGCGTTGGTAGCATAGATCGGTCCTGTAAATCCTTGCTTGACCAAATTCGGAAGATTGCCCGCATGATCGAT
>DATKMP010000013.1:0-18769 GCA_035541775.1 Bacteroidota bacterium | reverse complement strand
TGTTTGGTGGTATCCGAATCTTCCGCGAAAACAAGCACAGGAAGAATAAAGAGTGTAAGAATCAAATTAATTTTGTTCATGTGATTTTCCAAAATAATGGTTCATAGAAATACAAACCGGCAGCCGTCGCTGCAAGTTTTAAAATACGCCTCTATCGATCAGTAGTACGATTTCCACACAATAATCATAATGTGCAGAAGTTTTAAAAATTCATATTGAACGGAACTTGTTTTCATCGAAGTTTAATCCTTTTGTGAAAACAACTTTGTCCATTCATATTTCTTACGTTTTTTCCAATTTGCATGGTGATAAGCGTAACTGAAAATTAATGGAACAACCGTTGTTGCTTCGGCATAGACCATTTGTTCGAATGTCGTATCGACTTTTCCCCATGAACTTGCTTCCTTCAAGGTGGAACTGGAACATGCGCCGTCGCGAACATCGGCAACAGTAATCTGGACGGCATACTTGTGCATCGGCACATTTTTACCGAGCACTTCCGCACAGACAACCGTATCCTGAATAAAGTTTTTCGGTACGCCGCCGCCGATCATAAACAATCCGGAAGCTTTTGCCGCCATTTTGATTTGCGTCAATTCATAAAAATCCTGAATGGAATCGATGGTAATATACGGCTTACCATGTTGTTTCCGTTCTACCTGATGCATCACCAATCCGAACCCTGCGCTGGAATCGGTGAACGCCGGGCAGAAAATCGGGACGTGATGTTCAAATGCCAGCTGCACAAGCGAGTTTTTCTTTTTCGCATGGGTCCTTAAATAGCTTCCCATCTCGCGGATCACTTCGCGCGAAGAATACGGACGCGGCTCCAACAAATCGGCAACGGCTTTAATCGCAGCATCGCAATGCTGTAATTCTTCTTCGTCGATGAAGGTGTCGTAAATCCGGTCCACATAATTTTTCCGCAGCATCGCATCGTCGATAAATGGTGTGCCTTGATAATGCTTGTATCCGAGCGCTTCAAAAAAATCCATATCGACAATCGAAGCGCCGGTGGCAACAACCATATCGACCATATTGCACCGGATCATATCGGCATAAATATTCATACAGCCCGCAGCGCTGGTACTTCCGGCAAGAACCAGCGCGGTGGTGCAATGCTTTTCGTTAATCATCTTGACAAAAATATCCGCGGCACGCGCAGTATCGCGCGAACTGAATGACATTTCCCGCATGGCATCAATAATCTTCGATGCATCGAATTTCGTTGCATCGACATGACGAATGGTTTGTGTGAGTAATTTCTTTTTCATCATTTTTCACTTTCTTCTTACATTATAATTTGGAGAAGCACGAGGTCGTGCTGAATGGAAACGAGAAAGCGAAATGAATCAATAGTAAGAATTCCAGACAATAATCATGATGTGCGCGAGCATCAAATGTTCGTAATGAATACTAATGGTGCGCATGATGATGGTGCGGCTGTTCGATGACCGCAGTTAAGGTGAGTTTCCCATGCTGCACGCCTTTCACGCTCAGCAGTTTGGATGCAATATGTTTTAAGACCGACGCCTGCCCTTTGAGCAGCACAACCTCTAAACAATGGTCGTGATCCACATGGACATGCGATGTGGAAATAATATTTTCCACATACTCATGCTGAAAATTCGAAAGGGATTTTTCCAGTTCGCGCTTGTGATGATCGTATATATAAACTAACGCACCGACGGTATAGACTGACGGATCTTCGACTGTTTCTTCCACCAGTTTTTCGCGTACAATATCCCGGATTGCTTCAGAGCGATTGTCATATCCTTTGTGTGCAATCAGGTGGTCGAATTGCCGGAGCAAATCGTCATCCATGGAAATTCCAAATCGAATCAATTCTTTCATAGCGTTTTAGCGTGTTACGAATGTGAATAATGTAGCACGAAATAGAGAGAGATGCAAATAAAATATGATCTATGGTGGATTCGATTTCTCAAAAACCACTTTGCATTGTACAAAGAGGTTTAGTATATTTCCAACAACAATTGAAGCGACGGTACCGCACTTATACTTTTACATACAACGCCTCCGACGGGCAGCATCCATCTTGCAAGCCCGACGCGTTCATGGATCGATGTTCAAAAGGGACGGCTATGGAAATAGAAATCAAAGAAGTAACAACCACGCGCGAATTAAAACAATTCGTTTCTTTTCAATATTCCCTCTACCGCGACAACCAGTATTGGGTTCCTCCTCTTCGTTCCGAAGAGCTGCTCTCGCTGCGAAAAGATAAAAATCCTGCTTTCGATTTCTGTGAAGCAGCGTACTGGCTTGCCTACCGGAATGGAGCCATCGTCGGACGCATTGCCGGAATGATCAACAAAAAATTTAATGAACGCTGGAAAGCAAAAGAAGCGCGGTTCGGGTGGTTCGATTTTATCGACGACGCCGACGTATCTTCTGCCCTGCTCCGCACAGTAGAACAATGGGCTGTAAGCCATGGTATGAATCGTATCCACGGCCCGTTAGGTTTTACAGATATGGACGGCGAAGGATTGCTCGTCGAAGGGTTTGAAGAAGTCAGCACGCTGGGTTCTCTTTATAACTACCCGTACTATCCGAACCATCTCGAACGTTTTGGGTACTCCAAAGATACCGACTGGATAGAATTTGAAGTGACGATGCACGGAGAGATTCCAGAAAAGATCGAACGGTTCGCGAATCTTGCGCTGGAACGAAATCATCTCACCGTGTTGAAAGTTCGCAAGGCAAAAGAACTGCTTCCGTATGCGAAAGAAATATTCAAAATCTTGAACGATGCTTATAAGGATTTATACGGCTTCGTTGAACTTTCCGAAAAACAAATCGATATGTATGTTAAGCAGTATTTCAATTTTATTATTCCCGACTTTGCGCCGGTGGTACTGGATGCACAGAACAACGTCATCGCCTTCGGCATTGCCATGCCATCTTTATCAAAAGCATTTCAACAATGCAACGGGCGTTTGTTTCCCTTCGGTTTTCTTCACGTGTTGCGAGCAATGAAGGATAATAGAAAAGCGGATTTATATCTCACGGCAGTGCGCCCCGATATGCAGAACAAAGGCATCAACGCTATCCTTATTCATGAAATGAACAAGACGTTTTCGAAGTTCCGTATTGAAAAAGTCGAAACGAATAGAGAGTTAGAAACCAATACCAAAGTTCAGGCACAATGGAAACATTACGATGCCCGGCAGCATAAACGGAGACGGTGCTATAAGAAAGAGCTGTAGAACGATTCCGAAACACGGCCTCAAAATATTTTCTTCCGGACAGCATGAGCGATGACGAAGAAGATGAAGAAATGTTTTTCACGATCATCATCCACTGCAAATTGTAGCGAACGGCATCATGCCTTCCCTTCCTCTGAAATATTTCCATACCAAATCGCAAGCAGTTCGTCATTATGATAATTTAATGATTTTGTGCAGCCGCAGTTCTTGCAATTTTATTGCAAACTGTGTATTCTATAGACGTTGTTGTCAATATTTGAAACATAACGGGATTTACATCTTTGAATAATTTATTAAAACCGAAACTGTTTAAAGTTTTCCAAGAAGGATACACTCGAAAAACATTTTTTGCCGATCTTACCGCCGGTATTATTGTCGGCGTTGTAGCGCTGCCGTTAGCGATTGCCTTTGCTATTGCTTCCGGCGTAAAACCCGAACAAGGATTATACACCGCCATCATCGCAGGCATACTTGTTTCGCTCCTTGGCGGAAGCCGTGTGCAAATTGCGGGACCAACCGGCGCGTTCATTGTTATCGTGTACGGTATCGTGCAGCATTACGGATACGACGGACTTGCCGTTGCAACATTTCTGGCAGGCATCATTCTCGTGATCATGGGATTTGCACGATTCGGCACATTGCTAAAATTTATTCCGTATCCACTCACCGTCGGATTCACCAGCGGCATTGCCGTTATTATTTTTTCATCACAAGTAAATGATTTTCTCGGATTACATATCCAAAACCTCCCAGCCGATTTCGTTCAGAAGTGGATGACGTACGCCGGACATTTTGCGTCTTTCGATATCTACACACTTGGCATTAGCATTGTTTCGTTGTTCATCATCATTTTCTGGCAACGCATAACGCAACGCATTCCCGGTTCACTTGTTGCCATTATTCTTGTCACGGCGGCCGTGCAAATTTTTCAACTTCCTGTTGAAACAATCGGTTCACGATTTGGCAATGTGCCGACCTCTTTACCGGCGCCCCGATTACCAAAAGTTTCCTGGGAAGTTTTTACGCAAATGTTTTCTCCCGCATTGACGATTGCACTGCTTGCAGCGATCGAATCGCTGCTTTCCGCCGTCGTATCGGACGGTATGATTCGGTCTCGGCATCGATCCAATGCAGAACTCATCGGGCAAGGTGTTGCAAATATTGTCTCGCCATTATTTCTTGGCATTCCCGCAACCGGTGCGATTGCCCGCACCGCGACAAACGTAAAGAATGGCGGCAAAACTCCGATTGCCGGTGTCATCCATAGCATGACGCTCCTGCTTATTATGCTGGTCTTCGGCCGATGGGCAAAATTGATTCCGATGGGAACACTTGCTGCTGTGTTAGTGGTCGTTGCATACAATATGAGCGAGTGGCGTTCGTTTGTACATATTTTGAAAAGCCCTAAAGGCGATGTCGCCGTGATGCTCGTAACATTTTTACTCACTATTATTGTCGATCTGACCATTGCCATTCAGATTGGTGTCTTGCTCGCTGCGTTGTTTTTTATCCGTAGAATGTCGGAAGTCAGTCAGGTTACGCCGCTAACGCGCGATCTTAAAGATGATGAAGACGACGCTGCCGAAAGTGAATCGCCGTTGGTTGTCCCAAACGGCGTCGAAGTCTTTGAAGTCTTCGGTTCGTTATTCTTCGGTGCAGTCGATAAATTCACCGAATCGTTACACGAAATGAAATCGAAGCCGAAAGTTTTTATTCTCGAAACAAAAAATCTGCTCGCCATCGATGCCACAGGGCTTCGCGCATTAGAATCGTTGACGGATGATCTTCGCAGGCAGGGCACGCGATTTTTTCTTGCCGGCATTCACAAGCAGCCGTTGTTCGCGATGCAGCAATCCGGTTTTTTAGATAAGATCGGCGAAGACCATGTATTCGGTTCGCTTGCCGATGCGCTGGAACAATCCCGCGTTCTCGTGGAAAAAAGGAAATAGAATTTTTTTTAAATTTTTTCCGTGCTTCCTATCGCCGTCCGCTGTTACGCGGCGGTTGAGTCGATTGTGCAGGTTGCGCTGTCTGTTGATTCGTACTGGTGTTTTGCTGCTCAGAGGTACTGGTTGGCCTTGTTGTACCGCCGCTTCGTTCCGGTGTTGTCGTTGTTCCTGATGAACCGCTTCCACGATGCATATCTGAACCGGGACGCGTGGGCTGAGGCACTGGTTTTGCCGGAGAAACAGGGAAAGGTGTTTTTCCAGCCGGCGGCAACGGCGATGTCGGCTGATAGACAGGTTGTGGCGGCGGCGCTGGCGGAAAAATTGGTAATATCGGTTCCGGATAAATCGGCTGTTCATACGCTGAATCATCTTGCGTATCGTTCACCATGTACACTACACACCCGGATAAAAAAACAGATACCAACATCAACCATAAATACCATCGCTTCATCACCATCTCCACGTTTTATCTTCTCATGAATATTACCAATATAATGCCAGAGTTGCTTGCTGTTTTTGGTTCGGTATTGCCATTTATTTTTTTCACCGACTTCATAGATAGCCACTACCGTAGAGAATTGAAGACAGAACAATATCCGTCCATTGACCTTGCTATCGATTTGCTGAATGCCTATATTGAAGCAAAAAGTCATGACACCATTACCGGACTTATCCCGCGAAGAATTAGACCGCTACAATCGTCACTTGATTCTTCCCGAAGTCGGCATCGAAGGACAACGCAAATTGAAAAACGCGCGTGTGTTAATCATCGGTGCAGGCGGATTGGGTTCGCCGGCAGGAATGTATCTTGCAGCAGCAGGCATCGGGCATCTCGGCATTATCGATTTTGATTCAGTCGATGCAACGAACTTGCAGCGACAAATTCTTTACGGTACACGCGATGTTGACAGATCGAAAACTCAATCAGCAAAAGAACGCCTGCATGATATCAATCCCTTTGTACACGTCGAAACATTCGAGACATATTTAACAAACAAGAATGCTTTAGAAATTTTACGCGAGTACGATGTTATTTTGGATTGCACGGATAATTTTCCGACACGGTATCTGGTGAACGATACATGCGTGTTACTGGGAAAACCCGATGTGTACGGTTCTGTTTTTCCTTTGGAAGGACAAGCGAGTATTTTTTATGGAAAGCAAGGTGCATGTTATCGCTGCTTGTATCCCGAACCGCCTGCGCCCAATTCGGTACCCTCCTGCGCCGAGAGCGGCATCCTCGGCGTAGTGCCGGGAGTTATCGGAAGCATTCAGGCAAACGAAGCCATCAAACTCATTCTTGGCGGCGGCGAAACACTTGTCAATCGACTTCTGCTGTTCGATGCATGGAAGATGCAATTCCGCGAAGTACAATTGCACAAGAATCCGAATTGCCCCATCTGCGGCGAACACCCCAGTATTCGTGAATTGATAGATTATGAACTCTTCTGCGGTTGCACAACAACATCCACCGACCAAGCAATAACAGAAATAACGGCAACCGAGTTGAACCAATGGATTGATGGCGGCCGCGATATTCAAATCATCGATGTGCGCGAACCGGAGGAATATGTTGAAGAAAATATTCCGGGCGCAAAACTTATTCCGCTGGGAGAAATTGTGAACCGTGCCTCAGAAATCGATCCCGCAAAAATTGCCGTGGTACATTGCAGATCGGGAAGCAGAAGCGCTCGAGCAATCGGAGAACTTCGGCAGCACGGCTTTACCGGGCCATTGCTGAATCTTCAAGGCGGAATACTTGCGTTTAGCAAAAAGAGTTCTGAACTTATCGATAACAAAACATCACCCAAAAATGAACAGTTGCCTTGTTGAATATAAGGTCGATGAACTTGAAAAAATAAATTGAACGGTGAAAAAGAAATGAATCATACCTTCACAAACATCCGATGGCTTCGCATTATTGTCTCTTCCATCATCATCGCCGCTTTCAGCATTTTCGCGATAACGATCATCACGGCCGGTTATGCTTTTATCTTAGCGTTTGAAGCTCACGGGCAGCCAAACCAGGCAGCCATCAATCATTTTGCTGCCGTCCTGAGCCGATGGGCAATGCCGGCGCTTGAAATGATTCTTACCTTCCTTATTGCAATGATCAGCACAAAAAAAATAGACCACGCTTTTTCGATGCATGGACTTCTTATCGGCATAGGCGCAGGAATGTTAAGCACCCTTATGAAATTTTGTTTTGGACACCACCTTCATTATCGCCTTGCTATCTTTTTTGTGATTCTTGCCGGGCTGGGTTTGGCCGGCGGTTTTTGGACACAACGGAAAAAAAAGATGAAGCCGTAGGGACAAAATCCTGGCTGATTCCAAAACAATGTTTCGCCTTTTAAGAAATGTTCCCCATGCTTATTCGACCATTCAAAATAGAAGATGAACATGCCGTCATCACACTGTGGCAGCAATGCGGCCTGATCCGCCCGTGGAACGATCCGCACCGCGATATACAGCGAAAGCTGAAGGTCAATCCGGATTTATTTTTGGTCGGCGTTATCGAAAGCGAAATCGTCGCCAGTGTGATGGCGGGGTACGAAGGACATCGCGGCTGGTTAAATTACCTCGCCGTCGCACCGGAGTTTCAGCACCGTGGACTTGCACGAAAAATTGCTGCTGAAGCTGAACAGCGCTTGCAAAAAACTGGATGCCCAAAAATCAATTTACAGATTCGCTCTTCCAATCTTAAGGTCATCGAGTTTTACAAACATCTTGGCTATGCAGTCGATGATGTCGTAAGCATGGGCAAGAGATTAGAAAGTGATCATGAATAAGTAGAACATCGCCGCCATTTTTTTTCAACACCGATCAGCATCGGTTCTACCTTCTTCCCTCCCGCACTTTTTCGTATATTATACTATTATGTTATCATTAGAACACATTACCGTACAATTTGGCGGCAGAGTTTTGTTTGAAGACCTGACTGCACTCATCAGCCCGCATGATCGTGTGGGATTGGTTGGCTCCAACGGCGCAGGCAAATCGACCCTGCTGAAAATTATTGCAGGCCTCCAATTTCCGGAAAGCGGCAACATCAATAAAGCGCAGTATGTTACCGTCGGCTATTTGCCGCAAGACGGCGTGGCGGCGCATGGAAAAACATTGTACGAGGAAACCGCCACTGCATTTGAAACTATTCTCGCGGTACAAGAACAATTAGAAGAAGCGCAGCATAATCTTTCTACGCTCAATCCGTCAAGCGAAGAATATGCGGACACGCTCGAAATTTTCGGCGAGCTGCACCACAAATTAGAAGACCTCGACGCATACCGGATGAAATCCAACATCGAACAGGTGCTCGTCGGTTTGGGATTTTCTGAACAGGATTTTGAACGACAGACAGATGAATTTTCCGGCGGCTGGCAAATGCGTATTGCCCTTGCGAAGCTGTTGCTGCAAGAGCCAAACGTTCTCTTATTAGACGAACCGACAAACCATTTAGATATCGAATCGCTGCAATGGTTAGAAGAATATTTAGACCATTACAACGGCGCCATCATTCTTGTATCGCACGACCGCGCGTTCTTAGATAACATCACGAAAAAAACATACGCGCTGGCAAACGGATCATTCGAAACGTATGCCGGCAATTATTCTTTTTATGAACGCGAACGCGTGGTGCGAAAAGAATTGCTGGTGAATCAATTTAAGAACCAGCAGCAGCAATTGAAGCAAACGCAGGAATTCATCGAGCGCTTCCGCTATAAAGCGACCAAAGCACGGCAGGTGCAAAGCAGAATTAAACAATTAGAAAAAATCGATTTGATTGAAATCGACACGGAAGAAAGCGAAATCCATTTTGAATTTCCGCAGCCGCAGCAAGGCGGCCGCGTGGCAATGGAATTGAAAGCATTGCGAAAAAGTTACGGCGACCATGTGATCTTTCCTGGATTGGATTACAAAGTCGAACGAGGCGAACGGATTGCTGTTGTCGGCGTGAACGGTGCTGGCAAATCCACGCTCTCTCGCATCATTGCCGGCGTAGAATCTTTCGATGCAGGCGAACGCGTTGTGGGATACAATACCACACTTTCCTACTTTGCACAAAATCAGGCGGATGAATTGGATATGACGAAGGATGTATTATCCGTCGTGGAAGAGGATGCAGCAACGGAAACACGTGTACGGCTCCGGACGCTGCTCGGTTCATTTCTTTTTCATGGCGATGATGTCTTCAAGCGCGTGTCCGTGCTTTCCGGCGGCGAACGCAGCCGTCTGGCGCTTGCCAAAATGCTCTTGCAGCCCGCAAACTTTTTAGTGATGGACGAACCGACAAACCATCTTGATATGAAGTCCAAACGCGTACTGCAAGAAGCGCTTTCTCACTACGACGGCACGTTTATGATTGTCTCGCACGACCGCGCATTCCTCGATCCGATTGTCACGCGCGTTTTAGAAGTGACACCAGGAAAAATCAAAATCTATCTTGGCAATGTTTCCGAATACCTTGCAAAGAAAAAAGAAGAGCGTGAACCGGCGAAGCAAATTATCGCTGCCGTGAAGCCGGAAGAAAAGAAAAAGAGCTGGCAGGAAGAACAGGAAAAGAAAAAAATCATTGCCAAAGAAGTGCGTGCCATGAAGAAAAAGATCGAACAGGCAGAAACGGAGATACAGCAGTTTGAAGCGCGGAAAAAGGAAATTGAAGCGCTCCTTGCCGATCCGGAATTTTACAAACGTGGTTCCGAAACCGCAGGCATAACAGAAGAGTACGGCACGGTGAAGAAAAAAATCGAAGGGGCGTACTGGAACTGGTCGAAGTTCACAGACGAATTGGAGCGGGCGGAAAAAAACGTATAAAACTGCATTTGCACTGTCGTGCTAACGAGTCAAGAAGAACAATTTTTTTTCCACGCAATCAAGCCACCTCTTGCACTTACAAATTTCCATCGCCGAGAAACATGAAAAAACCGCGACGATCGATCTTGACCCGACGTCGTTATACCGGATCGCCGCGAGCTTCGAATTCCCTACCGAGATCGTTTATCTTCCAAGAGCGGCGGGTCTGTTTTTTCTTCCGCGTGATGTTTCACGACACGCGCTTGTGTTTGGAAAATGACTTCTTCGGCAATATTGGTTGTCAAATCAGCAACACGTTCCAAGTTGCGGCTGACACGAATTAATTCCAATCCGCATTCGATCAATTGCGGATTCGGTTTCAACAATTCAATCACATCTTTGGTCACCTGCCGATTCATTTCATCGATTTGATCGTCGGATATCAAGACCGAACGCGCCAGCGCTGCATCCAATAAAATAAATCCGTCCAATGCGTCTTTCAACATTTTCTGGCTTACGTCCGCCATCGTAGGAATTTCATCAAGAATTTCGATGTAAGGCAACTTTTTCATCGTGACGGCAGATTCCGCGATGTTCACCGCATGGTCGCCAAGGCGTTCCAAGTCATTGTTGATTTTTTGCGCTGCAATAATAAACCGTAAATCGCGAGCAACTGGCTGCTGCAACGCCAGCAGGTCGATAATGGCATTGTCAATTTCTAATTCCAGCGAATTAATGCGATTGTCGGAATCGATGACACGCTGTGCTAATTCCATGTCGCCGGTAAGAAAAGCGTGTGTGGAAAGTTTGATACTTTCTTCCACGACGCTGCCCATTTTGATAAGCGAAGTTTTCAATCCTTCAAGTTCTTTTTGGAAATGTCGTTCCATGGTTGGTTCCTTCTTAACCGAATCTTCCAGTAACATAATCTTCCGTTTGTTTTTTAGATGGCATTGTAAATATTTTTCTTGTTTCGTCGTACTCGATCAATTCGCCCATATAAAAAAATGCCGTATAATCGCTGACGCGCGCGGCTTGCTGCATATTATGCGTAACGATCGCAATGGTGTACGTTTTTTTCAACTCATAAATTAAATCTTCAACCTTTGCTGTCGAAATAGGATCGAGTGCGCTGGCGGGTTCATCCATCAGCAAAACCTCGGGGTTCACGGCAAGTGCGCGCGCAATGCACAAACGCTGCTGTTGCCCGCCGGAAAGACTTGCGCCGCTTTTATATAATAGGTCTTTCACTTCACTCCATAACGCTGCCTGTTGCAAACTACGCTCGACAATTTCTGAAATCTTTTTCCGGTCATGCATGCCGCCCATGCGCAGGCCGGCAGCGACGTTGTCGTAAATGGACATTGTGGGAAACGGATTGGCTTTTTGAAAGACCATGCCGATTTTTTTCCGCAGCAGCACCGCGTCCATTTTATAGACGTCTTCGCCATCAAGTGCAATTTTTCCTGTCAACCGGCTGTCGGGAATTAATTCGTGCATGCGATTGATCGAACGCAGAAATGTGGATTTTCCGCAGCCCGATGGGCCGATGATCGCCACCACGGCATGTTCCGGAATATTCAAGCTGACATCTTTGACTGCTTGCGTCTTTCCAAAATAGGCAGAGACATGCTCCGCTGAGATTTTTACGCGATCTGATATTCTTCCATCGCCACCTGTTGAATGAATTTCTGTTTTCATAGCCGGTGGTTCTGTCGTTTCTATTTCTTCCGTCATTCTCATCTCTCCGACAAACTGCTGCGCGTCGCAAAACGCACAGCAATACTCAATAATAAAATTAATATCATCAACACTAATGCGCCAGCCCATGCTTGCGCGATCCAATCTTCAAACGGCGATACCGAATAATTATAAATAAAGACCGTGAGCGAGGCAATCGGCTGGCCGAGCGATGTATGCCAAAAGCGATTGTTCAGCGCTGTGAACAACAACGGCGCGGTTTCGCCTGCGGCACGCGCAATCGCCAGCATAATTCCGGTGACCACGCCGCCTATCGCCGTACGCAGAACAATTTGGAGCGATGTTTTCCATTGTGGAATGCCGAGCGCAAGCGCTGCTTCCCGTAATGTGTGCGGAACAGTCTTCAATATTTCTTCCGTCGTGCGTGTGATCGTGGGAATCATCAAAATGCCGAGCGCGACACCGCCCGCGTACGCCGAAAAATGTTTCATCGGCAACACGACCAACGTGTACGCCACAACGCCTGTCACGATCGATGGAACACCGTTGAGCACATCTGTTAAAAATCGAACGGTATTGCCAAACCAGTTTTGTCCATACTCGGATAAATAAATTCCCGCCATCACGCCGACAGGCAAGCTCAGGCAGCATCCGAGTCCCACAAGAATCAATGTCCCGACAATAGCATTCGCCAAACCGCCTCCGGTTTCACCGACGGGCGTCGGAAGCTTGGTAAAGAAATTCCAATCGAGTGCAGAAGCGCCAAACGCAATCGTCCGATAAAAAATAAGAATCAACGGGATGAATGCGATCACGACACTCAATCCGCACAAGGTGAACATGGCGATACTAAAATATTTTCGCAGCCAAAATCGAGAGTCGCTCATTATGACCTCGCCGCTCCGGAATTGCGTGTGACGCTCCACACGAGCAAACGTGCGCAGGAATTTACAATGATCGTAATGATAAACAACGTTAAGGCAATCTCAATCAATGCACTGATGTACATATCGGATGTCGCTTCGGTAAATTCATTGGCAAGAACGCTTGCCATTGTGTAGCCGGGTTCAAAAAGCGAGGCAGAAATCGTAGGGCGGTTGCCGATGACCATGGTCACAGCCATCGTCTCGCCAATTGCTCTGCCGAGTCCTAAAATAATTGCGCCGATAATTCCCGACCGTGAATAAGCCAGCGCAATGCGTGTGGATTGCCAGCGTGTGGAACCAAGCGCTAATGCCGCTTCCCGCTGCGCACGCGGCACCGCGCGAATCACATCGCGCGAAATCGAGGCAATGATCGGCAACACCATAATGGAAAGAATCATTCCTGCAGCAAGCATGCCGACGCCGTACGGCGTACCGCGAAACAGCGGAATCCATCCGAGTTTATCTGAAACAAACGGTTCAACATTTTCACGCAGCCACGGCACCATGACAAAAAATCCCCACACACCGTACACGATACTCGGAATGCCGGCAAGGAGTTCTACAAAAAAAGAAACCGGTTGCTCCAGCCATCTTGGCGCCATCTCCGTTAAGAACACGGCAATGCCCAAACTCAATGGCACAGCGATCATGAGTGCGAGAAACGATGACACAAGCGTTCCATAAATAAACGGCAGCGCTCCATATTGCTCCTGCACCGGATCCCACGTGCTCGTGATAAAAAAACTCCATCCGAATTTCTTCCACGACAATCCCGATGATTGTACCATTTCGTATGCCATCAGCACCACCAGCACCAAGATGACGGCAGCAAAAAATCGCGTTAAATTTTTAAATAATAAATCGCCGGTATTGATCGATGTGCGTTGACGTAGATCTAATTTTTCTTGCAATGCTTGTACTGATTCCATAAGTATTATAAAGCTGCGGCAATCGAATGTTCGTGCACCCCATTGCCGCATCATGACTATTCAAAAAAAGAGTTCACTTTGTTTCAATGAGATCAATTCGTTTTTCTGTTAACTTCACCACAGGAGCAGGCAGCGGAGCATAATAGAGGTCTTTTGCAAACGCCTGTCCATCGGTCATCGCCCAGCGAAGAAATTTTACAATTTCCTTTGCTTTGTTTTTATCGGGCCCGTTTTTATAAATCAAAAGCCATGTAAAACCGCAAATAGGATATGAATCTTTTCCATCGGCGTCGGTTAACGAAACACGCAAGTCGGCAGGCATGTTTTTTGCGCCACCCGCCGCAGCGGCAGAGACCGCATCGAATGTCGGTTCGACAAAATTGCCATCTTTATTTTTCAACGAAGCGTACGGAAGGCCATTTTTCACTGCATACGCAAGTTCAACATAACCGATCGATCCGCTGGATTGTTTCACCAAACCGGAGACACCTTCGTTTCCTTTTCCACCTAATCCCACAGGCCAGCTCACCGACGTTCCCATGCCGATATTGACTGCCCATGTTTTGCTGATCTTCTTTAAATAGTCGGTAAAAATATTGGTCGTGCCGCTTCCATCAGAACGATGAATAACAATGATGGATTTGTTCGGTAAATTTTTTTCAGGATTCACTGCTTTAATTTTTGCATCGCTCCAATTGGTAATCTGGCCCAGATAAATTTGCGCAAGCACATCCGGCGTCAATCGTAAATCCTTTCCGGCTTCCGGCAAATTATACGTCAGCACAACAGCACCCATCACGGTGGGAATGTGCAGGATATCCGATTTTTGTTTGTCTTTAATTGCCTGCATTTGAGTTTCTGTTAATGCTGCATCCGACGCACCGAAATCGACGGTGCCTTCCGTTACCTGCTTGATTCCTCCGCCGCTGCCGATCGATTGATAATTGAACAGCACTCCGTTTTGTTTTCCATACACATCGAACCATTTCGAATAAATAACGTACGGGAATGTCGCACCAGCGCCATTCAAGTTGACTTGCGCCAATGCGTTCCCGAACATCATCGATACCATGACCATGCTTAACATAATTTTTGAAAACTTCATTTTCTTCTCCTTAGCTTATAAAACTTGTGAAGCATGATGGATTACTTATTTCAGAAATCGCATGCATGCTCCACAATATATTTTTTACCGATCACAGAAATACATAATACATTGTTACACGAGCCGTTACGGAAGGATCGATCGAGGCACCGTTTTTCGGCGTTTCATATGTTTCATACAACACGTTCGGGATGATGGAAACATTCTTATCCACTTTCCATGAAAGGCCTGCGATGACATAATTGCGGCTCAGATTTGCATTGGCAACAGACGCAGTGACATGTAAAGGATCTTTTCCGTTATCGTCTGTCGATGGAGCGTAATTGTCGTACCGCGCCACAAAAGCAAGTTCCGGGATAATAGTTACCGATCCGAACACGGAGAAACCCATTTGGTTCTTCGACAAATATGATTTGGAAAGCGTATCCTTTAACGCATTGGAAGCCGATTGCATAAACACTTCTGCGCCGATATTATATGAATACGGTTCGCTGTAGCCGATGAACAATGCTTCGGTCATAGTGCTGGTATTAATGCTTGACTTGGTATAAGAATTTACGCTGCCCGCAGCATCTTTAAAATCTGCGTACACCGTGGCTTGCAAATTGGTCGTTGGCTTTATTTGAATATGCGCATAGTACCGTTTGTATAAATCATATTCCGGTTTGCTGGTGCCTGCGCCATTGCCGACCATGAGCCAATAATTAACCATACCATCGTCTGTAATTTTTCCCCGTAACGAAATTCCTAAATCGCGTGAATCGACAATGCCTCGTAAATCCATAATAGTTTTTTCCAGCGAGCGATATCCCCATGCGGCTTCAGACACTTCATACGCGGGAGTCGGTTGAATACCGAAAGTCAAATTGCTTCCTGTGAACACGTTCTTCCATGTTAAATATGCATCTTTGACAAACGGAGCAATTTTGCCGCCGACAAGTTCATCACCAGCAGCAGTGGAACTTGTGCCCGCACCTTGATCCGCTTCCAAACGAAATCGCGACGTGAAATTTTCCGATATATCGTTATCGTATGTTAAGTATGCGCGGCGTAATTGAAATGCGCTGAAATTTTGGCCTCCTACCGGACTGGCATTGCTACCGGGCAACGTGAGGAAGTTCGCATCACGCCCAACATTGTAATAATAATCTCCGAACATATAGCCCGAGAATTTTCCTTGACTCATCGCAACACCGGCTGCCATAGCAAGCATTAACACAGTACAACCAAGAAGCTTTTTCATCATGTGTTTCCTTTTAATTTAGTTATGAGAAATGATTATTTGAATTACACATTATTTCGATTTACAAACCTGTCATTCATGTTCAACATCCGCCAACCAACCATACAACGCCTCGAACAACGGCAACGATCAATACAACACCAACAAGGGCAAGCATAAATTCTTTTTTGCTCAGTTGCCGCTCTTTCGGTTCGCTTTCCTCGTCTGTTTCCAGACACCTCTCTATTAACCCAAAGGCAAACGACTCGCTCGGTTCATATTGTTGACTTCGGAAGAACACCGTAAGGATTACTCCTTTTATCTGATACAAAATTACAGAAAGGACATTACTTGAGTGTTGCACCAATGTTAAGGAATTGTTAAGCCGCTTCATTTGTTTTCTGCAAGCAGCGTATGCAAAATCTCACGAGATTTTTCTTGCTGATCTTTTTCCCGCAAATTATGCGGCGAAATGGAAATCACATGCTTCAACGCATCAATCCCGCGCGTGGTATCGCCCATCGCTTTGTACGTCCAGTACAATTCATAGTATGCAAACGAATTGTCCGGATCATAGAGCAATGCTTTGCGCAACCACTGTTCGGATGATTGCAGAGAACCGGAAATATCTTCGCCAAAAATAATTTTCACCAATCCTCTTTCAAACCAGCTTAGGCGTGCGCTTTCGCGTTCAAAAATGGACAAAACGATATACGGATACGCAAATGTGGAATCACGCTTGATCGCTTCATGGAGGCATTGCCGGACTTCCTTTCCGATCTGAATTTTTTCCCGCACACCGACAAACGGAATAAGACTGCCTTTAGCAAGGGCAAACCAGAAATTTGCCGCGACACTGTCCGGAAACTCTTGCTTCAACGTATCGGCGTACTTCAGTGCAAGCCGATACTGCGCTTCCGATGCTGTTTTATTTTTATAAAGAGTAATCACGCCCATATCGTTATGAAGTCGCACCAAGCGCAGCAGCGTTTCGTACCGGTATGCGTGTTCTTGGTACGCAAGCTGGTATTCTGCCAGCGCATGCTCATTATCAAACGAAGAATAGTACTCATCGCCTTTGGCAAGATGATCAGCGGATGATGGATGCGCCATCAATACACAAAACGTAAAAAGCAACACAGCGACAACCTGGATGCATCGAGATATTTCAAAACACATATCGTCTGAATCCTTTTTAAATTGAATTACAAATAATACAAATCGCATTTTGTTTGTCGATAACAGGAATGTTACCAATTTGTTAAGTTTGTTCTTTCGGCAAAACCAATATTGTCTCCGCAGTTTTGTGATGGTATATTGATGTAATTGTTTTCATCATATAAGACTGCCATCGTTCGATTGGTTTTTGAAGTTGGCGCTCGAATATAACATCGTTCTTCGTATGAATGTTTCTTCGTTTGTTTTTGAACAAGTTTTAAAACAGTTAAAGATTCCGGCGTATGCCATTCGGCAATTACAAATTTCCGGACAGCTAAGCGACGTGGATGGCTCGGGCTTTCCCGCGGAATTGTTTCAACTCAGTGCACCGATGATCACGCGCGGCTTGCTGAACTTTGCATTGCTTCAAATGAAAAAAGATTGGGTATATCCATTTTGGGTTCATCGACAACTCGATCCGAATAGCAAATCGTTCGTTGCACGATCGCAAAATCCGCTGCTGATCAACATCACCCATCGCAACTGGACGATGCTCGGCAGTCCGCATGGCAAATACGAAGCCATTATCGATCCACGCGGGCTTATTACGCCGCTGCCGCGCGAGTGGTCTATCGACACGTGGTTAAGAACGGACGACGGTTTGTTTTTTCCTTCATTCGCGGAGCCGACGGAACAAACTTTCGACACCCGTGCGCCGCGATTGACGACGACTTTTCGACAGAATAATTCTTTGCTGGAACTCGAATCCTTTACCGGTACGATCCGCAGTAATGTGGATGTTCTTTTCAACAAAGCTCGCATTGTGAATAGAAGTAACAATGTTTTCAATGGCTGGTTGTTCATCGCTGTTCGTCCATTCAATCCCGAAGGCGTTGCGGCGATTCAGTCGGTGGAATTTCGCGCACCGCGACAAGTATTTGTGAACGGCGCGCTCGGCGTTGTGTTTTCCCATGAGCCGGATTGGGTGCACTGCTCTAATGCAGAAGCCGGCGATTGCGCGGCTTTTCTTCGACAACAAAATTTTGCAATCATATCTTCTGCGCAGCAAGAATGTTCGGCATGCTGCACAACGTTTTTGGCGAACGCCGTGGCAGGGTTTCGTTTTTCGTTACCGCCGGAAAAATCTTTCTCGATCCATCATAGCACCGCGCTCGGGACCGAAGCGCAACTCAAAACAATTTCCACCAAACCTACATGGCGTGTTTCGTACGAAAGCCGTCTCGCAAAACACGAACGGCAATGGCACAACGAACGTTCAGCCGGATTGCAGCTTACAATTCCCGACGAGCGCTTGCAAAATATTTTTGATGCCAACGTGCTGACCCTTCTGCAATTACACGATAATGAATTTATTTCTCCCGGCCCATATTTATATCATCGCTTCTGGTTCCGCGATGCCGTCCCGATGTTGCATGCACTCGACCGGCTTGGCTTCCACAAACGGGTGCGACAATCGATTGATGGATTTTGGAACCACATGACTAGCGAAGGATTTCTCAAAGGCCCCGATGGTGAGTGGGATTCCAACGGAGCCGTGCTCTGGTTCTTGCAGCAGCATTTTTCTCTCATCGCTTCGCCGTTGTGGCTGCGGAATATTTATCCGGAAATCAAACACGCCGCACAATGGATTTTTGCCAAACGCATGCAAAGTCAGGACACGGCAACAATGCACCGCGGCTTGATGCCGAAAAGTTTAAGCGCAGAGCATTTCGGCACCGTCGATCAATACTATTGGGATTC
>DATKMP010000012.1:0-4169 GCA_035541775.1 Bacteroidota bacterium | reverse complement strand
CATAATTGTTCAACAGTAAGGCGGATTTGGGATCGACCAGCAGCGCTTCTTCGTACATTTTATCGCTTTCACTATAGCGATGCAATTCGTCTAATGTCATTGCAAGCGTGCTTAAGGTGTTGATGTCTTTGGGATTTAACGCGTATGCTTGTTGAAGTTTTTCAACAGCAAGCTCGCGTTTTTCCATGCGCGTATATGCCAAGCCCTGCAGTAAGTACACACGAAACTCTTTGGGAACAATTTTTTCCGCTTGCGCCATCGCTGCAAGCAGCGCATCATATTTTCCTTGATCGAACAACGACGTTCCGAGGAACCACCATGCGTCGCCGTTCCATGCAGCGAGTTTTGTCACGCGGTCAAAATACGATGCAGCAAGAGAATCATGATGTTGATTGGAAGCAAGCGCGCCAAGGTACCATAACGGCCGCCAATCGTTCGGCGATGCTTGCTCGACTTCTTGAAATAATTTCTGTGCACGTGGTGCAAACGTAGAATCACGTTCCATCTGTCCGAAAAATCCGATGCCGATACGCAATTTGATTTCGGGATTATTGATGCCTTGATTGAGCAGCCGCTCGTACAGGTTCGTTGCTTGTTGAAATTCTTTTTGACTGAGATAGACATCGGCAAGCGAGGCGGCAACTTCCGGGTCGGAGGGATCGTAAATCATCATCGTCTCTAACAACGCTTTTGCGTCTTCCAGATGTCCTGCTTTCATTTCTGTTTCGGCAAGTTGTTTTTGCAGGGCGCGATTGCTCGGATCGAGTTCCTGCATCCGTTTGTATTTCGCAATCGCTTTGTTGTACTCACCGAGCGATACATAAATCGAAGCGCATTGAAATAAGTTGTCTATGTTGCTGTCGTCTTCGCCAAGAAGGCGCTCGTAAATTTCAGCAGATTTTTGCGGAGCTGCGGCTTGATATAAATGGGCAAGTGCAAGCCAGCTGTTCGTTTGTGCTGAATCGATTTTGAGGATTGCTTCATATTCGCGAATGGCAGATTCTATTTGTTGCGCATTCACATAAATTGCCGCGAGGCTTTCGTGGTAAGAAATATTATTCGGTTCTAATCGTACCGCCTCGCGTGCTGTTTCAATAGCGCGTGCATGTTTTTGCAGCAGTGCATAATCGCGAGAGATGGCATAAAAGAGAGCCGCATTCGGTTCCGCCTGTATGGCATCTTGGTATTGCAAAATGGCGTCAGCGTAAGCGCCTTTGGCATCTAACGCCGCACCATCGATAAAATTTTGCACGGCAAAATCATGACGCATTTCACGTTCGTGCTCGGACATCACCGCAGTGCCGGCATCAGTCGTTGGTGCCGGTTTACTGCTGCTGCAACCGGCAAGAAGAATAAGCCCCGTTATGAAAACAGGAATGATAGAACAAGACTTTTGTTGTTGTTTCATACTTAAATATATCGAAAGGTGCGTGCACAAACAAGCAGGCACGCTTGTTTTCCAACCTTTCGTCCAGTATCATGCCGGTATGGAAGATGGACAGACCTATGATCTTGCTGTTGCGTGGACGTGGGAATACGATCTTGATTTTGTTTTGTTGATGGAAGAATATGCGAAGCGTTCCGGAATAACCTTCCTCCAAATTCGTGAAGACCATGTTGAAGAGACCTTTGATGCATTAAAAAAAGGACATCTTCAAATTCGATATTTGTTAGATCGGGCTTCTGATGAAAGCGAATTATTCCAGCCATTGGCACGCTGGGTGTTGAAACGATATCGCAGCGGCGAATCCCGGGCAATCTATCCCATCAATCCGCTGGATGAACTGCAGCAAGCCGCCGACAAAGCTACGATGCATCTCGAATTTCTTTCTCACGGCATCAATGTTCCTTACTCTATTATCGTATCGCCGTACGACCATAGACGGGAAGTAGAATTATCGTTGACCGAACTGGCAAAATTAGGCCGTCCGTTTATTATTAAACCGGCGAACACCACCGGCGGCGGTTTAGGCGTCGTGATGGGCGCAGAATCTTTAAAAGAAATTATCGATGCGCGGCAGGCGCACAAGAAAGATAAATATTTGCTGCAAGAGACGGTGTATCCAGCGATGCTGTATGGCAGACGGGCATGGTTCCGGGTCTTTTATGCTTTTGGTGCTATCATTCCTTGCTGGTGGGACGACCAAACGCATCTTTATACGTTACTGAATGCAGAACAATACGCGGATAACCGGCTTGCAAGTTTATGCGCCATTACTTCAAGAATTCAAAGCATCTGTAAATTGGACTTTTTTTCTACAGAATTGGTCATAACGCCGAATGAAAAAATCGTTGCGGTAGATTATGTGAATGAAATGTGCGATATGCGATTTCAATCGCGGCATCTCGACGGTGTTCCGGATTCGCTTGTGCAAGCGATTGTCCGACAGCTCTTCCTCTTTGTCGAAAACACTTCCCTTCAATTGTCATAGGTCTTCGAAGAAAAATCAAAACTTTTCGTTTTGGTACTTGACTTTCAGGCAGTGTATCAATAATTTAGCATAAGTTATTACGAATCAACTTATCTATGTGCCACTGCTTGGAGGCGATATGAGTCTCGTGAATTTACACAAAGCATCATTTGGTTTTACATTTTCTTTGATCGTTGTATTTCTGCTGACAGCATTTCTCCTGACTGGGTGCGGAGGAAGCGAGCAAGCAACAACAGAACAACAAGTTCAACAAGAGTCCGCGGCAGGTCAACCTGCGGCAGCCGTTCAACCAGCAGGAACGCCTCAACCCGCGCAAGCCGCGGAGCAAGCACAACCCAAAGCGCAAGAAAAACCGAAGGAAGAAGTTCCGATGGATAACGCTCTTACGAATTTTTTGGGTAAGGATGAACAAAAAGTCGATTCGACTTCGGCAAAGCAACCGGTGGTCGTTGCTCAAACCGAACCGTCGCAACTTGCACAATATGAAAAACAGATCAGCGATTTGCGTACAGAAAATACGAGTGTAAAACAACGCAATGTCAAACTCGAAGAAGACAATCGCTTATTGACATCACGATTGAATGATACGGAAGCAAAATTAGCAGCCGAAAAAGACCGTGCCGATAAAGCGGAAGCTACTGCAAAGGCCGCGCCGGCAGCACCAAAGGTCGAAGAGACATCGTCAGCGTCGGTAACACCAAGTAGTTATGATGATGCGCTGAAAGCATTTCAAGCACGAAAGTATGATGCGGCGTTAAAAGGATTTCAAGCCGTAGCCAGCAGCGGCGCAGGCGAAGATATCGTCGGCAATGCAACATATTGGACTGGCGAAACGCATTATGCATTAAAAAACTATAAAGTTGCGTTGGAAGATTTTCAAGGTGTGTTGAAAATGAAGAGTTCGTTGAAAAAAGGCGACGCTCAATTTATGCTCGGACAGACATACGAAAAACTCGGACAAAAAACCAAAGCCAAAGCAGCATACGAAAAAGTGGTGAAAGACTATCCACTGAACAAGAATGTGAAACGCGCAAAACAGCGCTGGGCAAAATTATAATCTGCCGATCGTAACAACTTTGCAAAGCCCTGTCGGAAATCTGATGGGGCTTTTTTGTTGTTGTGCCGCGGGAATTGAATTCCGTCCTTTGCATTGCTATATTGAATCCAATGTCGAAAGCTCTTACCAAATATGTGTGTCAATCTTGCGGGTATGTTTCACCGCGATGGATCGGCAAATGCCCGAACTGTTCGGAATGGAATACGTTTGTTGAAGAAATTGCAGCGCCGTTGAAAATTTCCCGCAAGGCGGGAACAACATCGAAACTTGCGCCGGTAACGATGGAGCAAGTAGAAACGGAAGAAGTTCCGCGCATCAAAACATCGCTCAACGAATTCGACCGTGTACTTGGCGGCGGATTGGTTCACGGGTCGCTCATTTTACTCGGCGGCGATCCCGGCATCGGCAAATCGACGTTGATGATGCAGATGGCGGTGAATCTGAAAGAGCAAGTCGTTCTCTATATCACCGGTGAAGAATCTGTCGGGCAGATTAAATTGCGCGCCGAGCGGCTTGGTGCATCGGCTGCAAAAAACATTTTACTGCTTGCTGAAACCAATCTCGATTTAATTCTCGATGTGATCGAACAGGGCGAACCCGACCTCGTCATCATCGATTCGATTCAAACGATGTATCGTCCGGGATTGGAAAGCGCCCCAGGAAGCGTGAGTCAAGTGCGC
>DATKMP010000011.1:0-3735 GCA_035541775.1 Bacteroidota bacterium | reverse complement strand
TCAGCATTTCTTGTTGCTGAAGTTGATAAAAAAATTGTCGGCGCTGCAGGATTAGAATTGTACAACGATATTGCACTGCTTCGCTCTGTTGTCGTTGAAAAAAGTCTCCGCAACAGCGGAATCGGTTCTACATTGTACGATGCCATTGTTCAACTCGCTGGCACCAAAAATATTCGTTGCCTTATTCTTCTCACGACAACAGCAGATAAATATTTTGAACGAAAAGGTTTTGTCAGAATCGAACGCAGCACGTTGACCGGTCCGATAACACAATCCGTTGAGTTCACGCCTGCGTGTCCCTCGTCGGCGATTTGTATGGCGAAAGAAATTTGAAGACAGTTGTTATCGTCGTAGATTTTTTCCATCTTACAAAGAAAAATTATCACGATTGAACAATGCCTGATCATCATCTACACACCGTTTCTACTTCTTCGCACATCCAAAAACGGCTCGGTCTATCTATTGCACTCAACGCAATTATTTTTATTCTCGAACTCGTCGGCGGCATGGTAACCAACAGTCTCGCGCTGATTTCGGATTCGCTGCATAATTTGAGCGATTTCGTTGCGCTGATGTTAAGTTATATGGCCTCGCGTGTGATGCAATGGAAATCGAATTCTGAAAAATCGTACGGCTACGGCCGCGTGGAAATCGTCGTTGCATTTATCAACTCACTGGCGTTAGTGCTGATCGGCATCTATATTTTGTACGATGCTCTTCAGCGGTTTATGCATCCGTCACCCGTTGTCGGTACTTGGATGCTGATTGTTGCGGTAGTTGGATTTATAGCGAATGTTGCGGCAACGTTGTTACTGAAGGCACATGCACATCATGATTTGAATATGAAAAGTGCCTATCTTCATTTAATGACGGATGCGCTTGAGTCCCTTGCCGTTGTCGTTGTTGCTGTACTGATTGAATGGAAGTCTTGGTACATTTTCGATCCGCTCGTGTCCATTGCAATCGGAATCTTTATTATCAAAAGCGCTTGGGGTATTATTTCCGAGACGGTACACATTCTAACCGAAGGAACGCCGCGTGGAATTAATTTGGAAGAAGTTGCCGCATTCATACGATCGTTTCCCGGTATCGTCAGCGTGCACCATCTTCACATCTGGGGATTATCGTCCCGCATGCGTGCGCTCAGTGTCCACGCCGTTGTGCAAGATCAATTGATTAGCAGCGGCAATACCATTCGTGCAGAATTGGAACATGAACTGGAACATCGCTTTGGCATCAATCATACAACCGTTCAATTGGAAACAGCGGTTTGTGAGCGCCAGGGTATTCTTGTCGATCTCCATTACCGGAACGAATCGCAAGAACATTTATGAAAATTTTGATTCTTTGTACCGGCAATTCGTGCCGGAGTCAGATGGCAGAAGGATTCATCAAAACATTTAGGCCGGAATGGAACGTCTTCTCCGCCGGAACACTTCCTGCTGCTTCGGTCTCGCGAAGGACTATTCGCGCCATGCAAGCAATCGGCATCGACATTTCTCAAAACATGCCAAAAAGTGTCGGCCCATTTCTTACGCAATCGTTCGATTGTGTGCTCACCGTCTGCGACCATGCAAACGAAACATGCCCGGTGTTCACCGGCGAAGTGAAAAAGAGAATCCATATCGGCTTTCCCGATCCGACCAAAATAAATGGCGAACCGGAAGAAGTGTTTCAATATTTTATTCAAGTTCGCGATGATATGGAGAAGCGATTAAAAATATTGATCGCTGCAATAGAAATGCAAGAGAAAACCATTCTCCATGGTTTGCGACAAAGCTGGTCTCTTCACAGCAGCAGTCGATGGACTGCGGAAAATCCAGCACGCGGCCAATGCGCCGTAACTGCGCTTGTGATGAATGATCATTTCGGCGGAGAAATTCTCAAAACGCGCTTGCCGGATGGGCAATGGCATTTTTATAATCGTATTCTCGATGAGCGGTTCGATTTCACGGCGTCACAATTTCCCGCTGCAATTCAATATGGTGACATCGGTTCCAATCGCGATGAAGTGTTTGCAAGCACAACGGAAGTTCAATACCATTCACTTGCCGTTGCATTTGCGAAGGTGAAAGAAACTTTGCCGCAGTGATTCTGAAGAAACGCGGATTGCCCCCGCCGTCGATTTTCACAAATCGTAATGGGAAAGCAACGGTCAGGCAACGCAAAGTCATTCTTTTGAATTTTATGTGCTGCATGCATTTTTCTGTTTGATGCCGAAGTACATTCCCCACAGCCAGAACGCAAACAGACGTACATTCTGTGCATACCAATGGCACCATTAATAAATCGCCGAAGATTTTACCCATATCAAAAATTTTTAAAAGAGAAGGAAGCTGATAAATAAAAAAAGCGGTTTTAATTTTGGCAAAAAAATGTCGTTATTATTTTTTTGCCATTGAAGATGATAAAGAAAAACAATACCATAGAACCATAGACCGAACCGGTTATTCTTGAGTAAATCGTAACCGGCATCATAAATGTTCATGAGGAAATCGTTATGAGTCTTGATAAGAACGTCTCCCGAAACAAATTAACGATTATGAAAATTGTCAGCATCTATGCACTCTTCGGCGGCCTATGGATTTATACATCGGATTCTCTTCTGGTCTCCATTACTCACAATCCTCTTCTCATTAGTAAATTATCCGTGCTTAAAGGATTTGTCTTTATCAGTCTAACGGCTCTTCTTCTTTATTCTCTTATTGCACGGATGGTCTCACAGCTCAAAACAACCGAAGATTCCTTGCATACCACAAAAAATCTCTATCGATTGATATCGGAAAATTCTGCCGATGTGATTTGGCTTATGGATATCGAAACTCAATATTTTACTTATGTCAGCCCTTCGGTAGAACGGTTGCGCGGCTATACGGTCGAAGAAGTAATGCGCCAACCAGTCGAACTTGCATTGACGCCCGAATCGTATCATCGGATCGCGGAATTGCTCCCGCTTCGCCTCAAAGCATTTCTTGCCGGCGATGAACGAGCGCGCATCAACATCACAGAAATTGAACAGCCATGTAAAGACGGCAGCATTGTGCCGACAGAAGTTGTGACGACATTATTAACGAATGCCGATCATACCGTGACAACTATTTTGGGTGTTTCCCGAAATATTTCCGAACGGAAGCAATTTGAAAAAAGTCTTCATCAAAGCATGGAACAGTACCGAATGCTCTTTAAGAACAATCCCATGCCGCTTTGGGTGTACGACCGAAAGACGCTTGCATTTCTCGATGTCAATGATGCAGCCGTGCACCGTTACGGATATTCGGCAGAAGAATTTCGTTCTATGACTCTTAAAGATATTCGGCCGGCGGAAGAAATTCCAAAGCTGCTGAAAAGTGTTTCACACGACAAGCAACTTATGAGAGAAACCGGAATATGGAAACATCGGAAAAAAGACGGCACACTGATCGATGTCGAAATTACCGTGCACGATATCGACTATTATGGTGTACCAGCACGCCTTGTGCTTGCCGAAGATGTTACCGCTTGGAAGCAAGCGGAAGAGGCGCTTCAAGAAAGCGCAGAAAAAATGCGCCTGTTGATCGAAGGCAATCGGGATTTTTTCTTTTATACTCAAGACACCAATGCGACCATTACCTATATATCGCCCTCCATTGAAAAAATAACCGGCTATTCTGTGGACCAATGGATAGGACAGAAACATTGGTTTGCTTCAGATTCTCCCATCAATGATTTTGCACGTGAAAAAACGCGGCTGCATCT
>DATKMP010000010.1:0-8106 GCA_035541775.1 Bacteroidota bacterium | reverse complement strand
CCGCGCTTTGAAATCCCGGTGCCGTTTGTCGGCAAGGAAGCGAAACAATGAACCGGCGCCTGTGGCGGGAATGTGGGATCACGCTTCTTCTTGCCGCTGTGCTTGGATTCGGATATTCGTACTTCACCAAGCAAGGATATTTTGCACGGACGTCTGCCGCCGCCGATCAACCCAAACTCATCGTCGTCTCTCTGCCGGAGGCAAAAGCTGCATTCGATTCTCACGCCGCAACCTTCATCGATGCACGGCATGAGTTTGAATTTTCCGAAGGACACATTCAAGGCGCTATGAATATTCCATTCGCCCATTTAGATCAGCATGCATATCTTCTCGATTCATTATCAAACGAAAAGCGATTGATCGTCTATTGCGACGGCGTTGCATGTAATTCAAGCATCGAACTTGCAGCCAAATTGAAAGAGCATGGCTTTTCTCGCGTCGAAGTATTTTACGGCGGATGGCAGGATTGGACGAATGCAGGATATCCGATCGAACGAGCCGGCAATCATGCTCGCAGCGGCATGACAAAATAATGATGCGCATCATAAAAATATTTTTTGCACATCCTCTCTTGATACTTCTGCTTCGCGTGTTGCTCGGAAGTATTTTTATTGTTTCCGGCTTAGATAAAATTGCAGATATGAATGCATTCGTTCATTCGATTCTCAATTATCAGCTTATCGGTTCCCATCTTGCAGTCGTTGTTACGACCATTCTTCCATGGATAGAAATTTTATGCGGCGTAGGATTGATCCTCGGTATTTATCCACGCGCAAGCGCCATCATCATTACAGTGCTGCTCGTCATCTTCACCATCCTTGTCGTTTCAGCTCTGGTTCGCGGTCTCGATATTAGCTGCGGATGTTTTACGCAAGACTCTTCTGCCGCAAAAATCGGCTGGCAAAAAATTATTGAAAATATTTTGATGATTGCCGCCGGTATCCGGCTTATGTTTGTTCAGGATTGGAAATTTGCAATGAAAAGCACCAATCGGTTGAACTCAAAATAAAACAATCGTTCACTCGTCTATCATCAAATCATTAATTTCTCTCTCCGCTTTCGTTCTTACAATTTCTTTCCGTATCTTTTCATCAAGCACACTATTATAGAGGAACGTATGATGGTTTCATTTGCATTCATCTTTCATTTGCTGGGGTTCGGACTTATTACGACATCGCTGGCTGCCGGCTGGATTTTAGAACGCCGCATACGAACAACGAACGATTGGAATCAAAAACTTCTTTTGCTTTCCGCCAGCCGCTCGATCGGTTTGCTTTCGCCTATCGCATCCCTTCTTATGCTCATCACGGGCATTGTCAATATTATAAATGTCTTCGGTACGTCGCCGCGCGTTCTGTTTTCTGTTGGATGGTTAGATGCAAAAATTATTCTCTTTGCCTTTATGCTCGTGAACGGCGCCGTCTTCGGCCCTATCTTGAGCCGCAAACGGACCAAGCTGATACAATCGCTCGCCGCGCAATCCGCTCCCGCCGATGCAGAAGAAACGGTGAACATCTACGGCAAAAATATTTCGACATTTTATTTCGTTCAATCGCTCCTTTTGCTCATCATTCTTTTTCTCTCCGTATGGGGAACGGGAAAACATGTTGGAATGATGTAACATAAGACGGAAATACCTTATGAAACTTTTCACGCCAAATTGCGTACAATGAGCAAAGCAAAATTGACCAGCAACCAATCAACCAACAACATCAGGAGGTACCTGCTATGGACCATTCATTAGTAACAACGAATATTCAACTTGACGGCTATAAGGTTGTAAAGAATCTTGGCGTTGTGCGCGGCATTATTGTGCGCTCGCGTTCGCTCTTCGGCAATATCGGCGCGGGATTTCAAATTCTCTTCGGCGGCAACATTTCTCTCTATACACAACTGTGCGAACAAACCCGCCGCGATTCGTACGAATTGATGATTCAGCATGCGGAGCAGCTTGGCGCAAATGCGGTGCTGGCGTTTCGTTACGATACCACGGAAATTATGGGCGGCGTCAGCGAAGTGCTGGCTTATGGCACAGCCGTCAAAGTAGAAAAGATTTAATTTACGCTATACCCTTTCTCGGAAGGTATGACCGCTCCGATCACTTCAAGCGATCGAAGCGGTTTTTTATTGCTTGCTTTGAAGCAATCTTTTTTTCTGAAAAATCTTTTTTATCGTTTCGGAATTTTTCCACCGTGAACCCGATGCGCACCTACAGTGTTTTCAAATTCCTCACAAATCGGTCGGTGAACAGAACGCTGAATTGCGCGTGTTTTATGTTCTTGCGATACGTGTTGCTTTATTTCGAAGGAACGCGGACTTGTTTAGCAGAATTTGTTTTATTGGTGTTTTTCTCTGCAACTGAAGTCGAATCGAATTTTGCATTCAAAGCATCCTGCTCAGAAAAAGCTGCTTTCGCCAAATCCTGCGGGCTTATATGGACAGGTTCTTTTGTAAATTCCGGCGCATTATATATTTCTAAACTTGTCTCATACGATAAAGGATTTTCCTGCGGCAGAACAAACGGTTTGGCTGCATGACCGGACGTATCGAAGTAGCTAAAGTACGGTTTCGTGAACAAACCATCTTCACGCTTACTCGAAAACACAATCCAACGGCCATTGCTTGACCACGAATGAAATGAATCTGCTTTATCACTATTCAATTCCAACTTTTTCCATCGATTCGTTTTCACTTCGAGCACATACAGATCGGCACTTTGAATATAAATTGGAAATTGACTATTGCTGGCTGCCGTAAAGAGAACAAACCGGCCATCGGGTGAAACTCTTGGTTCAGTGATACTCAATCCTATATCGGAAGAGGAAATCACTGTTTCGAGATTTCCCCAACTGTGTTTCAAAGGATCGTATGCAATTCGCATTAAATCGTACTTGATTTTATTTAACGCCACTTCACCAGATCTCGAAGAATCGGCATACGATTCTAACTCAGGAGCACTGCAAAAATAAAGATACGTACCGTCCGGTGACCAAGCAGGCCAGATTTCCATTCGGTGTGGATCGGAAATTTGCGGTGTCGTTGTAATCGTATTCGTATTTATATCGTACACATAAATATCTGAACTTCGATCGAGAACATCACGGTCTTCTCCCATTTCATGATGGAAGAGAAGAAGTTTGCTTACAGAAAATGCAACCAATTCACCAGATGGGTGCCATGCAGAATAAGCGGCAACGCCGCTAAACTTAGTTTTTGTATTTACTCTTCGAGCTTTGCCATCTGTTACCAAAAGCATAGCGGTTCCAGGTCCGCCGCGTAAATGAAGAAGCCATTTGTCGGTCTCGTTCTGCCAGAACGTATGACAATTCATACAATTGTCCTGTGTCAAACGATTGAGAAGAATCGGTTTTTCATCGAAGTTTTCAAGGCAGCGTTGAAAGATGCCCATCTTTTTCCATAAGTTAAAAAGCGGTTTGAATCTTCGGAATGATAAATAACCATCCATGGATTCCTGCGCAATTTTGTTCACAATAGGATTGAAACTGATCCATTGACCGGCTTGATTCTTCAAATAAATATCGACAATCAGTTCTTCTCCGGGGTTCTCTGAAACAAGTCGCTTCCATTGTTTCATCGGAATCTGGATAAGCCCTGAGTTGTTTTCGATCTGAATCGGTTCTCCGTTTTTGGAGTGTATGCGAACAACAAAATCTTCGCCGGTTTCTTTAATGGAAAAATTTAACGGAGCAATATTAGGAGGAATAACAATGCCGGAATAATCCGGCTGGATGCCCGGCAAACGGCCAGCAGGTTTTGCATCCGGAATGTTTTTTTGAGTTACACAACCGACACAAAAGAAGACGATCGAAATGAGGAGAAACCAGTAACCGGCAATCTTTATGTAATTATTGAAATTCATTTTTCATCTCCGATTGCCTTGCCTCCGGCCTCACATACATCAGATAGTACCAATATGTATCGGCAAATTGTGCCTGCAATTCCGGTGCAGCATCGTAAATATTTCCCTTATATTTATTCAGGATTTGCTGGTAATTTAAAAAATATTGGCGCGTGATCGGCTGAACTAAATTGTTCAATTTGTTCTGATCGAAGTTTGATTTGAGCGACGCGATAAGTAATGCTTCTTGTATATATCGAGGAATGTGGGAATATCTGAAAAATCCGAATGCGGGAAGATAATTTACAATTCCGTTGAGGTTACCGGTCAATAAATAATAGGCCATCAAATATTCAAACGCCATTTTGTTAGAAGGATTCCGATTCAACAATAATTCCAGCTCAGCGGATGAAGTTGTGTTAAGATGAATATAATCTTTTGACAGCATATAAGATTGAATGTATTGAGCATCTCTGACCTGCGCGAGCTCCGAAGGCGAATCGTTAAGCCGGATGAGATCGTCAGCGGTTTTTTCATAGAACGGTACGTTCTTTAGGTTTAAGAAAAAACGTTTGGCAGCAATATGATCACCCTTTATCATATACGCCATGCCGAGTCGTTTTAAAATCTCAGGAGTGGGACCTTTCAATTCGAGGGCTTCGTGTGCCCAGTGTAGAGATTCATTAATCAATCCAAGCTTCCAATAAAAATCACTCGTTTTTGCTGGTGAGTATGAGCGCCAATTAAAATCCATGATAAGACCAGAAGATCCAAAATATTGTTGGAAGGAAAACATATTATCGAGAAGAGTACCGGATTGAAAGAGAGCGAGATTGATTTGGTGGAAGAGAAACGGACTTGCAACAGTACATTGCCTCGCCGTATGAATTGCATCATCCCAACGACCATCTTGCATATATTGGTTCAATTCAAGGTCAAGGCGTTGATTGTTGTCGTATGTAATGTCAGTGAGTAAAATGGTTCCGCAGATGATGAGCAATGTTCCAAGAACACATTGCCAGCGAATGTTCAGTTTTCCTAATCGAATGAATCCTGTAATTTTTTCGAATGACTTTGTAACGGCACCTATCTTCGTGAACGAAGCAATGACATATACCAGTATATAAAATAGAGGAATGATATAAGCGATAGACAAAAACTTGATTGAATTTTCCGGAATGAGATTGTGCAGATACGCCTGTTTTAAAGTAATCAAAATAATCGATGATGATGCTACGTACGGCAGAAGAGATGAAAAGACGAGGATGAACAGACCGTTTATATATCGTTTTTTAACAATGAGTTCATGCAATCCGAAGAGAACACCGTATATCAAAAAAGCACCGCCGGTGATCCAGAACAGGAAAACGATGGCGATAATATCGACGATGATTTGGAGGACAACTTGTTTCGGATTCCAGCGAATGATGAGATTTAAGAACGCCAGATTGACGATGAATGCTAATGTTATACTTAAATTAAAATCATATTGGCTGTGGAGAAACGCCAGCAGAACCGCCGGAATCAGATGGAATGTGTGGAAGAAGCGGTTTGCCGTTAAAACTTCCAACCATTTTCTCGTGAAGAAGGCGACACACCAACAACAGAGTGTTAAAAAAACAGATATGATAAAATCGGACAACCAAAATCGCATGATGAATGCCGAAAGCCCATCCATCAATCCGCCGGGAATTTGAAGGAAGTCTTTCAAGAAATTGACATCCATCAAAAACGCGGGAAACTGTAATTCAAGAATTAGCTTAGGATGAACTCCGAGAAGGAAGTAGAGAAAGCATGCCGTAAAAACAAGGTATTCTTGAATCCAAACATCTATTTTTGCAGATACACGATTTTTGTCAGAGCCGGTCACTGAATTTCTTAAAAAGCAAGAATGAATAAAATTTCGAATCAATATAATAAACAAATTTAATATAAGGAACTTAGAAAACAATTTTTTCTTTCGCTAGAGTTTAGTCATGTTTAATTCGGTCGGCTCATTTCAAAAATTTCTACCGCACTCCGTCTGATTTTTTCGAGATCCGTATAACTTAAATTCTTGAAGGTCTTGCGCAGAACATCATCCGTCCGCATCGGCAATGCGTGTGACTGCTTAGACCAATTTTCTTCTTCTGATCAAATAGCATATCGCATCACCGCCGAATTTCCGTCGGCGCTTTCTTTATTCCTATTCGTATACTACCGTGATTTTCCCCATCATCGATATCGCATCTTCTGTGCATGTTCAACTTCCCGTTTTTTAATCGAGTGCTTTTTTCATCGATCGCTCATAATGAAATTTCGCCGGTTCTAAATTCGGAAATAACCCATAATGGCTATTTGCCTTTCAATAAATATTTCTGTACGCTGGACGTCAGTTCATATCATTAATCAAACTCAGGATATACTTATGAAAAACATATCATTGTTTCTTTTTGTCTGTGTATTCCCGGCGCTGACCTTCTGCCAAAACAATAATCCTGTTCTAACAATTGCCGGCGGAAAAGTGATCGGCGTGGAAACTCCCACCAAAGGCGTTATCGCCTATAAAGGCATTCCGTTTGCTGCGCCTCCGCTTGGCGATTTACGATGGAAAGAACCGCAGCCGGTCATTCCCTGGGATGGAATAAAAGTTGCCGGGACTTTCGGTGCGGCTGCAGAACAAGTAACATGGGATCCCGAAAGTTTTTACGGCAAGGAATGGAGAGCAAGCGGCTCCGTTCCATTCAGCGAAGATTGTCTCTACCTCAATATCTGGACACCTGCTGCAGGCCAGGTGAATAAAAAATTACCTGTCGCCATGTGGATACACGGCGGCGGCTACCGCGAGGGATTTGCGTTCGAGCCGGAAATGGACGGCGGCGAAGAATGGGCTTCGAGAGGCGTCATTTTAGTTTCGGTCACATACCGGCTGGGTGTCATCGGATTTTTCTCGCATCCTCTGCTATCGGCTGAAAGCGCGCACAAGGTTTCCGGAAATTACGGTTTGTTAGATCAAGCCGCTGCACTGAAATGGATTCATGACAACATCGAGCAATTCGGCGGCGACCCGAACAACATTACCATCTTCGGCCAAAGCGCGGGCGGCGGCAGCGTTCAATCCTTATGCGCTTCTCCGTTATCAAAAAATTTCATCAGCCATGCAATAAGTATGAGCGCCGGCGGGCTGGGAAATTTTAAACTCATTTCGAAACTCGACTCCGCTTTGTCAGTCAACAAAGACTTTATGGATTATTTTAAGAAGACATCCTTAAAAGAAATGCGCGCGCTGTCATTTAAAGAACTCACGCAAATGGCGAAAGATTATGCAGACGCGACCAAAAAGCGGATGTTTTGGGGCCCCGTCGTCGACGGTTATGTTTTACCGGGCAGCTTCAGTGACGAAGCAACTGCAGGACATATTCCGGATATCCCCTATATGTTCGGTTACACGACAAATGATTTAATGGATATGACGAATGCCGTGAAAGATTTCTGCGCCCTGCGTGCAGAAAAAAGCAAACAACCTGCGTATGCATATTTATTTGCACGCCAGCTTCCCGGAGATAAAAGCGGAGCATTTCATTCATCGGATTTGTGGTACGTCTTCCATTCCTATGCACACAGCTGGCGGCCGTTCACCGCGGGCGACAAAGCATTGAGCAATACGATCGTCGAGTACTACACAAATTTTGCAAAGTACGGAAATCCCAACGGTGCAAGCGGAAATGCATGGACTCCGTTCTCGACCGCTGTTCACAACTTTATGGTATTGGATGCCAACGAGAACGAAACCATGTGCAAGATGACGGACACTCCAATCTATAAAGGCAATGCGTTTAAATAAAAATTTATTCGATCTCGTACATTGCAGATACTTATCACAAAAAACCTCGATCCCGGGAATTATTGGAGTCGAGGTTTTTTAATGTGCTTTCTGAAAATCATATTCAGTGAATCTCTACAGAAAATGTTTCACACTTTTATGGCCGATAGTTATAAAGTATATTTGTCCGATGTTAATGCAGATATTCACTCAACGGTACAAATTCTATCGGCCAGCGATATCCATTATTTTCTTTCGCGAGAATTCCAATTCCTTCAATAGCAATTTGATCGATTGGCCCGTACACATGCGGAAACATCGTCGATGTTTTCAGATGTTCCGATCCTGCTGCCGCTTCCGGTACCGCTGATTCATATTTTGTTTCTGAATGTAATTTTTGCGGATCGATTTTTAGCAGGATGAGTTTCTCCTCCACTTGTGCATA
>DATKMP010000009.1:0-3161 GCA_035541775.1 Bacteroidota bacterium | reverse complement strand
AACCGACCGTGCTCATGCCGCTGCTTGGCTCGAACAATCCGGGCTAACACAAGCGCGAGGATTGATCGGCTTTCACGCCGGCTCCGCAGAATTTAAAAATCAGATCAAACGGCGCTGGGCGCCGGAAAAATATGCCGCCATTGGATTGCGTTTAATGCGAGAAAAAAACGCGACCATACTTTTGTTCGGAGGCGCCGATGAGTTAGCGCTCAATCAGCAGATTAATGCGTTGATGGACAACCGCGGACATATTGTGCAAACAGCATTTATGACAACGGCTGCTTTAATGCAGCGCTGTTCGCTGTTTGTGTGCAACGATACCGGATTAATGCATGTTGCAGCCGGTTTGCAAGTTCCCACCGTAACCATTTTTGCTTTTACGAATCCTGCGTATGTGTATCCATGGAAGAATCGCCATATACTTCTGCGTCATCCGATGGAGTGCAGTCCGTGTTTTTATTATTCGCCCCGCCCAGCAAATTGTAAATGGAAAGAAGATCGGTTCCGCTGCATCACACACATCGAAGTCGATGAAGTGTGGCAAGCGGTGGAACAGATGTGGCCCGATTCGACGAATTAAATCGAGTTAACGAAGCTGCTGTTTCAAATACTCCGCACATTCTTTCGGTGTTTCGACACGATGAATAAATTTTGTGCAATCGCCGACACCTTCCCACAAAGATTCTGCACGCAGCGTTTCCACAACACCACTCCAGAATTCTCCGACAATCACAATCGGTTTCTCGTGCGAAATACCTTTGTTAATAAATTCCCAAACGGCAGCCAGTTCTAATAGCGTTCCGGTTCCGCCTTTCAGGACAACGTACGCATCGCCCATATCAATGAGGCGCTGCATTCGGTCGATGAGTTTTGGAAGATGGATTTGTTTATCAAGCCATGGATTCGGCATGCGCGATTTCACATCGAACGTTACGCCGATGGTTTTTCCGCCGCCATCTTTCGCGCCGCGCGAGGATGCTTCCATCGCTCCTCCGAATCCGCCGTTGCAAACAGCAAATCCTGCATGCGCCAGCTCTTTTCCGATTTCGTATGCTCGTTTATATTCTTCGTCTGGTTCTGCAACACGCGCACTGCCGAAGACTGTAATAATTTTTTCTTCCATACATCTCTCTTTTTAAAAAATAGTTATAAAACAAACTAAAACACATTTTTATCGAATTCAATAAGAAGATTTTTTTATTTCCATTTCCATCAGGTTTTATTTGCGGTGAGGTTTCCGTATATTTTTTATGAAAGAAACGAATAGAAAAAAAATTTTCATGGCTGCAACCGAACGTTTATTTTTATTGGATGGCATGGCGATTGCGTATCGTGCGTACTTCGCGTTCATTCAAAAACCGCTGACCAATGCCAAAGGCGAAAACACCAGCGCGGTGTACGGCTTCGTGACGTTTTTGAATCGAATTCTATCGCAAGAATTTCCTGAACATCTTGCCGTCGTCTTCGATACTGCCGCACCGACATTCCGCCACAAAGCATACCAAGAGTACAAAGCCACGCGCCAAAAAATGCCGGACGATATGGCCGCACAGCTTCCTATTCTGAAAGAAGTTGTACGCGCGTATAATATTCCTATTGTGGAATTAGATGGATACGAAGCGGACGATATTATCGGCACACTTGCCAAGCAAGCAGACCAAGAAGGCGCACTTTCTTTTTTGGTGACACCGGATAAAGATTTTTTACAGCTTGTGACCAAGCAGACAAAAATTTTCAAACCGGGCAGAATGGGAACCGATGTTGAAATTGTCGATATCGAAGGCGTGAAGAAACGATTCGGCGTGGCCCCGGAACATGTGATCGATGTTCTCGCACTAACGGGCGATTCATCCGATAATGTTCCCGGCGTTCCCGGCATCGGAGAAAAAACAGCGATTCCCTTGATCCAAAAATACGGCACCATCGAAAATTTATATAAACATCTTGACGATATTCCGCAAAAAGGTGTCCGGACAAAATTAGAAGCAAATAAAGAATTAGCGAAACTATCCAAAGAGTTAGTGACCATTTGTACGACGGTTCCTTTGAACGTCAATTTTCATGATTTAAAAGCAGAGAAAAAAGATACCGCAAAATTAATTCTATTATTCGAAGAACTCAATTTTCGTTCGTTATTGGAACGCCTGAAACTCGAATCCGGAGTTGTGAATGAAATAACCGACGAAGAAATTGCGTTCACGCCGCCGGAAGAATTTTCCGACATCACCAAAGACCAACACACCTACACACTCATCACCAAAGAAAAAGATTTTAATGCATTGTGCAAATTACTCGCATCCTCCGATAAATTTGTGTACGATACAGAAACGACATCCATCGATGCGTTGCAGGCAGCGTTAGTAGGAATTTCGTTTGCATTGAAACCGCACGAAGCGTGGTACGTCGCCATCCGCCAATCGATGGCGGAAACGCAAGCGACGCTCTTTTCCGAAAAACCTCATTTCGTTAGTACCGAAGGAATCGACATCACCGATGCAATTGCAGCATTGAAACCGATTTTTGAAAATCCGACGATTAAAAAAATCGGACACAATATTAAATATGATATGCTCGTATTATCGCAGTACGGCGTTCAGGTCGAAGGTGTTTCGTTCGATTCGATGGTTGCGAGTTATGTTGTGCGCGCAGACGGGCGGCACGGAATGGACGATGTCGCGGAAGAATATTTGAATTATAAGCCGGTTTCGTATGAAGCATTAACAGGAACAGGAAAGAATCAAAAAGATATTCGCGAAATTCCACTGGCAGATGTTTCAAATTATTCCTGCGAAGATGCCGATATTACGTTCCGGTTGTACGAACATTTTGAGCAAGAACTTGCTTCGCTGGAAATGACAAAGCTGTGCCAGGAAATTGAATTTCCCTTAGTTTCGGTTCTTGCACACATGGAACAAACGGGCATTGCCATCGACAGCAAGTATCTTGCAGAAATGTCGAAAGACCTTGAACGGCAGATCGATATTTTAACGCGCGATATTTACGAGGATGCCGGAAGTCCGTTCAACATCAATTCCACACAACAGCTTTCCGAAGTGTTGTTCAACAAATTGAAATTGCCCGCAGCACGAAAAACGAAAACCGGTTTTTCGACCGACATTGCCGTGCTGGAATCGCTGCAAGGCACGCACCCGATCATCGAA
>DATKMP010000008.1:0-6507 GCA_035541775.1 Bacteroidota bacterium | reverse complement strand
CCGCGACGATGGGGATTGAGCATACATCGTTTTCCATTCATCATCCGTCAATCGATTAAAATTCGTTGTGGTGCATTCGTAATAACTGAACACCGGACCGATAAACGCGCACGGCGTTCCATCCGGCAACGGTGCAGCGATGACTGCCATATTCACCGGGCCCGTTCCCGCATGCATCACCCAACCGACAGGATTACCGGCTGAATCGGTCGGCGCGGTATGGAAATCTGCCACAACGTAATTTTGAGTAGTGAAATTATTTCCCGAAATATTATGGTAATAAAATTGATAGAATAATTGTGTATACCATCCTGTGTACGGAAAACCACACTCCCCTTCGAAAACAAGCATTGAGGCAAGGAATGTCTTTTCTGCTTGCGTCAAAGATGTTTGAGTAAGTTCTTTTGCTGCAATTGACGCAAGTGTATCGGCAATTAATCCGAATCTATGAAAAAAAGAAGTAACTGAAGCAACATTATAACTGCTCAATTTTGTTTCTGCATTTGAACAAAATTGCTTGAGCGCTTGATAGAATGCCGGAACCGGTTCTACATAACTTTGCGGATATGAACACATCACACCACTGGTATATGATTGTTTTGCATACAGCAAATTATCATGCCGGAGTTCTGCCCACGATGCAAGCTGTGTATTCATTTTCTCCTGCCACCATGAGGCCGTTTGCATAAACTTCGGTAATGCCGTTCGATCTGCCGGAGGATTAAGAGTGCGAATGGCATTCAACCATCCGTTATAAAATGAGCTTTGCCAGAAGGTCGAATCGTACGCATCGACAAGAAATCGGAGTGCCGCGAGATTCGTTCCGTAATGATAATAGTCCAATTCCGGCTGAAGAAGCTGTGCGGCAGCATTATTGCCGAGTGCAAAGAGAACATCTAACGTGTTCGGCAGCATCCGTAAAATTTTTTGATTGTTGTAAATAATTTTATCATACACGACATTTCCTGTCACATACGAATCGACGACAAACCGCTGCCCGAATAACAAAAATGAAGCTGCAGGTTGAATTTGATCGGGCGTGAAAGGATTGGACATTAAAATTTGAGAGTTGATACGCTGAAATGCATACGATTGCGTCGCCAGCAATGATTGAAATGCATTTACTTGATTCGTGTCTAACAAAGCGCTTGCCGAACTAAATCCGAGCTGCGAACGAAGCGATTGCAAATTCGGAAGCGTGACATTATCCTGATCGCCGGCAAATAATTTAATAATCGTATCGACGGTATCGATGAGTGAAACCGCATTTCCCGTTTCGGCAGCTTCGGCAACAAGATATGCAAGAATTGTCTGCCGCTGAATATCCGCCGGCTTTTGTTGAAGTGGATCATCCGATTTTGGTGCAATCAAATACATTTCTGTTCTTCCCAGCCACATCATCGTCTGAAAATATTTTCCCAGCACCGTATCCTGCGTATAATGTCCGCGAATCTGAAACTGGCTGAAATCGATTGTGCGCAGCGTCGAAGAAAAGAGTGGAAATTGCTGCGGCGATAATGTTGCGATCAGTGCCAGCAGCGAGTCGGCAACAGAAACATTGTCTGCATACTTGGGAGCAATATTTTTATCGAGAAGATTTCGTGCAACGGTTATATAGACGTCTAAATCTTTCAACATTGTCGTCATTGCCGGAATGGTATCATATCGCTGTGCAAGCACGGGAATGGTTTGATACATATTCAACAATAAATTATCTAACGATGGAATGATTTTCGACACTTCCATATTCATCAGCAGCGCATCGTACGAAGTATGAAACGGCTGGAGAATGGCATCGGCAGAAATAAAAACCGGCAAGTCGTTACTGTAAATATTTGTCAACGCCTGACCGAACGATAAAGCATTGAGCCGCTCGGAAACAACGAATCCATGGTTTTGAAAAAGCGTTTTCTCATCGGCAGTCAAATGAAAACAAGAATCGATTTTTCGGAAGTATGGTTGACCGGCTGTGTCAGTCGACGCCGTTCCTTTAAAATTTCCCGCAGGATGAATTGCCTGCGTTTGCACTGCAGATAGATTTTGATGCGCGGATAAAAACGATTGATAGGCGTTGATATCGAAATTGTTTTGCTGCCCCTGCAGAAACGATATCGGTACAAAAAGGGCAATGGCAATACTCTTGAGCAAAGAGTTCATAGCGTACCTCCTTTTGATTATATTTTTGCGATAATGTACGAACCCTCTTTTTCAATTTCAATTATTTTGCAAAAAAAGGTACCTGCTGATGCGCGAAGAGGAGTGCATCAGCAGGTAACCCGTTTGTGCCGTTATAATTTGACTGTTACGCTAAAAGATGAAAACGTTGTTCCATCCATTGGACCATAATCATTTGCATGATATTTGCAGTAATCATAGCGAACATCGAAATGGCGATGCAGCAATGCAATAAAATCAGGTTCAGGAATTTGAAAATCTTCCAGCAATTTAAATATTCCTTTCGCTCGAATACCGATGCCGCTTGTCGATAAATTTATTCCTGAGCTCTGAAAAGATCCGCCTCTCACGTAAATAATTTCCCCGAGTCCCAACTGCCATCCTTGTGAAAGATTTGTCGCCGAATATGTAACACCATATTGTGTTTGATTCGTCTGCTTGCCTTCGATGATGTTTTTTATGAAATCGATATCAGCAAAACCGCCGCGATAATATGTAGTTCCTAATGTATCAGAATATCCAACAAGCAAGCTGCTTGATTCTCGTGTCCACGAAATAGAAATAAGCTTATGATCTGTTGGCGAATATTTAATACCAAGATCGATCGTTGTGCCTAAAGATATCATACGCGGAAGAGAAGATTGCTGCGCTTTGTCAATGTAAGTCATTTTATCACCAACGTTTGTTAATGCGGTACCGAAGGATACATTGCACAAAGGCGAAACAACGGGAAAAATTTTTATTTCTCTATCAACTAAATCAATTACCGGAATATTGATAAGCAAACCATAATCACGTGACCAGATGGAATTATCTGATGGTGGATTTAGCGGACCATAAGGACCAAGTTTTGAATCTATTTTTCGAAATGTTATTCCCAATGCAATTTGAATTCCTACATCCAATCCGGCACCAAAGCTAAATGCATTTGTATATTCTTCGACATTACCACTCATACTATTTCCATATCCATCAGTCATAGTCCAAGTTCCATAATTTAAATCCACTTTGGAATATGCAATACCTATTGTCAGCGGAATAGAAAAATATTTTTCACAATTTAAGCCGCCGGTCGCTGCAAAGGAATTATACGTCAGTTCGTTATTCCCTGACCCGGGAAGCCATTGAGTCTTGGACGGATAGAAAGAAGCCGAAAGGAATGGTTGTGAACCGAGAAATCCCAGATGTGCAGGATTAGAATTGACCGCATACGGATCGTCAGTGATTCTTGAAACAGATGTTTCTCCCTGACCGTTCGCTTCAGGCGATGGACTAATTTCAAGAGATGGAACCACCGTGGTTACAAGTTGTGAAAATGCTGTGGAAGAAACAAAAACAACGAGCAACAAGATTGCTCTGATGTGACTGTGCATTATATTACCCTTTCTAATAAATGTGCAGTGCACAATAGTTATTTAGTACAAGAATAGAACGTCCGATGAAATTCATCGTCACCTCTATTAATGCATTAGCAACCGCCTATAAGAACCTGCCGAAAAAGTAATATAATGTTAATCTGATGGTTTAATATTATACTTTTTAAATTTGAAAGCAAGATTTTTTCTTCAAATTTAAAAAATAGGATTGGAAAAGAGATTAAAGATTTTCAATCACTTGCTGCATATCGGCAGGAAGTTCGGAATCAAATTTCACAAATTCTTTTGTTGCGGGATGTATAAATCCGATAGTTTTGGCATGCAGCGCCTGCCTTTCGATGAGCTTTAACAAATTTGCTGCGTGCTGCGCTTTTGTTCCCGATAATCCGTTCCACGTATTGCTTCGTCCGCCGTAAGTCGGATCGCCGAAAACCGGATGACCGATATGTGCAAGATGCACGCGAATCTGATGCGTTCGTCCCGTTTTGAGATGTAACTTGACAAGCGAAAGAAACTCGAACGTCTTCAGCACTTCGTATTCCGTGACAGCAATTTTCCCGTCTTCCGTCACGGCAACTTTTTTCCTGTCTTTTTTACTGCGTCCAAGATTCGCTTCAATCGTTCCATTTGTTTTTTTAAATGTCCCCCACACGATAGCCCAATATTCACGGTCGATCGTTCGTTTGGAAAATTGTTTTGCAAGAAGCTGATGTGCAACATCGTTTTTCGCAACGACCATCAATCCTGTCGTATCTTTATCCAATCGATGTACGATGCCCGGACGCAGTTCGGTGTTCACATGCGAAAGCTGGTTGCAATGAAAGAGCATCGCATTCACGAGCGTGCCCGTGTAATGCGTGTATGCAGGATGCGTTACCATTCCCGCCGGCTTGTTCACGATCACAAGTTGGTCATCTTCATAAATAATTTCTATCGGAATATTTTCCGGTTTTGCATCGGGACGCGGCGGGCGCGGAAACATGATATCGATGACATCATTGGGATTGAGCTGATAACTGGATTTTACTTTTTTTTGATTGACGAGCACTGCGCCGGCTTCGATTGCCTGCTGCACTTTATTGCGCGTTGCATTTTCGATGCGATTGGTGAGATACACATCGAGCCGTTTTCGATGTTCGTGCGGTGGAATAATAATCTGGAGTTTCTCCCGCTCCTCTGTTGATTTTTGGTCAGAGGGAATGAAAGCAGGCATATAAGCAATTACGATAGAGATGCCGGCGTTTCGCCGCTCTCGCTATTCGCTGCTGGGGGTTCTTCTGCGGCAGGGAGCGGTTCGGAGTTCTTTTCCAATTCGCTGAACTGTTTGTGAAACAACAGCATCAACACAATACCGACCGTGACGGCGGAATCCGCAACGTTGAACACGGCAAAACGATCCATCGAAAAATTCATAAAATGAATTTTAAAAAAATCCATATCGATAAAATCCACCACTTTGCCGTGGAACAACGGACCTTCGCCGAAAATGACGCCGTAAAAAATTCGATCGATCAAGTTGCCGACGGCGCCGCCGAGAATCAACGCTAGCGATAAACGAATGCTCAACGCTTCGCGGCGGATTTTAAAGAGGTAATAAAAAATACCGACACTCGCTGCCAGCGAGAAAAGAGCGAGAAACACTCTTCCGCCGATATCGATGCCAAACGCCATCCCGGGGTTTTCCACATACGTCAATCGTAAAAAATTACCGATGACGGGAATGGTCTGTCCCATTTGCATTCCGGCATGATAATAATGCGTCCACGGAATCGTGAAACCTTTTATCAACAGCTTGGTCGCTTGGTCGAGCAAAACAATGCCCAGCGTAACATATAATACTTGCAATGGCAGTTCCCCTTTTATTCTTTCGCGCGTTTCATCTTGCATTTGACGCATTGCTGTGCATGCGGAACTGCATCTAACCGATCTTTCTCGATCAAGGCGCCGCAATCGGAGCAGAAGCCGTAATCGCCGCGCTCGATCCGCTTCAGCGCATCGTCAAGATAATTTAAAAACTTTCCTTCGCGCGAGGCAAACAAGAATACTTTTTCGCGCTCCATCGCATCGGTACCCTGTTCCATGTGCAGCGAGTAATTGGAGTTTTCCACTTCGTACTGGCCGGTGGTGGTATCCATCATTGTGGCCTTCAGCGATTCTAATTCATCCAAAATTTCCTGACGCTTCTCTAAAATAATTTTTTTAAAGCGCTCCAATTCGGTTTTACTGTACCCTTTTTTGACGACAGCTTTCACTTTTGGTTTTGCTTTTATGATTGCTGCAAGCTTTGGTTTTTTGACGGACTTTGCCGCAGCTTGTTTTTTCGTTTTCTTCACATTTTTTTTCGCCACTTGTTTCTTCCCTGCCTTTTTTACTGACTTCTTCGCCATTGTTTTTCTCCCATCACGTTGGACGTATTGAATCAACTATGAATGCACCAATATACTCTAAATCTTCTCAACTGCAAGTGAAGTTTGTTCGCCGTTAATATCTTCCGCTTTGGCGGCATGGTTCACAATATCGCCGGAAGAAACAGCGTTGACTTCCACGGCTAATGTTTCTTGTTGAATGTATTCTGTCATCTGTGCCAGCGCCGCCGTTAGGCGCGGCGAAGACATATGATAAATGCGAACGCGGTCCGTCACTTCAAACCCGGAATCCTTGCGCAGGTTTTGGATACGGTTCACAAATTCACGCGCGAGGCCCTCGCTCACCAAGGCATCGGTCAACTCCGTATCGAGTGCAACCGTGACCGATCCGTCGGTTTCGACGAGCCAGCCCTGAATATCTTCATGCAAAATTTCGACATCGTTCGTATCGATTTCGTATTCGCTTCCGTTGATCGATAACGAAAGTTTTCCGTTTGATTGCAAGGAAGAAATTTCTGCTGCCGATAAATCTTTGATGCGCGCAGCGATGGGCTGTACGGATTTTCCAAACTTCGGGCCGAGTGTTTTAA
>DATKMP010000007.1:0-10974 GCA_035541775.1 Bacteroidota bacterium | reverse complement strand
TTCCCTCCAATCGATCATTGAAGAAGAAAGGAACAACGATGATGAAACCGATACCATGGAAAGAACAATTTTCCGTCGGCGTTAAAGAGATCGACCGGCAGCATCAAGGATTGTTGGACATTATCAATAAAATTATCGACTCAATTGAAAAAGAGAATGCGTGGGAATCGACGAAACCGATCATCGATTCCTTGATCCATTATGCGTACAACCATTTTGCCACTGAAGAACAATATATGATAAAAGTTCACTATCCGGAATTGTCGGAACATATTCAACTGCATCTTAATTTTATTAAGAGGGTTTTTGAATTGTCTCTCAAAGTATCGCAAAACGGTCCAGAGATACAACAAGAACTACTCAAATTTGTTGCGGGATGGTACTACGAGCATGTTCTGGGAATCGACCGAAAATATATGCCCTACCTTGCCGAAAAAGGAATAACATAATACCAGCGCTTCCACAAGAGCAGCAAGAGCTTACAATGCCTCCAGATATCCCAGCTTGAGGTTGCAAAATTCCACTTTCTAAAAACACAAAAGCCGCGAAGATCATTCGCGGCTCAGTGTGTACTTGTTAGCTGTTCATCACTTTGAGGAACTCTTTGTTGTTTTTTGTTCCTCGCATTTTATCGAGCAAGAGGTCCATCGCTTCATCGGGATTCATGTCGCTAAAGAATTTGCGCATAATCCAGATGCGGTTCAGGTCATCCGGTTCGATCAGGTTTTCTTCTTTACGCGTTCCAGATCGATTGATATTGATGGCCGGGAAGATACGCTTATCGCTCAAGAGGCGATCCAGCACCACTTCGGAGTTTCCGGTTCCTTTGAATTCTTCAAAGATCACTTCGTCCATACGGCTGCCGGTTTCAACAAGTGCCGTTGCAATGATGGTCAAGCTACCGCCTTCTTCGATGTTGCGAGCAGCGCCGAAGAATCTCTTCGGACGGTGCAAGGCGTTGGCATCGACACCGCCGGAAAGAATTTTTCCGCTGTGCGGCACTACCGTGTTGTGGGCGCGGGCAAGGCGCGTGATGCTGTCCAACAAAATCACGACATCTTTTTTCGCTTCCACCAACCGCTTTGCTTTTTCCAAAACCATATCCGAAACTTGAACGTGGCGCTCGGGCGGCTCATCGAACGTGGAGCTGATGACTTCTGCGCTTACCGAACGTTCCATATCCGTCACTTCTTCAGGGCGCTCGTCGATCAATAACACGATGAGTTTAATTTCGGGATGGTTACGGGTAATGCTGTTGGCAATTTTTTGGAGGAGAATGGTTTTACCGGCTTTGGGCGGCGAGACGATCATACAGCGCTGGCCTTTGCCGACCGGCGCAAGAAGATCCAGCACGCGCATGGCATATTCGCCGGGAATAGTTTCCAACTTCAACCGAACTGTCGGGTACATCGGCGTGAGGTTTTCGAACAACGTCCGGTCGCGCACCATATCCGGATGGTCGTCGTTCACGGCTTCGACGCGCAGCAGCGCAAAGAACCGCTCGCCTTCTTTCGGCGGACGAACCTGTCCGCTCACCGTATCACCGGTGCGCAGGCAGAATTTTTTAATCTGCGACGGCGAGACGTAAATATCGTCCGGAGACGGCAGATAATTATAATCGACTGACCGGAGGAATCCGTATCCGTCCGGCAGCACCTCAAGCACGCCTTTACTGAAACCCAACCCGTCTTGTTTCGTTTGTGCTTCAAGGATTTTAAAAATTAAATCTTGTTTCCGAAGATCGCCGTACCCGTCGATATTGAGTTCCTTAGCAATGGTGCCGAGTTCAACAATCTTCTTGGACTTCAACTCATTGATGTCCATTGGCATAAAAGTTATACCTCGTTAATGGTGAGAAATAGTGAGAAATGAATTCAATTAGAAATTTGTAGTGACAATACTTTTTGTACGAACATTATTTTGGAGAAGTAAAAAAGAACTGAGTTCCTGTAGCAAGCCGATTAGGTTATACGAAATGCAACTGCATCTAACTTCCTATAGTAGTATAGCGGATTATTGATTTATTGTCAAGTATTTTTTCCGCTGCAGCGCCGCCAGCGCCTCTCCCACCACAAAATGAGAACCCGTGATGAGAATCGGCTGCGGCGATGGTTCGTTCAGCAACGCGCGTAATCCGCGTGCCACGCTCGAATATTGCTTTACAGGAATACAGGATTGTTGAAATGCCTGCGCAAGTTCTGCGGCAGAACGCGAACGCTCCGTTCGTGCTTCAACGGCAATCAAGGTCTCCGCAATCGACGATAAAGCAGGAATCATCGGCTCAAGATTTTTATCCTGCATCAATCCGAAGACAATCCGGAATTTTTTGGGCTGAATATTTTTCAACGCCGAACATAATTCCGCCATCGCATCGGGATTATGAGCAACATCGGCAACGATCATCGGGTTCTTCTGCACAACGGAAAGCCGCGCTTGCAAACCGGAATACCGTTGAACGCCGGCGAGCGCTTTTCGCACTGCGCGTTCAGAAATATGAAAGCGCTGTGTTCGGTTGATCTCTTCGATGACCGACAACGATAACAACGCATTCATCGCTTGATGCGTTCCCGGCAAAGAGACTTTCACACGGGATAATGCATGCGATGAGAAATCGAAATCTGCAACAAATCCGTGCAGCGATGAACGATGAATATGCACTTGATCATTCCGAACGATATGAAACGGCGCAGATTTTTTTTTGCAGACCGATGCAAGAACACCGCGTGCCAATGCATCGCTTGACGCCGTGAAGCATGGCGTTTTGGTTTTTATAATGCCTGCTTTTTCTTTCGCAATTTTTTGAATCGTGTTGCCGAGAATGTGCGTGTGTTCAAGACCGATGGTGGTGATAACAGAAACGAGCGGCTTCAAAACATTCGTGGCATCCAAACGCCCGCCGAGACCGGTTTCGATGATCGCAATATCGACTTGCTGTTCGGCAAAATATTGAAAGCCGATAGCCGTCGCGGCTTCAAAGAAAGTATTATTGCCGCGAATAACTCCGGTTTGGAGCAAGGTCGTCAATCGTGAAAGATCGCGCGATGAAATCGGTTTTCCGTTAATGCGAATGCGTTCGTTGAACTGAATCAGATGCGGCGAAGTGTAAAGTCCGGTTTTATATCCTGCAGCAGTGAACATGGCGGCAAGCATCGATGCGGTCGAACCTTTGCCGTTAGTACCGGCAATATGAAGAGATAAAAATTTTTTTTCGGGATTGCCCAGCGTTCGCAGCAACTGCCGAATACCATGCAAACCGAACTTCATTCCAAATTTTTGAAGTCCGTAGAGAAACGAAATGGATTCTAAATACGTCAAGGTAAAAAATGAATTGAGAAATTTACAACCATGATTGCAGCACGGAAAATTTTATATCTGCCTCTAATGCGCCGACAAGTTGCTGAACATCGATCATGTGCTGATCGATGGCATACCGTTCCATTCCATTAACAATTTTTGTCGAAGCGGCAGGATCGACAAAATTCATGGTGCCGACTTGCACTGCCGTGGCGCCAGCAAGTAAAAATTCTATCGCATCTTCCACATCGGCAATACCGCCGATGCCAAAGATCGGAATCTTCACAGCTTTTGCAACTTCATACACTTTTGCCAGCGCAATCGGTTTAATGGCAGGGCCGGATAAACCGCCGGTGACCGTGGAAAGTTTCGGTTTGCGCGTCTTCACATCAATCGCCATACCGATAAGTGTGTTGATAACAGAAACGGCGTCAGCACCTTCACTTTCGACCGCACGCGCAAATTCCGAAATGTGCGTAACATTCGGAGTCAATTTGATGATCAACGGACGATCCGTCAACTTGCGCAGCGACGATGCAATGGCCGCTGTCATTTTTGGATCGGTGCCAAAATTCAAACCGCCTTCTTTGACATTCGGGCACGAAATATTGATCTCGTAGCCCGCAATTCCCTCTTGCTGTTCCAAAAGCGAAAGCACATCACAATATTCCTGAATTGAACTTGCCGCAATGTTGGCAATAATTTTAGTCGAAGTGCGACGAAGCGCGGGCAGTTTGTTTGCAATGAATGCATGCACGCCGATGTTGGCAAGGCCAATGGAATTCAACATTCCGCTTGTTGTTTCGGCAATTCTACGAGGCGGGTTGCCGTCGCGCGGTTTCCACGAAAGCGATTTCGTCATAATGCCGCCCAGCCGGTTCACATCGACGAGCGACGGCATTTCATCGCCATAGCCGAACGTGCCGGAAGCGACAAAGACGCGGTTGGCAAATTCCACACCGCGAATTTTGAAGGATGTTTTCACTGCCGCCATCGTCAATTCGCCTCTCTCAAATTTATTTCTGTGGAAAGAAAGGTCGGGCCGTCTTTGCAAACCAGCGCATATTTTTTTTCCTCATCGATTAATTCGACAGGACAACCCTGGCATATACCGACGCCGCATGCCATCTGTCCTTCCAACGAAAGCTCGCAGCAAATGGATTTTCGTTTTCCCAGTTCCGTCAACGCCATGAGCATCTTGGTCGGGCCGCATGCAAATACTTTATATTTGGCGGTAGATTTTTTTTCAAGATAGTCTTCGATTAATTTTACCACGGTTCCATGAAATCCCCGGCTCCCATCATCGGTTGCAAGATGGATATTCTCAAGATGTTCTGTACATTCTTGCTGTGCGCTGCGAAATCCTGCGAATGTTTCAACATGCTTTCCGATTTTCATGAGCGCAGCAGTCAGCAACGGGAACGGTGCAACGCCAAGCCCGCCGGCAACGATCAGCGCCGTATCGAATTCCGCTTGAAGATGAAATGGCTGTCCAAGAGGCCCAAGGACATCTAACAATTCGCCAGATTTTTTTTCAGAAAGAATTCTCGTTCCTGATCCGACAATTTGCAGCATGATTTCTATGAGATCGCCCTCAACTCGCGAAACGCTGAACGGCCTGCGCAAGAGTGGTTCCTCCGTTTCCGAAACACGGATGTTCACGAATTGCCCCGGCTGTACTGCCGCGGCGAGCTGCGGAAATTTAAATGACAGCCGGAATATTTTTTCCGCGATCTCTGTACAGTTTTCTACAACGCACCATTGCTGCTGCGGCTTTGTTTCATTACTCATTTCCGACCGGCCTCCTCGGTTTGCGCCCTTCATTCGGTATCTGCGGCCGGCTACGGTCGCTTGAATCCGGCAATGCTGCCGGCGGAGTTGCCAACTTTTGATTCGGCTGCGGCACATCACGCGGCGCAGAAAGCGGGGGAGCGGGATGAAGCGCTGCTGTATCTTTTTTTGCCGTGTCCGCTTGTTCAATAAATCGCCTCGATGCCTGAGCGGCAAAAATTGTCCCGGGATATTTTTTAACAACGCGCTTATATTGTGCGAGCGCGCTATCGCTATTCAGCAATCCATATTCCCATACCCACGCAACGGCGTAATCGCTCTTCGGGGCTAAGCGCGAATTAGGAAAATCTGCGGGGATAGAAGCAAACAGCGCTTGTGCTTTATCGTACGCTTTCGCATCGACATATTGCTCCGCTTGCCGATAGCGTTCCGCCGCAGTATCCGAGCTGCTCACATTCGGTTTGCCGAGCAGCCGTCGCGCTTCTGCCGTATACACTGAAGCCGGAAAATCATGCTCCAGTTTTTCATAGTACTCGCCCGGCATCGAATATTTTTCCCCGGCGTGCGTGTTCGAAAGTTCCGCAAGAATAAATAATATACGCGGGCTCCGTACGGCATCATAGTGGTATTTCAATGCATGGGTGTACCATACAATGGCAGAATCAGAATTTTCCATGAATTCGTAAAACACGTCGCCCAGATCATGCGCAGCAATAGATTTTAAGACCATCAACGAATCAGCACTGAGAAGATTCTTCTTGGCGGTTATTGCCGCTTGAATTTTTTTTATCGTGGTATCATTCTTCGCACGGCCAAGCGTATCCGCCATGATCTTTGCGAGCGAATCTCTCAGCGTTTGCGTACTGGTATCGGCAAGCAGCGCCATAAGACTATCTGTTTGATGAAACGTGGCATACGATGCAAAATAACGAGTGAGCGCATGAGATTTTTTGCTTGCCAGCATGCTAGCATCCTGGCCGCCATTTGCCGCCTCGGTATAATATTTTAATGCAAGTTTATAATCTCGAAGCTCTTTTTCTTTTTCATAAATTGCGGCAAGTTCCTGCGCCGCACGATACGCATACGGAGTCCTGGCAAACGTTGTGTCGATGGAAAAATATTCATTGGCAGCAGCGGCAGTTTTGCCGGCGGCAAAATATGTTTTTGCTCGTTCCAAGCGAATGATGGGCAAATATTCTTTATAGTGAAAATCAAGAGCCATTGCATTTAACCGTTGCTCGCTTTGATCGAACTGCTTCATCTGCCGATAGGCAAGCGCGGTCTGGAGCTTGGCATAATAGACTATGTAATTATCGGAAGTATATTGTTCGACTTTTGAGTACGCTTTCACCGCTTCTTCATAATGCGCTTCCGTAAAATAAACGTCGGCTAACTCTATATCCGCTTGAGTTTTTTCATCATTGGATCCATATTGAATGGATATATCATAGTATTTTTCCGCCTCCGAGAACATACCTTTTTGTCGATATAACGCCGCCAACAATCTCGCTGCTTCCGATTCGATATCTTTGACATTGTTTGTTTGAGCTGCGGCAAGCAATTCTCCCGTCATTTGAATCGCTTCGTCCGTTTCACGAAGCTTATCTTTTGAGCGTGCCATCCAAAGCCGCGCTTCAAATGATAAAGAAGAATGAGGATACTGCGCGAGCAATTCTTCAAACTTTCGTTCTGCTTTTCGATATTCCCACATATAATAGAAGGACTTACCCGTCATGAGCAAAGCATCATCGACCAAACTACTCGCGGGATGGTACGCCATAATATTGGAGCACTTATCGATTACTTGAAATAATTTTTGCTTTGCCGACGACGGTATAGAGTCTTGTTTTGCCTGTCCCTGTTTTCCACGCGCGAGCAACGCCGCTGACTGAATTTCATCTTCAGCATCAGAAAATAATTTACTCGCGTTGTAGTACGCATTGAAATAAGTGGTAAAATTTTCATAGCCATCGGAAATTGCATTGCCGACAACACATCCCGGCAGTGTCGTCATAGAGAGAGCAAAGAGACCGATTGCAATAGTTCGCAGAAAAGAATTGTGTATCATCACTGTCACCAATATAAAACATGAACCTCTGGAATTCAAGATCTTCCAGTGAGTCTCGATGGTACTTATAGAAATTTTAAATTGGTTTCAACGATTCATGCAGTATCAATATACGGCAACACAATTATACATTCAAATCCCCGATTTGCGGACGCAGCACCAATTCTTCCGGCATCAATGTGCGCGGCTGCATCGATAGATCAAAAACAATATCCGCAACATCGGCGGCCTGCATCATTTCCGCTTCGTGCTGTTCTCGGTAGCTTTGTCTCCAAATGGGCGTTGCTGTGGCCCCTGGATAAATATTGACGATCCGAATTCCCTCTTTTCTCACTTCGGCGCGAAGCCCGTTCATCAATGCTTCGGCACCCGCTTTCGACGCTGAATACACGGAAGATTGCGTGTATGTGGTTTTCGTAACATAGGAAAGAATGTTGATAATCAATCCTTGTTTCTGCTGTAGCATCGATGGAAGTACGGATTGTGTCGTTAAAAACGAACCGCGCAAATTGGTATTGATGATGTGATCGAATTCCTGAATCGTTGTCGATGCAAAATTTTTAAAATACGTTACGCCAGCATTATTTATCAGCACATCGATTGATGAATATTTTTCGAGAATTTCGCGAGAGGCAGTTCCGACAGATTCTTCAAGCTGAACATCGCACGTGAGTATTTCACATTGCTGCTGTCGTGATTGAATCATGTTTTGAAGTGCGTTCAATTTCTGTTTGGAACGCGAGCTGGCAACAACTACGTCGCCGCCAGAAGCAAAGCGTTCCGCCAGTGCAAATCCGATGCCGCTGCTCGCTCCGGTAATCCAAACGATACGCTGTGTTTGCGAATGCTCCATGATATTGAAATTATTTTTTGATCAACGTTAAAAATTCGCTCCGTGTCTTTACATCGGTACGAAACGATCCCAGCATCGCGCTGGTCGTTGCCGTGGAATTTATTTTTTCTACGCCGCGCATCATCATGCATAAATGCTGCGCTTCGATCACGACGCCGACGCCATCGGGATGTAAATATTGATTGAGTGTTTCGGCAATTTGCTGCGTCAACCGCTCCTGCACTTGCAATCGACGGGAAAAGATTTCGACAATGCGCGGCATTTTACTTAACCCGAGAATTTTTCCAGACGGAATATATGCAATGTGGCATCGGCCGAAAAACGGTACCAGATGATGTTCGCATAACGAATAAAAGTCGATGTCTTTCACGATGACCATTTCGTTGTATTTTTCTTTAAACACCGCGTCGTTCATCACTTCCTGAATATCTTGCTGATATCCTTTCGTCAAGAACTCGTACATTTTCGAAACACGATTGGGAGTTTTTATCAATCCTTCACGTTTGGGATCTTCGCCAAGCTCTTTCAACAATTCGTAAATTAATTCCTCTTTCTTATTCGCATGTTTCATGAAATTTATTCGCCTCGATATTCTACTACATTGTTTTCTGTTTCGCGCAGTCGGACTGCGTACAATTCCCCGTCGGCAATCTTCGGCTCAAGAATATTCCAAAATGCCACGGCAAGATTTTCTGCTGTCGGAATCACGTCGTGAAGGAAATCCACATCAAAATTAAGATGCTTGTGATCGACCTTATCGACAATTTCCGTTCGTACAAGCTGTCTCAGTTTTTTAAAGTCGATCATATACCCCGTATCGTTTTTAATTTCTCCGGCGACAGTGACTTCCAGAATATAATTATGCCCGTGGCCGTTTGGATTGGCGCATTTATCATAGATTTCGAAATTCTGTTCGTCCGAAAATTCTTTATTCCACAACAAATGCGACGCGCAAAAAACTTCGCGCCGCGTTACGTACGTTTTTGCCATTTTATTCCTTACAACACGGAAAGCACTTCATCCGTGTGTCCTTGCACTTTAACTTTCGAAAATATATGTTGAATCGTTCCGGCTTCATCGAGAATAAATGTTGTGCGCTCGATGCCGAAATATTTTTTGCCGTACATCGACTTTTCTTTCCACACGCCGTAGGCATTACTGACTTCTTTCGATTCATCGCTGAGCAGCGGAAAAGACAAATGATATTTTGCAGCGAACTTTGCATGCGATGCAACGTTGTCTGCACTAATGCCAATAACCACCGCACCTTTTTTCTTTATTGCTGCTCCGTTTTCTTGAAACGAACACGCCTCTGTTGTACAACCCGAGGTATTATCTTTCGGATAGAAATACAGAATAATTTTTTTCCCTCTTAAATCTTTGAGGCTGATCATTTTACCATCGCCTGTCGGCAACTTGAAGTTCGGGGCTCTATCTCCTGTTTTCAACATAACCGTTCCTTATAGAATAGGAATTTTCTTGATGAAATTCAAAAAAGATTTTTGTGAAGAGTATGAAATTATGTACACCGACAGACACGCTCTGCTTTCGCGACTGCTTGCATACAAACACCATTACGCCAAGGCAGCAGAAACTTCTTCGTAATTCGGCTCCACACCGGGATTTTCAGAAACCCAAGTATATTTCACAACGCCGTTTCCATCGATCACAAATACGGCACGTTTTGAAACGCTGTATCCCTTCAATCCCACAAAATTTTCATGCACACCGCCATAGAATTTGCTTACTATTCGATTATAATCGCTCAGCAGCGGAAACTGCAATTGGTTCTGCGACGCAAATGCCGCGTTCGCAAACGGCGCATCGACGCTGACACCGAGCACTTGCGCATTGAGTTGATTGAATCGTGCGAGTGAATCGCGGAACGTGCATAATTCTTTGGTGCAGACGCTCGTGAATGCACCGGGATAAAAAACCAGCACAACATTCTTCCCGGCAAATTTCTGTAACGTTTGTTCTTTTCTTTCTGAATCGAACAATGAAAAATCTGGCGCCTTGTCTCCAACTTTTACCGACATACCACTATCTCCTTTTCGTTTATTTAAATTCAAATTACTGACCTTGTTATGTATTGCAACAATACAACAACGCAGCCGGTTCCTGCCATTTGAACTTTCTGCACTTTTCCGTATATTATAAAAAGAAAATAACGGAAGGGTGCGAGAGTGGTTGAATCGGCCGGTCTCGAAAACCGGAATGGCCTCCGGGCCATCGAGGGTTCGAATCCCTCCTCTTCCGCAGCCATGCAATAAGGTGTGCGCAAACAATTTGCATGTGGAGCAAGTAATTTTGATCTTTAGCAAGATCGGTGTTCTTGAAAAAACGAATGGAGAGATGCAAGAGTGGTTGAATTGGCTACCCTGGAAAGGTAGTGTATCCGTAAGGGTACCGTGGGTTCGAATCCCACTCTCTCCGCTTGTGAAGCTCGCGTGAATAAAAAAATTTCAAAGACCGACCGCTTCTACTGATTCACCAACCATTCCTGTGCTTCTTCCATCGAATCCGCCAGAAAAAATTCTCTTCCCGTAATAACTTTAATAGAATTGATGATGACCTTTTGCATTCCCGCCGCTCCCACAACGGTACTTGCTTTAACATAAGGAGAATTGGAAATAGCATAGTCCCCGATAATCGCGGCTGCTTCAGTATCGAATCCAGTATTCGTAATATTCGTTATGACTAATAACGATTTGGGTGTATGAGTTTGAATTTTTGCCTTTGCGCTTCGAACAAGTTCCCGGAACTCCTGTTTGTCGGACAGTTGCAAACCCGACAAATCTAAACAAAAAATTTTTTTTCCTTTGAATGCAAATTCGTACTCGCTTGCCATCGTTTCACCTTTCAATAAAAGCACATAGACAACAAAAACAGATAACCTATCTATTTTTCACTTCGCCGGTAGAAGCACTCTCATATAACCGTTGCTTAATCTTCTGTAAAAATATAA
>DATKMP010000006.1:0-9698 GCA_035541775.1 Bacteroidota bacterium | reverse complement strand
CAATGTGATATGTTCCTGTGAGAGAATTCCTCGAATCGAAAATTCTTTCCCCACTGGAAGCCCTAACAATTCGCGTAAAACGGATGTTTGTTTTTGAATCGTATTTTCTATTTCTACTTTTTGATTTTGCGCCGAGGCAACGCGTACTTGAGTTGTGAGGACATCAAAATTCGTTGCCGACCCTGCATCAACGCGTTTTTGCGTCAATGTCAGGTGCTGGTTCAGTGCATCAATCTGTTCATTCTGCACAATCAAACTTTTTTGGAGCAGTATTAAGGAATAGAACGTGCGAATGGTTTGCAATGCCAATCCGGTTCGTGTCAACTCAACGGCATCTCGCATGGATTGAACGCGGGATTGCGCAACGTCGATGGTGAAATTTGTTTTGCCAAAATCATACACGGTGTATTCCGCAGAGATGTGTCCGTCATAATTGTTTTCCGGCGCAAGAATGAAACTGCCCATATTCGGAATGGCAAATGCCGGAATCGGGCCGATGCGCGCATATTGTGCGGATGCTGAAACATTGGGCTGCAGCGCACTTTGAGAAATCGCCGTTCGCGCTTCTGCAGCGTGAACACTGGCAGCGGCTTGTTGAAGCGAAGGATGTGTTTCTAACACACGCTGAACGGCTTGCTCCACGGTCATTGAATCCTGCGCAAATGCTATCTGGAGTAACGATAACGTAAACAGTGTGATCAATATTGTTTTCATAAAAAAATTTCTGATAGAATTTAATCGATGGCAATAGGTTTTTCACCTTGCGTTTTTTTCTTGTACTTCAGCATGAGAACGGGTATCGTTCCAGACAATGTAATAACAGCGGCAACGAGAAAGACATCTCCGACCGCTTTCACAAACGACTGCGTTGCAATGTGTTCGGCAATCAATGCTTGCGCACGCATCGCAGCAAGAGATGCATTGCCGGAAAGCGCTTCGGCACTGAAGTGCGTCAATTGGCGGCTCACCTGCTGAAACATATCGGATTGCTGGTTGACGACCTGTCCGTAAATAGCATTATGATAAATGACCCGCCGTGTCAGCAGCGAACTCATAAACGCAATGCCAAAACTTCCGCCAAGCTGCCGGATGATGTTATACAATCCGGATGCCTGTCCGATTTTATAACGAGGAACATTGGTGAGCGCCATCGTAGTCATCGGCGAAAATATCATTCCCATGGCAAAGCCGCGAATGTACAGCGGGATCATAATTTGATGATGTTCCGAAAAAAGTGAAAGCGCACTGTTTATCGACAAACTGAGTGCCAACAAAATGAGTCCGCAAAACGCAGGAATTTTAGGATTGACTTTATCCGATAAAAATCCTGCCATCGGTGCCGTCATTGCTTGAAGAAGCCCGACCGGCAGAAACAACGATCCCGCTTGGAACGCCGTATAGCCGAGAGCATTTTGAAGATAGAGTGGCAGTAAAAATGTACTGCCGAACATGCCGAATCCAAAAAGAAACAATACACCGTTCGCGACGGTGAAATTGAAATCCTTGAACAACGACATTTCAATAAGCGGATGCTTCACCGTAAATTCGGTAACGAGGAAAACAATCAATGCCAGCACGGAAATGGATAAACACGTGACAATAAACGGCGAAGACCACCCGCCGGTATTCCATTTTGCGTTGGCATCGGTCAAAGCTAACAGGAGTGTACTCAGGAACGTTGCCATCGAAATAAAACCGATAACATCGAACGAGCGCGTTCGTTCGGTTTTGTATTCACGCTGAATGACGTACGTTGCGAAAAGGCCGATAATGCCGACAGGAACGTTGACATTGAAAATTGAATTCCAGTTGATATTGTCGATCAAGTATCCGCCGATCATCGGCCCGAGCGAAACCGACGCGGCGGCAGCTATGCCCCAAAATCCAAGTGCAAGCCCGCGCTGGCGCTGTGGAAATTCCCGTGTAATAATTGCCATGCCGGTTGGCATCAAAAGGCCTGCGCCCGTTGCTTGAATAATCCGAGAAAGGATCAACACGTCTTCGTTCCATGACTGCCCGCACAAAAATGAACCGATCGTGAATAACGCAAGCGCAGAAAAATATGTTCGCTTGTAACCGAAATGGTCGGCAATCCACCCGGCAGTAGGAAGCATAACGGCAAACACGAGCATATAAGCGGTGATGACCCATTCCACTTTATCCACGCTGATGCCGAATGCTGCCATCAATTTTGCCAGCGATACGTCCACAATGGTTGCATCCAACACAGCCATGAACGTGCCGATCATGACATTGGCGAGAACCCACCATTTGTACGATTCATGTTCATGATGCAAAGAAGGAACGACACGCGCCATTCCTCCACGTATGCGACGAAGAGCAAGCGGAGCCATTAACGAACCTTCACTCTCACTTCAACCGACATACCTGGAAGAAGATTCACGCGCCTTGCACCGGCGGTGTCTTCCTGCTTGATAGAAAATTTCACGGGAACGCGCTGCGTCACTTTTGTAAAATTCCCCGACGCATTGTTCGGCGGAATCAACGAAAACTGTGAAGCAGTATTGGAACCGAGCAAGATAATGGTTCCGGTAAATTTCATGTCGGGATACGTGTCAACGCTAATCTCCGCCTTATCGCCGACACGCAGAGATCCAAGATTGGTCTCTTCCAGATTTGCGGTTACCCAAATATCTTTTGTATCATAGACAGAAAAAATTGCCTGCCCGGGTTGTACAACATCTCCAGCAAGCACCCAACGCTTTGAAACAACGCCGGACATAGGCGCTTCGATGACAGTGTTCTTCAGCTGCGTTTGGACGACGCCGAGTTGTGCATGTGCCGTTGTTGCTTGTGCGTAAGCCAGATTCAACCGTGCTTTCGCAGCTTCCAATTCATTCTGCGCATGATCAAATTGTTCTTTGGGGATAATGTTTTCCCGGAATTGCACCGAGGCGCGTTGAAAATCGGTTTGCGCTTTATCGAGACTGACTTTTGAGACTTCGATATTTTCTTTTGCGAATGCGAGCGCTGCGTTGGTCTGTGTTTCTTGCGCCCGCAGATCGCTATCGTCTATGCGAACCAGAAGTTGTCCTTGTTGGACCGTATCACCTTCGTCGGCGTTAAGCTGATCGATCCGCCCAAGAATTTTCGAGCTGATGGAAACACGATTGCCGTCGATGTATGCATCGTCGGTGGAAACAAAATCCCGCAGATTAATATAATACCGCCAAGAAAATATCGCGATAGCCAGCACAATGATAAAAAGTGGAATGACAAGCTTGGCATTTTTATACAGAGGCACAGATTCAATCGCTTCATCTTCGGGCGACGTATTGATTTGTTCTGCCGGTAAAGAAACCGGTTGTGGTTCTATGTTACGTTGTTTTGCTGTTTCTTTTTTTGCCATGAATACTGATCCTTTTTGTCACTGTCCTGGTTTTTAATCCTGTTATAAGTATTTCGAAGAAGAGACAAGATTCTTGGGTGAGAACCCGTTCTTCTGCAGCAGCGGTTCGGTTGCTGTGATGGAGAAGCCATTGGCGCAACCCATACAAGGCATGATTGATTACCGCTGCAACGGCAACGGCCGAACTAAACGCGAACTCGCCGCGCTCTTTTCCATCGTTCAATATTTGAACTAAATACTGCTGTTCAAATCTCGAAAATTGTCGGAATAAATTCGTATAAAGCGGTTTAAGATGATGGGCGATCTCGCGATTCATTTGGTTGAGATTAAAGAGCCGTTTGGTGAACGCGATGCGCAAACGAAAATAACAACGCAGCTTGTCGCTTGCCGATACAACGGTCTGCAGTTCCGCGTGCAGCTGTGCGAGAAAATTGTTTTGCTCCCGTTGAACGACGGCTTTATATACTGCTTCTTTATTCGGGAAATAATAATAGAGCGAACCTTTGACCACGCCAAGGTTTTCGGCGATTTCATCCATCGTGACCTTGGAATAACCGAATTTTTCAAATTGCCGCTGCGCAGCATCGAGAATATTGTTCTCTTTTTCGTTGAATGGTTGAACCGTCGGTTTTTTCATCTTATGACTATTTGACTTTTTTAGTTAAACAGTCAAAATATACAAAGAAGTTCCTGTCGATACAAATTCTTAAAATTATTTCATTATACTCAAAAACGAAGGAGAGAGAACTATTGACTGTCGATGGGATTTGAAGAGCGTGCCATCGTTCCGGCTGAGAGCCGAAGAAATAAATTGCAAAAATTATTACCGGGCTTTTATCGCCTTGTGCCGTAATTCTTCGAGCTGCGCATCCGTTAATCCCTCAGGAACGATGCCTGCGTTCCGGCAAAGTAAATATATGTGTGCAGCTTTGTTGGCAACATCGATCAAGTCAAATGCATCGCCGACCGTTTCTGCTGCCGCGATGCAGCCATGCTTTTCCCATAGCGCCAAAGAATGATTTCGCAAGGCGGAGACGGTTGCCTGCGCGAGCGCTTCAGTGCCGGTCAGGATGTACGGGACAAATCCGATGCCGGCAGGATTTGCGATCATCGCTTCGGGATGAATCTTCCAGAGTACAGCATTCAGCGTTTGTTCATGAAGCAATTCAGGAACGTGGGTCAGCGCAATAAATTCTGTCGGATGCGTATGCACGATGGCTTTCACGGAGTTCTTTTGTATGCATCTTTCCTGATAAATGGCAAGGTGTGTTGCAAGTTCCGACGTTGGCAATAATCCATGATTATTTATGTCGTCTTGCATTATCGAGTATGCTGAACCATCTTGGTTGATCTCTATCAATACCAGTGTCGATGCCGGTTGTGCTGCGACATCGCGCATGCGTGTACCCGCTCCAGTAACAAGGATTTGTGCCTTTGCAATTCCAGGATACTGCTTTGGCAGTGGTTGCTGCGAAAAATGTTTTCCACCAGAGCCGAAGGATTCCAATTTCCCCGTAATATTGATGGAAATGTTCCCTGCATTACTTTCTGCCCAGCCGCGTTCCCATAATAATTGTGCTACAGCAGAAAGTTCGCCGATTTGCTGCTTCACGTCGTTCGTAAGATGTTGCATATTCATCGTTTGTTTCAAGAGACAGAATGGTAGCCGAAATTCGTTGGAAATGCAACGGCGGCGAAGCGATAAAAATTTCTCGTTCTCATCATTTTTCTCATTCTTTTCGTTGATTCTCCTACAACTTCTCATTACATTTTGTCATTGCAACGCAGCAAGCAGTGCAAGAAAAAGGAGCAATGAACGTCGCCGTATTCGCGTCTGGACGCGGTTCAAATTTTCAAGCTATTCTCCATGCCATTGATGCTGGAATTGTGCCGGCCCATGTTGTGGTACTCATCAGTAATAGCGCAACAGCAGGAGCGATGGAAACGGCGCGTGCACATGGAATTCCTGCGGTTCATATCAGTGAAAAACAATTTACGAACAGCGAGGACTTTTCAAATCGCATGCTTGCAGTTTTGCACGAACATCATGTAGAAGCGATTGCGCTTGCCGGATATTTGAAGCGAGTACCTCCTCAAGTAATACAACAATTTCAGAATCGCATTCTCAATATTCATCCGGCACTCTTGCCGTTCTTCGGCGGCGCCGGTATGTACGGACATCATGTGCATGAAGCAGTAATCGCCAGCGGCATGAAAATTTCCGGCGCAACCGTTCATTTGGTCAATGAAGAGTATGACCGCGGCGCGATTTTAATTCAGCGGACGGTGGAGGTAACAAGCGCTGATTCTGCTGAATCGCTCGCTGGAAAAGTGTTAACGATAGAACATGAAATTTTTCCGCTCGCCCTAAAAGCCCTTGCGGAACACAAAGTAAAAATTGAAGGACCTAAAGCTTGGATAATGCCATAATTCTTGATCCATCGAAAAAGAAAACAGAAGAAATCAATCCGCTGCTCCCCATCAAGCGCGCATTGATCAGCGTCTCGGATAAAAAAGGAGTAATCGAGTTTGCGCGTGCATTGCAGGAATTCGGTGTCGAAATTATTTCGACAGGCGGAACATTTACTGCACTCCAAAAAGCAGGCGTTGCGGTTATGTCCGTTTCCGACGTAACCGGCTTTCCGGAAATTATGGATGGCAGAGTAAAGACTCTGCATCCGAAAATTCATGGCGGCATTCTTGCTGTGTTAGACGATCCAAACCATGTTGAGCAGATGAAAGAACACGGCATCAAACCGATCGATCTTGTTGTCGTCAATCTCTACCCGTTTGAACAAACCATTGCTGCCGAGGAAGTGAAATTGGAAACGGCAATTGAGAACATCGACATCGGCGGACCGACCATGGTACGGGCAGCGGCGAAGAATTATAAATATACGGCGGTGGTCGTCAATCCCGATGTGTACGGCGTTGTGCTGGAGGAACTGCGAGAGAACAACGGCGCAATTACCGCGCAAACACGTTTCCAACTTGCACAACGTGCATTCCAGCATACCGCCCATTACGATACGGTGATCGCTTCGTATCTCGGCGGTTTGCTGCCGCAGCAAATTTTACCGGACAGCATGAATCTATCTCTGACGAAAGAATATCCTTTGCGCTATGGAGAAAATCCGCACCAAGCGGCGGCGCTGTATGGAACATTCGGAAACCATTTTCAAAAACTTCACGGCAAAGAATTATCCTATAATAATATTCTCGATATTCATGCAGCAGCGTTGTTGTGTGCAGAATTCGATCGACCGTCGGCCGTTATTGTGAAGCATAACAATCCGTGTGGAGTCGCTTCGGCGGAAACTTTGATCGAAGCGTATCGTCATGCGTTTGCCACCGATACGAAATCGGCGTACGGCGGAATCGTTTGCGTCAATCGCCCATTGGATCGAGCGACGGCAGAAGCGATCAACGAAATTTTTACCGAAGTCGTCATTGCTCCTGATTATGAACATGGAGTGCTAGAGTTGATGACGAAGAAAAAAGACCGCCGTCTTATCAAGCAAACACTCAACGTCCGAACGCTGCGGGAATTGGATATTCGCAAAGTGCTCGGCGGCGTTTTGGTGCAAGAGCCCGATCAACACCGGCTGCATCTTCAAGATCTTAAAATCGTATCCAAGCGCAAACCGACCGATGACGAACTGCAAGCATTGCTGTTTGCATGGCACGTGGCAAAACATGTTAGATCGAATGCTATTGTGTATTCAAATTCCCATCAGACACTCGGTATTGGCGCGGGACAAATGTCGCGCGTTGATTCATCGAAAATTGCAGCTATGAAAGCAGCAGAAGCAGGATTTGATTTGCACGGCTGCGCGGTTGCATCGGATGCATACTTCCCGTTTGCCGATGGGTTGCTTGAAGCCATCAATGTCGGCGCCACGGCCGTCATCGAGCCCGGCGGTTCCATCCGCGACGCGGACGTGATTGCTGCTGCCGATGACCATGATGTTGCATTAGTGTTCACCGGCATAAGACATTTTCGACATTAAGTGTTATCTTACAATCATTATATAATTTTTTTATTCACCACATTAACTAAAAATTCTTATGGGACTTTTCTCACTCTTCTCTGCCGATCTTGCTATTGATCTTGGTACGGCAAACACCGTTATCTGGATGAAAAGTAAAGGTATCATCCTGAATGAACCATCCATTGTTGCCTTCGACCGCAATACCAAACGCATTATTGCCATTGGCAACGAAGCGCGAGAAATGCTCGGACGCACACACAAAGACATTCGCACCATCCGTCCAATGCGCGACGGCGTGATTGCGGATTTCGAAATTGCGGAAGGCATGCTGCGCGAGTTCATCAAAAAAATTAATTCCGGCTGGGTGCCCAGCCGCCGCATTATCGTTTCGGTGCCGTCCGGCATTACAGAAGTGGAAAAACGTGCCGTGCGCGATTCTGCAGAACATGCAGGCGCTAAAGAAGTCCATCTCATTGCAGAACCGATGGCTGCGGCCATCGGCGTCGGGCTCGATGTGGACGCGCCGGTAGGAAATATGGTCGTCGATATCGGCGGAGGCACAACAGAAATCGCCGTCATCGCCTTATCGGGAATTGTCAACGAAGAATCACGCCGTGTTGCCGGCGATGAAATGAACAACGCGATAATTCAATTTTTCAAACGCAATCACAATATCCTCATCGGCGAACGCACGGCGGAGGCAATTAAATGTGAAGTCGGTTCGGCGATGCCGTTGAAAGAAGAAATTACTATTCAGGTCAAAGGCCGGGACCTGGTGAACGGCGTTCCCAAAACGACGGAAGTCAGTTCTGTCGAAATCCGCGAAGCGTTGAACGAACCGATTGCACAAATCGTTGAAGGCGTGAAGGTGACGTTGGAGCGCACGCCGCCGGAACTTTCCGCCGATATTTTGGATCGCGGTATTATGCTCACAGGCGGTGGTGCGTTGCTCAAAGGATTGGATGAACGCCTGCGATTGGAAACGAATTTGCCGGTCCATGTGGCCGAAGAACCTCTGTTGGCAGTTGTCCGCGGAACCGGCAAAGCTTTAGAGGAATTAGAAAAATACTCGAAGGTTTTATTAAAAGGAAAACGGTACTAAGAGATTGAATCATGCGGTGTGTGTTTTGCGCCGCATGGTTTTTTCTTTCGGTGGCTCGCCATGCTACAACGCCTTTACGATCTTCTTTACGAGTTCAAAGAATATACGATCTTTGCAGGTCTTCTCATTGTGTGCCTTATGTTGATGGCACTCAACGATAACGCACAGGTAAAATATGTACGATCGCTTGCCACCGTGACCTTCGGCGTATTTGAAAACCAATTCAGTTTTATTCCATCGTATTTTGGATTACGTGCCGAAAACGAGTTGCTGCGCCGAGTCAATATGGAGCTTGCCGATGAATCGCAGCGGTTACGCGAAGCAAAATTAGAAAACCTTCGCTTGCATCAACTGCTTTCGATGCGGGAACAATTCCCGAATCGACTTATTGCAGCCCGCGTCGTGAATAAAAATTTATTGTTGATGCGCAACACCGTAACGCTGAATATTGGAACAGCCGATGGTGTTGCAATGCACATGCCTGTTGTCAGTGACGAGGGACTTGTCGGATCAATTATTGCCGTCACTCCGCATTTTTCTATCGTCAATATTTTGTATAACAGTGATTTCCGCGCCAGTGCAAAAATTCAACGCAGCCGCGTGGATGGAATTCTTTCGTGCGAAGGCCATATGCTGCTGCTGAAAAATGTGCCGAAGACCCGTGATGTAAAAATCGGCGATGTGGTGATGACATCGGAATATAGCAGCATGTTCCCGGAAGGTATTCGTATCGGATTGGTAGATGATGTGAAGGATGAAACCAGTTCCCTGTTTAAAACGATCACCCTTTCTCCCGGTGTGGATTTTGTCAAGTTAGAAGAACTGTTCGTTATACAATATAAACCCGATCAGGAACGAATGGACCTCGAACAATCTGCCAATCAGCGGGCAGGAAAGTAAAAAGTCGATATGCAAACACAACGTTACCTCCTGACCGCTTTAATAGTTTTTGGGTTGTTTCTTCTGCAAACATTGTTTTTGCCCTTGGTTTCTCTTGCCGGCTTTATACCCGATGTGCTGCTCATTTGGTTGGTAACGAACGCTTTGCGCCGCGGACAAATCGAAGCAACCGTCAGCGGCTTTGTTGTCGGCTTATTGCAAGACATTGTAACAATAAAGTTTTTAGGACTTGCTGCATTTTCAAAAACCATCACGGGATTTATTCTCGGCTATTTTTATAATGAGAATACGATTGAACAAACATTGGGTTCGTATCGATTTGTTCTTTTGGTAC
>DATKMP010000005.1:0-9043 GCA_035541775.1 Bacteroidota bacterium | reverse complement strand
GTACCAGCGAACAATTTCAAATTCCGTTTCCACGCCCCGTTTTGCCGAAGCATTTTTTATGCTCGAAGAATTCCGACGGCCCAGCATTGCTGTTAACCAGCTGCGAGAAGTAATGGCGTGAGCTTTCAAAAATTCCACAGGTGCTTGCGCGTTCATCTCGGATGAAATAACGCTTTGTAAGTAGGATTCGAGTCCGATCTCATTGATGGCCGTTATGGTTCCATCGTTCTCGATAACAAAATGAAGATTCCCTTCGAATGTTTGTATTTCTTGTTGCTGCCAGTGAAAATTGATGCCAATCGTTACCGCAGTCAATGTGAACGTTGCATGATGAAGCGAGCGGCACAAAATTTCTGTAGCCCGCATCAGGATCGTATTGTTATTATCGCATAAAATAATCAAGCCATGTTCCGATGCGGCGAAAACTTTTCCCGCAATCATGGTTTTATCGGGAAGTTCGAATGTGCCGTTCAAGATTGCTTGAATCATTGTTCGATGTTCAAGAATGCCAACGCGAATGATGGGTTCAGCACTCATCATACGATATGGAAGCGGCTGAGGAGTTTGGGAAGAAAAGATTCTGGCATGCCTACTTCGTTGTAAATAGATTTTATCAATGGCGCATCGACGCGAAGAAAATCCTGTTCCCGCGGCGTCACCAAGAGTCCGCCCATATCGACTGCGGCAGGGCTGATCATTATGCGTTCGCGTTCTTCTTGAAAGAATATATCAGGCCGATGTTTATTTCTTGGAAATACAATCAGCCGCCATGCTTTGTTTTGGTACGATGCAATGATATTGAAGTTCGGTTCATCGGATAAGTTGGCCATGGCCCGCCAAGCCCGAAGAAGTTGAAAAAACCATGTCCGCAGTTCGTCGTTGTTCGCCGATTCAATGACGATCGCCAATCGGCCATAATCGTTTATCGTTAGTACAGCAACGTCGTGAAACTGTTCAACGATCGTTCGGCAATGAACAGCGTCTCGTTCTACCGGAATGGAGTTGACAGGAGAAATTTGAAAATGCAGATGGTCCGGTGCAGAGGCACCGCACTTGGGTCCGTTATAAAAAATACTGAAGTCGGGACTTATCTCTTTTGCCAGCGAAAGAAACGATTCAAAATTGTTCTCGAAGGATTGAGGAACGTGCGCAATACTGGAAACGGTAAAATGCTGCCGGAAAATCGGAACGGGATTGCAAAGAATTAAAAACGTATCTTGGAATAAAATTCCTTTTTGTGGTTCGGGCAGGTGCTCCACACATAAAAAGCATGTTCTGTGTCTGAGGGCATGCGATGTAACATCGGCGCCGGTGCTGGCGATACGATGCGGATTGAATTGTGCTTGCACGTGAAATGTTCCGCAATCGATATCACGGGTTTGTACGGAAGCAAACGAACTATAATCTTCAGAAAGCTGTTGCCATGTTTCTTGTTGCTGAAGGAGAAGGCGGCGGCAAAGCGAGGAAAGCGCTTCTGCGTTGGATGGGGTCTCGAATCGGAAAATCGTTTTTGCCGAAAGCATTACGTCGGTGTTCAACATTATTCTGTCGATGCCCGTTGTGCGGCGAGAATATTATTCACCGAGATCGAACCGATATAATGTTCCACGACGGTCTTTCCCATGGTGAACGGCAAGGTCTCAGCGATGGCATATCCGAATTTTTTATACCAAACAACCGACTGTTGGTTGGGAACCATCACACCAAGCCAGACTTCGTCAAAGCCATGCGCCGTTGCATGTTCTGCTGCGAGTCCCAATAATTGTGTGCCGATACCCATTCCCTGATAGACAGGCAGCGTGTAGAGCTGATGGACATACAATCGTTTTTTTTCTTCATCGAAATATAATTTTTCGAATCCTGCAATGATCTCATCGGTTTCGGCAACAAACCCTGTTACATTGCGATCTTTAAACAGTTCCTTCATCTGATCCGAAGTATAATGTTCGGCAAAATAAGCTTCCATATCTTCGGGCGGAATAAATTTGCTGTATGTCTCTTTCCAAGTTTCCCATAAGAGGTAGCGTACAATTTCTAAATCGGATTGCTTCCAGCGGCGGCAGATAGTACTCACAATGATTTCCTTTTTAAACCAGTATGCGTGTTGCGAGAACACCGTGATAAAATTTCAATCGTACGGATTTTATCTTTATAGGCATCGTTGCGATTGATGCGGTCGATGGAAAGTGCAGCGTCGGAATTTCCTTCCCATCGGCGGCAACAATATAGCGGTTCATAAAGACGACCGATTTGGTATTGGCGCGCGACCATTAATACTGCAGCGTAATCTTCGCCGTAGCTGACGTTGGGAAATCCTCCCATGCATCGAAGTATTTCCGTGCTGAAGGCGCGCGGCGCGCCGAGTCCGTTGATGCGCAACGCATTGTTCCTTCCATTGTTCGGCGTCCACTCTCGATGATCGATGATGCCCGGAGGAATTTCTTGAAGCTTGCTGTTCACGACTTTGTACGAACCAATGACCATGCCATATCTTTCGGTTCTGAAAACATCGATAATTTTTTGTAGCGTCTTGGGATCGCTGTACACGTCATCAGAGTCAAGCTGCACGGCGTACTGCCCGCAATGTTCGGAAAAGATCGCTTCATTCCAGCATCCGCCGATGCCGAGATCGGTACGTTGAGGAACAATATGTTTGACACGATCATCGTGGCTTGCAATATTTTTTATGATGTTTGTTGTGTCATCGGTAGAATGATTGTCCACAACAATACAATTAAACGAAAAATCTGCTTGTTGTGCAAGTGCACTGGTCACTGCATCGGCAATAGTACGTGCGCGGTCGCGAACAGGAATGATTACGCTGGCTATTGCCGGAAAAACGCCTTTCGGCCTGGGCGACTTTATAAATTTTGGCGGAAGATACGCCCCGATATCTTTGAGATGTTGCTTGCAAACTGCTTCCATTTCTCGTTGTACTTGCCGTTGCTGCGGATCGACATAATCAAATTGCCTTTCGCCGCTTGCTCGCGCGTCGGTTTCGGTCCGTGAATATAAATATTCCGGAAGATGAAAAAGCCGATGGTCGATGGAAACTTTCAACCGCAAATCGTACAAAGCAGCAAAGCGCACATTCGCAATTGCTCCGTATTTTTTTATTGCGTGTTGTACCGCCGCAATCGAAAATAAAAACAGCGAACCGAAATCGAATCCATCACGAATGCTGCCCAATTGATAATCGATTACCGGATGTTCCGTCCGTTGTTCATTTTTCACTTCATAATAATCGGAATAGACCAACCCTGCGTTGGTTTGTTCAGCAACAGCAACCATGCGCTCTAACGCAAGCTGCCCAAGCTGCACAGATGGATCGGTGATTAATAAAAAATATTTTGACGAAACATGGCCGATGATTTGGCGAAGAACTTTTCCGGAGCATAGCGGAGGAATGTGCCGCACTTCACAATGTGAAGGAAAAACGAAATGCTGGCTGCCACTCATAAAGCGCCTGCCAAATCTTTTGCCATCAACACGGCGCCGATGACAGGCGATGCTTCTGCCATGTGGGGAGAAAGTTGTGGCAATGTTCGTTTTAATGTTGCACGAACTTTTCGCGAATAAAAATTATCGTTTGTCAGTAAACTGCCGGCAAAAGAAAGGGGAATGCGTTCTTTGTTCGGAGTTGGAAAGGAGTTTGCCGTCAGCGCAATCGTTTCTATTAACTCAAGCGCCGCATGGGTCAAAATATTTTTTGCTACCGCATCATTGGCTGCCGCCGCTTCAAGAACCAAGGGCACCACGCTCGCCAGATCAAAATTATTTCGATAAACGGCTTGGATGATCGCTTCTTGTGAATTGAATTGCAGTTGATGTGCGAATAATTTTGTCAAACGAGTTTTTATTTTGCTGCCGTCCAAAACTTTGGCGACGACGCGGAATGCTTCGCGCCCGATTGCATAACCGCTTCCTTCATCACCGATCGATCTGCCCCAGCCGCCGGAACGATGCACCGCGCCGTTTGCATCGCTGCCCAGTACGATGGAACCGGTTCCCGCAATGACAATGATGCCCGGCTTGCCGCTGAATGCGCCTTCAAGAGCAATGCGGGCATCGCTCTCAATACCGAGCGGCGGAAATGGAAGTTGTTTTTTTTGCGCAAGAGCGGCGATGGCATCGAACAATTGTTGCTGGTCGGCAGCGCGGCCAACGCCGGCGATACCGGCAACGATAGCACCGATTTCGGAAATCGTGCATCCAACCGTATGGCAGCATTGATGAACAAGCGCAAGGACGATCTCTGCCGCGTGTTCAACGCCGACCATTTGGATATTAGAACTTTCGCCTTGTGCTTCGGCAAGAATGGTTGTGTCGAATGCGCAGAGTGTGGCCGTCGTTTTTGTTGCGCCACCGTCTATGCCAATGATGTACAAGGACCTGTTCATCGTAAAGAAAAATATTGTCGATAATCCGATGAAAAGCAACAAAATATTTTTAAGCAAATCAGTGTAAATATTCCTATTTTTTCTGAGTGAAGGGGAAACGAATCTTTCTTCCCGTTGGTTGAAATAGGAAAAAGCTGCAATACTATCAACGAAAACAAAGAGGAACATTTTTATGAAACAGAGTATCATCGTATTCATTTTACTGGTGCTGGGTTATGTATCGAGTGTCGCGCAAACAGACCAGAAACAACTCGCACCAAATTTTTCGCTCAAGAAGGAAGACGGAACAACCATTGAACTTGCAAAATTGAAAGGGAAGGTCGTCATCGTCAACTTCTGGGCAACATGGTGCCCGCCATGCCGCGCAGAAATTCCAGACTTCATTAAAGTGCAAGAGCAATATAAAAAGAATGGATTGGTGATCGTCGGCATTTCGCTGGATCAAAATGGCTGGCCCGCTGTGCATGCATTTGCTGCGAAAGCAAAGTTTAATTATCCGATTGTGTTGGGAAATGATGAAGTGGTGCAGGCGTATGGCGGCATCGATGCGATTCCCACAAGTTTTATTATCGATAAAAAAGGATATATTGTCGATAAGCAAGTGGGAATGTTGACAAATGAAACCTTGGAACCGAAACTGAAATCACTTTTAAAATAAGTATTGTGGAATGAAGATAATCCGTTGTTCGTTTTTGTACGTCGCCGCGCTCTTTTGTCTATCGCTTATCGTATCGGTCATAAGTACCGCACAACCGTTATCGGCAGATAAAATCATTACGGTGTTGCCGTCATTTTCTACAAGTCAGGTGGAACAGGATGGAACAGTGCGGGCATCGATTCGCGTCACGATTGCAAACGGCTGGCATATTAATTCGCACACGCCGACCTTCGATTATTTGATCGGAACAGAAATAACATTTCAACCGAATCAAAAAATCTCCGTTGTCGATGTTCACTATCCGCCCGGCAAAAAAGTTTTGCTGGGATTTGCGGAACAGCCGATCGATCTGTACGAAGGAACGATAACATTGACCGCGTCATTCAAAATAATGAACGATCATGAATTTCGTTCGGATACGGTACGCGGAATATTGACAGCGCAGGCATGCAACAATCAAACTTGTCTTGCGCCGGTCAATCTAGATATTGTTATTCCCTTACACGCTGCGGCAGCAAAAACCGATACCTTGGCAGCGACGCAACGGAACGAAACGTCCGCACCAACAGTGCCGTCTGTTCAAGGAACACAAAACCGTTTTGCAAATGATGTTGAAAAGAATGGATTGTTGCTGACACTCTTCGCAATATTCTTGGTCGGTCTTGCGCTCAATTTAACACCGTGTGTTTACCCGATGCTCTCCGTAACGGTGTCGCTCTTCGGCGGCCAATCGGAAACGAAAGTGGTGCGTGTATTTTTAAAAGCGGTCATGTATGTGCTGGGCATGGCATCGATGTACAGCGTGTTGGGGGTTACCGCTGCACTTGGAGGAGGATTGTTTGGAAGCTGGCTGCAAAGTTCGTGGGTGCTGGGAGGTATTGCAGTGTTGCTGTTTGCGCTTGCACTCAGTTCGTTCGGCTTGTATCAAATTCAAATGCCGTACTGGCTTACCAGTAGACTTGGCGGTTCCACCGGCACAGGATTTATTGCAACATATCTTTCCGGACTTGTCGTCGGCATATTTGCTGCTCCATGCGTCGGCCCGCCGGTCCTTGCGTTGCTCACATTCGTTGCTGCGAAAGGCGACCCATGGTTCGGATTTTTCATGTTTTTCACGTTGTCGTTTGGACTCGGTTTTCCGTATTTGGTCTTGGGAACATTTTCCGGATTGCTTAAAAAAATTCCGCGTTCAGGTTCTTGGTTAGTGTGGGTGGAGAGAATTTTCGGCGTTGTTCTTACAGCGGCGGCACTATTCTATCTTACACTTGCCGTTATGCCGAAACTTGCATTCGACGTTATTCCTATTGCGCTGATTGCCGGCGGAATGTATCTCGGCTTTATCGATCGGTCGGGGCGCGAAAAACCGTTGTTAAAAAAAATTCAATGGGCCGTTGGAAGTATGGCCGTTGGAACAGGATTGTGGTTTGCACTCAATCTTGGCGAAAAGGGAATAACTTGGAATACGTATACAGAAACTGCTTTGTCGCAAGCGACAGAAAACAAACAGCCCGTGCTCATCGATTTTTCTGCCGATTGGTGTATTCCATGTAAAGAACTTGATCAAACGACATGGAACGATCAACAGGTAATCGATGCGACCAAAAAATTTATGCGGTTGAAAGTCGATTTGACGCGTTTCGATTCACCGGAGTCGGAAGCGCTTCGAAAAAAATATCATATCACCGGTGTGCCGACGGTGGTATTGATTCGTGCCGAGGGAAGAGAAGCAACGGAACTGCGCAGCGTCGGATTTTTTACCGCGAAAGAATTTCTCGCCAAATTATGCCAGAATTCTTTAACAGAACATTGACGGCTATCGATTTCCGAAAAATTATTTCTATCCGTGCTGCAACATATCGCGCACGATGTCGGTAATGCGGCGGAAATCGATTTTGCCGCTGCCCATTTTCGGCAATTCATCCATCACCACAAATTGTTTCGGCAATGCAATATTGGGTAATTGTTCTGCCATTTTTTTAAGTATTTGTTTTTCATGAATTTTTTGTGTCACCACGGCAACAATCTTTGAACCACGCATCGGTTCCGGCACTTCGACAACACAGCTTTCAATTTCCGGCGGCAGCAAATGTTCCAGCACGTATTCCACACGAATGAGCGAAACCATCTCACCGCCGATTTTGATAAACCGTTTTAACCGGCCGACGTGCCAGATAAATCCTTCCGAATCGATATAGCCCATATCGCCGGTATCGTACCAACCATGCCGGATACTTAACGAAGTCGCTTCGAAGTCGTCAAAATATCCTTTCATCACATTGTCGCCTTTTACCAAAATCTTACCGATTTCTCCCACAGCACACTCGTCACCCGTTTCATAATTTTCAATGCGAATTTTGATATTGGGCAACGCACGCCCCACACTGCCCGGTTGGTTGGCAGTAGGAGTATTGACGCTGATCACCGGACTCGCTTCCGTGCAGCCGTACCCTTCCAATAAAGTGACATTGTGCCTGCTTAAATATTCTTCTCGCAACGCATCGGGCGTCTTATCTGCACCGGTCAACATAATGCGGCAGGATGCAAAATCACCGGGAGAAGATTTTTTTAGATAGCCCCACATAAATGTCGGCGTTCCGACCACGAACGTAACTTTTTCTTCGCGGATCACATCGCACATTGCTTTAAAATCCAATGGATTTGCATAGGTCACAATTGACATTCCGTAGTGCAACGGCAGCCAAAAATTCGCAGTAATGCCGAAAACATGAAATAAAGGAAGGTTCGCAAGAAAAATATCATCGGACGTGAGATCGAATACTTTCGAAACGCCTTCAATGTTTGCTGAAATATTTTTGTGCGATAGTTGCACTGCTTTCGGTTCGTGTTCGCTGCCGCTGGTGAATAACAACACGGCCGTATCCGTTTCAGAACCGATTGAAATTTTTTTAATCAGTCGTTCTTCGGGAAGTTTAGACCATAACGCTGACTTAATCTTTTCAAGCATGCCCACGCTTGTGATAATGTCTTCAATAAAAACCATGCCGGGAATGAACGGGCAATTTATTTTTTGAAGCAAGGCCTTGGAAGTAATAATTGTTTTGAAAGCACATTTTTTTTGCGCGTACTCAACATTTTGCGCAGCACCCGTAGAAAAATTGATCATGACCGGCGCGCGTCCGCTCATTAAGGTTCCAAGTATGGCAAGGGCGCAACCGGCTGAGGTGGGCATCATAATGCCGATAAATCCTTTTCGATATTGTTGAAGTTTATCTGCAATGATCAGCGACGCAATCAAGGCCTTACCGTACGTGAATCGTTGATTGGTGGTCCGGTCGATAAATGCGACTTTCTCTTCGTTCTTGCGTGCGATTCGTACAAAATGTTCATGAAGAATCATGCGGACTCCTGCGCGATATGTTGTTGATGCCTTACCGTGTTTTTATTCGTAAGTGAATAAATGTAGAACGTTATTCAAAATAATGGAGATTGACCAAAACGGCAAGAGAAAAAGTAAGAACTGTGCACGCTTGATACTTAGCGGCGGATGGAAGTCGAGAAAATGGAGCACGAAAAACAAGGATAAAATAGATTGCAATAAAAAATGTTCCAAGCGCAGAAAGAAAAAACGCCGCTGCGGGTGACCATATCTGCCATACTATTCCTGTTATGCTGCTTGCGGCAAGTGTACAGATGCTTTGTAGTCCGGTGTAAAATCCGATTGCCGTGGCGACGTCGGATGTTGCCGCTATATTGGAAATCCATGCTTTGGAAATTCCTTCTGTTGCTGCTGCATAAATTCCATACAGGAAAAAGAGCGCAGCCATTCCTATCGGAGAAATGACAACAGCAATGCCGGCATAAACTGCAGCAAACAGCAATAATCCTATGACCATCGTTTGCCGCAAACCGATTTTATCGCCTAAAGCACCCAGCGGGTATGATGCAAGAGCATAGACCAAATTATAAAAGATGTAAATGCCAATAACAATACGGTCGGATGCTCCATGCAAGCGTACCATCAACA
>DATKMP010000004.1:0-3456 GCA_035541775.1 Bacteroidota bacterium | reverse complement strand
CGCGCACCGATTGCCGTTGCTTTTCTAAAATCCATCGGAGTATTTTCTACACCGGCAAGGACACCTGTGGGAATCAATCCTTGGGCAACCGGCGTCGTGCTGTCTGCTTCGATCGTTACGAATTCATCGAGAATTTTATTTGCAAAACTTCCGGACAAATTAAAATAGCAGTGATTGGTTGGGTTCAGCACAGTCGGTTTATCCGTTGTGCCGCTGTAATCGATTTTTAATTCGTTGTTCTTCGTCAGCGTGTAGGTAACATTTAACGTTACCGTACCGGGAAATCCTTCTTCACCGTCTTTGCTCACATATTGTAATTCCAAGGAAGGTTCGGCACTATCTTTTGCCGCAACAACGGTCCACAAAACTTTGTTATATCCAATTTTGCCGCCGTGCAAACAATTCACGCCGTCGTTGACGGTAACTTGATATGCTTTTCCATCGATCGTAAATTTTGCATTGCCAATCCGGTTGCCGTACCGTCCGACAATCGCTCCGAAATACGTCGTTCCTTCAACATATCCTTGCAATGAATCGTATCCTAATACAACATTATCCAATGCTCCATTTTTATTCGGAACAAACAGTGCCGTTACGGTCGCACCATAGTTGGTAATTTTCACTTGACTGCCGGAAGCGTTCGTCAATGTATACAGCGAAACTTCGCGCCCGTCAGACAGCACACCAAAAGATTTTTTTTCGATCATAGTTTTTTCCTTTGCATAAGAAACACATGAAATGATAACGAGACCCAGCAACATTGTACAAACAAATTGTTTCATCATAGTACTCCTTTGTTTCAAACATAGCATTATAGTTTATAAAACATTATTTAAACATGCATTAACTTTTTTTATAATGATTGACCGATAACGCTCGCAATATGTTTGCACTGTACTCCGGCGTCCAATCACGTTGCGGCTCGGCAAGCATTTCGTAACCGACCATAAATTTTTTTACCTTTGCTGAACGCAGGAGCGGCGGATAAAAATGCATGTGGAAATGCCACTCGCGATGATCGGCGCCATCGGTCGGCGCCTGATGCATGCCTGCGGAATACGGAAACGACGTTTGAAATAAATTGTCGTATTTGATTGTTACAATGCTCAAGGCATTGGCAAAATCTTTTATTTCTTGTGAAGTAAATTGTACAATGTTGGCACGCCTGCGTTTTGAAATGATCATCGTTTCGTACGGCCAGACCGCCCAAAACGGAACGACAACGGCGAACGAAGAATTTTCAAAAACAAGCCGCTCTTGCACCTTCAACTCTACTTTCAAATAATCTGCTAAGAGTGTGCGGCAATTTTTTGCATAATACTTTTTAAAGTGCTTTAGCTCTTTCAGCGGTTCGTCAGGAATACTGGATTGCGCCCAAATTTGCCCATGCGGATGCGGGTTGCTGTTGCCCATTACCGATCCCTTGTTTTCAAAAATCTGGATGTGTTTGATTCGGGGATCGGCGCTTAACGAACGAAATTCATTTCGCCACACTTCGATCACTTTGCCAATATCCGCCTCATCCATTTCCGCCAGCGTCAAATCATGGCGCGGAGAAAAATTCACGACACGGCATTTTCCAAGTTCAGATTTTGCCAGCAGCACATCGGATTTCTTATAGGCAGCAACGTTGGAATTTTCAAGAAGTGCAGAAAAATCATTGGTGAACGCAAACGTGCTTTGATACGCCGGATTGATTTCGCCGTTGGCTCGTTTATTGCCCGGACATAAATAACAATTCGGATCGTACTGCGGACGCGTTTCTGTTGCGGTTGGAGAAAGTTCTCCCTGCCACGGACGCTGTGTTCGGTGCGGAGATACTAAAACCCATTCCCCGGTTAAAATGTTTTTTCTTCGATGCGGAGCTTGCGCCCATTCATGTTGCGTTATCATTTTATGGGGAATCGGTTGTCCCTTTGCGGTAGAACAATCATGTCAACACTGGTACAATGTTTTCTGTTCAACAAGATCTTTGCTTTGATCGTTTCATCGCTTCCAATATAATGATCTATTCGAAACGAAAAAAGATACGCTTGTGTTTCGAACATCATTATCGTATTTTCATTTTACCGATAACGATGGTGTGTGTTTCTTGTCTGTTTAATTTCCACAAGATGAGACACGTTTATAAAAGCCCGGTAAGAGAAGCCGTAACGCATCCAACGGTACGGCGTTGAATGTACGGTACTTCTTAACCCCCATTCACAGAAAACAATAATCAAATATCATTTTGTGTGTACGGCTTCTCTACCGAGTTTATTTTACAAATACATCGTCAGCAGTTGTTCGAACAATTCTTGCTTACCGCTAATTTGTTTCGGCTCGCCGGTTTTCACTGCGATAGCTTTTAAATCTTCCAACGTCAATTTGCCTTTTTCAAACTTTGCACCGTCGCCGGAATCGAACGAACTGTAACGGTCTTTGCGCATCTGTTTGTAGTTGGAATCATTCAAGATTTTCTCTGCAACGATCAACGCATGTGCAAACATATCCATCGCCGTGATGTGCGCGATAAATAAATCTTGTGGGTCGGTGGAATTTCTTCGCACCTTCGCATCGAAGTTCACACCGCCTTTGCCGAATCCGCCTGCTTCTGCAATGACTAACATCGCTTCCACCAATTCGTACAAATTCACCGGGAACTGATCGGTATCCCAGCCGTTTTGATAATCGCCGCGGTTCGCATCGATGCTGCCGAATGCGCCGGCATCGACCGCACATTGTAATTCATGCTGGAAGGTGTGTCCTGCTAATGTGGCATGGTTCACTTCGATATTGATTTTGAAATCTTTATCTAAACCGTAATTGCGCAAGAAACCGACGATGGTTTCCACATCATAATCATATTGATGCTTGGTCGGTTCCATCGGCTTCGGTTCGACAAGGAAGGTTCCTTTGAATCCATTTTTCCGCGCATAGTCGCGTGCCATTCCAAGAAACTTTGCCATGTGTTCTTTTTCGCGTTTCATGTTTGTGTTCAACAGCGACATATATCCTTCGCGTCCGCCCCAGAACACATAATTATCGCCGCCGAGAGCGATCGTTGCATCGAGTGCGCGCTTGATCTGTGTGGAAGCGTACGCGATCACCTGAAAATCGGGATTGGTTGCTGCGCCGTTCATATACCGCGGGTGCGAAAACAAATTTGCCGTTCCCCACAATAATTTTACGCCGGATTCTTTTTGCTTCTGCTTTGCATAGGCAACCATGGTTTCCATGCGTTTATCGGATTCTAAAATCGACGCGCCTTCATCGACGACATCGGCATCATGGAAACAATAGAAGGGAATTCCCATTTTGGTTGCAAACTCGAACGCTGCATCCATTTTTGCTTTTGCGCGGGCAATCGCCTCGGGCGATGCATTCCATGGCATTTCTCGTGTTCCGGATCCAAACTGATCGCCGCCTGTTCCGCAGAAACTGTGCCAGTAGGCAACGGCAAAACGAAAATATTCT
>DATKMP010000003.1:0-4317 GCA_035541775.1 Bacteroidota bacterium | reverse complement strand
ATTATTTCGTACGAGACAGCATCGCCACACGATCTCTGGAGAAACCGAATCACATTTGTCGGCGATGATGGCAAGACGACAAGTAGTGATGACGGGGATCAATATACCCAAGCAATGGATGACTTGGCATCAACTTATACTCCCAATAATTTTGAGAAACAAAAAATTTACAGCATTGTGTATCCAACAGCGACAACCGGCGCCGGCAGGCGAAAGCCGGCCGTGAATGCAGCTATTGATCAAGCGATTAACGATGGCACATTGATCATTAATTATGACGGGCATGGAAGTCCGCAATTATGGTCGTACGAATCCATCTTTACTCAGACGGAAGATTTGCCGCTCCTCACAAATAAAAACCGGTTGACGTTTGTGATGACTGCAACATGCGACTATGCGCACTACGATAACCCGACAGATTTAAGTGCCGGCGAGCAGCTTCTTACGATGGATCAAGGCGGTGCGGCAGGTGTATTCAGTTCAACGCGCGCTGTCTATTATGGCGACAACGAAGCACTCAATCAGAGTTTTTATTCCTATTTGTTTCCTGGTGATTCTGTATATCAGCAAACGCCGCGGCTGGGGGATATATTGTGGTCGGCAAAACAAGAGACCACAGATCCGGATCCCACTTCGCAACGGTATATCAATAATATGAAATATACATTATTTGCAGATCCTACTATGCGTCTTGTAGCACCGCAGGGAAAATTGCAAATCGATTCGATCGATGGAACGGCGGCGCTCAATGTTGTCTCTGTAAAATCATTGGCAGTACCTCGTGTATCAGGTACTGTGAAACAGGCAGATGGCAGTATCGATACTGCCTTGATTCAAATGTTCGGCCCAAAGCAAACTATTGCCGTGACAGATGCAGACAGCTTGTGGGTCGGTTTTTCTTTTGTAAAAGATGGACCCATTCTGTACCAAGGCGAAATTCCTGTCGTGAACGGAAAATTTTCCGGAATGATTCCTATTCCCAAAGATGTTTCCTTCGGTAACCAAGCAAGAATATCGGTGTATGGATGGGGCTCGCAATCTGATGTCATAGGATTTACCGATAGTGTAAAAATCAGCGGAGTCGATACGACAGTTGCAGTAGATACGGTTGGCCCGGCAATGACGATTGCTCTGGATGGCGCACAAGCATACGACGGTATGGAAGTACAACCTAATGCGACGTTACAAATAAAACTTGACGACTCGAGCGGCATCAATTCAGCGTCGTTAGGAATTGGCCACAATATCACTGCCACGTTAACCAATCCTGATGCGATAGTTAATCTTTCTACGTACTATCGAAGTGATTTGGGTACTTACAAACATGGAACCGTGACGTACGAGTTTAATAACCTTACGGAAGGGCGTCACGAGTTAACGGTGAAAGCATGGGACATACAAAATAATTCTTCCGAGAAAGCAATTTATTTTGAAGTGCATGCCCCCGATGATGCCGGCATCTATCAGGTCTATAATTTTCCCAATCCGTTTTCACGCGAAACGAATTTTACTTTTCAACGAAATTCAAATTCACCGATCGATGTTGATATCAGAATCTATTCCATTGCAGGGCGATTGATCGAAACTCTTTCCATCCCCAATGTAACAGACCGGTTTGTCAAAATACCGTGGAATGGAAGAGACAAAGATGGCTCGGCGATCGCGAATGGAGTGTATTTATACAAACTCATTGTTCATACACAGGATCGAAAAAACTCTAACGAAATTATTGGCAAATTAGCTGTCATCCGTTAAAAAAAATAAAATCATACGGATTATAAATTGAATCTAAAACGAAAAACGATTACCATAAATTATCTCTAGCAGTTGGCAAAAGGAGTTTTCATATGAAACATAACGTAGTATTGATGATGTTGATAGGCGCCCTGGGTGTCTTCGATACAGTTCTGGCGCAAGGCGTTATATCGACAGCGGTTCCATTTCTTGAGATCGCCCCTAATTCGCGGGCAAGCGCGATGGGCGAAGGCGGCGGCGCCTTAGGCGATGATGCTTGGGCAATATATTGGAATCCTGCCGGCTATGCATTTCAAAAGGGATCGGAAATATCTCTTTCCCATGCGAATTGGCTTCCCGGGTTGGGGTTAAACGATATGTGGATTGCACACATGGCTTACAAACAACCGGTCGAAGAATTAGGCGGTATGGTTGGCGCGCAGTTAACATATTTGAATTACGGAGAAATGAGCCGGACCAGTGCAAATGATCCTACGGTTATTGGAACCTTTACTTCGTACGAAGCAGCGCTTGCACTTTGCTATAGCACGAAAATATCTGACCCGTTAGGAATTGGTGTGACAGCAAGAATTATTCACAGTCACTTATCGCCGTTTGGGGCAGAAGAAGAACAAGGAAATGGAATTACCACCGGCTTTAGTTTTGACGTGGGGTTGATATATCGTCCAGAGGTTTGTGAAATTCCATTCACCGGTATCGACCTTGGAAAAAACCTTAGCTTAGGCGCTACGATTTCTAATGTCGGCCCGGCGCTGACATATATTGATAAAGCGCAAGCATCGCCCTTGCCGCAGAATTTACGGCTTTCGGTTGCTGTGAATCTGCTGGAAAGCGAATATAATAAAATTACTCTTATCGGCGATGCCAATCGATTATTGGTAAAAATTCTGGATACGTTGGGAAATTCCGACCCATTTTACAAAGCGATGTTCACAACATGGTCTGGTGGAAGTTTTAGCGACCAATTACGGCAATTCAACTGCAGTATCGGAGCAGAATATTGGTACGGTTCTCCAAAACTGTTCGCGCTCCGCTGGGGATACTTCTATGAAGATCCGCAGATGGGCGGCAGAGAGTTTATGACTTTTGGCGCGGGAATCAGTTATGACCTTTATAAATTTGATTTTAGTTACATTTCAGCATCACAACAGGATAGCCCGTTGGGTGAAACGCTGCGATTCACGCTTTCGATCGGTTGGGGCGGTGAGGGACAATAAGAGACGATGAACATAGCGAATTTTCATCCATCATCTTTTTCGAAAAAGATCAAGACACGTGTGTTCATCCTCACGTTGTTATCGATAAGCACGCTGCTCTATGCGGGGCAAAAAAAAATATTGCACTCAACTCGATTGCAACGACTTTCAACTGCTGTGAGTACGGTGCAACAGCCGCCTCGAAGCAGCGTTCGTCTGTTAGTCGCACTGGTGGAATTTCAAAAAGACTCCGACAGTCAAACGACGGGCGACGGTACGTTTATGATGGAAACAAACGTGCAGAAGATGATCGATCCTCCGCCTCACGACACGACGTACTTTCGTAATAAAATTAAATTTGTCACGAACTATTTTCAAAAAGTTTCCAAAGGACGCGTAACGATATCGGGCGATATTGTCAGCGATATTACATTGACCAAAAAAATGGAAGAATATTCTCCGCCCACCAATTCAACGGATAATAAAAAATTAGCACAGCTTGCCATAGAAACATGGCAAGCGGTGTGTAATTTAAATCCAAAACTGGATTTTTCACAGTACGATGCGTTTGTCATTTTTCATGCAGGATGCGGCCGTGATGTCGATCTCGTGAGTGTATTAGGTTACAATCCGACGCCGTATGATATTCCCTCGTTGTATCTTGATTCGACCGCATTTGCGAAAGCATTGGATACGTCTTCGTTTCAGGGAATCGTTCTTCATGGCGGTGCAACCATTAAAAACACCATGATTCTTCCTGAGACCGAAACACATATTGTTTCTACAGGGCTGGGGAACGATACACTGGAATTAAGTATGAACGGTTTATTTGCGGCATCGATCGGGAGCTTCTTAGGGCTGCCGGATTTGTTCGATACACAAACCGGCGCCAGCGGTATTGGACAGTATGGTTTAATGGATGGCGCAGGTTTTTTTGCGTATAACGGAGTGTTTCCACCGGAACCCAGCGCTTGGGAAAAAATATTTTTAGGATGGACAGCACCCATTTCCGTTTCCACCAATGCCACGAACTTACCCGTTCCAGCCGTCAGCAGTTTCCGGACGGGACAAGATACAATTTATAAAATTCCGATTACTTCGTCGGAATATTTTCTGGTAGAAAATCGAAGCCGCGATCTTGCACATGGATTGCACATAACCTCTGTTATGAACGACGGTACTACAACAATGTATTCTTTTGCTGAAGATACCAACGGATTTAATTATTCTGATATTTATAATCTCTGGGGGTCGGTTACCGATGTCAGTAATTATGATTGGGCATTGATCGGCTACCATGATGATACGACAACAACAAACCAAAAAGATGGCGGTGGAATTTTAATCTGGCATATTGATGAAAATG
>DATKMP010000002.1:0-11231 GCA_035541775.1 Bacteroidota bacterium | reverse complement strand
CGAAGAAGGCAGAAAAAAAATCACACAATACACTCGCTACGGCACTGTCCTCATTGCCATGCTGCAAGCAAGCGGTTATGTCATTAAATTGTTGCATGTCCAATCCGGCGGAGTTCCCATTGTTCCGCTTTCTGTGCAAGGAATCGGTTTTTCTATCAGTACGATTATTTGTTTGACAACGGGCACTATGTTTATGATGTGGCTCGGCGAACAAATCACCGAGCGCGGTATTGGCAATGGAATTTCCTTGATCATCTTCATCGGCATCATCGCACGATTCCCGCATTCAATATTAGATGAGTTTCAGTTGGTCAAAGGTGGAACACGCAATTTGATTGTGGAGTTGGTGATCTTTGCCGCGATGGCATTTATTGTTGCCGGTGTTGTGTTGATTACACAAGGCACGCGGCGCATTCCAGTGCAATATGCCAAGCGTGTTGTCGGGCGCAAAGTCTATGGAGGCGTTACACAATACATTCCGTTGCGTGTCAATACAGCGGGCGTTATGCCGATTATCTTTGCACAAGCATTGATGTTTTTACCGCAAATATTGTTTTCATTTTTTCCCGACAGCGAACTGATTCAAGACATCAGCAACAATTGGTTTAACCAAAGTTCGTGGCCCTATTCCGTTATCTATGGCTTAATGATTGTCTTCTTCACGTACTTTTATACTGCCATCGCATTTAATCCAAAAGATGTTGCCGATAATATGAAGAAACAAGGCGGATTTATTCCCGGCATTCGTCCGGGAACTCATACAGCAGAATTTGTCGATAACATTTTGACGAAGATTACATTGCCAGGTTCAATTGCTCTCGCAGTGATTGCCATCCTCCCGACATTTATGATTCGCATGGGTGTTACGGTTGGCTTTGCACAATTTTTTGGCGGAACAAGTTTGTTGATTGTTGTCGGTGTTGCATTGGATACGCTTCAGCAAGTGGAATCCCATTTGCTCATGCGGCACTATGATGGATTTATGAAGAGCGGCAAATTGCGAGGTCGGCGCTAAGACGCAAGAAAATGATTTCATTGAAATCGGCAGAAGAGATTGGACTGATTCGTGAAAGTTGCCGAATTGTTGCCGATGTGCTCAAAGTTGTCGGCGCGCGGGTTCAACCGGGCGTGACGACGTTGGAGCTTGACAAGTTAGCAGAAGAATATATTCGTTCGATGGATGCAGTACCGGCGTTCAAAGGATATGGCTGGGATAAAAACAATTTATTTCCAGCAACGCTTTGCACATCGGTCGATGCAGAAGTTGTCCATGGCATTCCAAGCAATCGAGTGCTGAGAGAAGGCGAAATTATTTCGCTCGATGTCGGCGCGAAAAAAAACGGATATTACGGAGACGGTGCTTGGACGTTTGCTGTCGGCAGTGTCTCGGAAGAAAAACAACGGCTCATGCAAGTTACGCAAGAGTCGCTGATGCTGGGCATTGCACAGGCGTCTGCTGGCAACCGCGTGCACGATATTTCCAGCGCGGTTCAACAGTACGTTGAGTTGAATGGCTTTTCGATTGTCCGCGATTTGGTCGGACATGGTGTTGGAAAGAAATTGCACGAAGACCCGTCGATTCCGAATTTCGGAGAAGCCGGTACCGGTGCAGCATTGAAAAACGGAATGACGCTTGCCATTGAACCGATGGTCAATGCAGGAACATGGCGCGTCAAAATTGCGCAAGACGGTTGGACGGTATTTGCTGCCGATGGAAAACCGTCGGCACATTTTGAACATACGATTGCCATCGTTAATGGCAACGCAGAAATATTGACTCAGTCGTAATAAGAAAGTATGGCGAAACAAGGACCGATTAAATTAGATGGAGTGATTACGGATACATTGCCCAACGCATCGTTCCGGGTCAAGCTCGATAACGGCGTCGAAATCCTTGCACATATTTCCGGCAAGATGCGAATGCATTACATCAAAATACTTGTCGGCGACCGTGTGACGGTGGAAATGTCGCCGTACGATTTGAGTAAAGGTCGCATTACGTATCGGTATAAATAAGTTGAGTGTGATCAGGAGAAAGAAAAATGAAAGTTCGATCGTCAGTAAAAAAGTTATGTGAAAATTGTAAGATCATCCGCCGCAAAGGCGTTGTCCATGTGATCTGCAAAAATCCAAAGCACAAACAACGGCAAGGATAAACAAGGAGTAGTTACGTGGCACGTATTTCAGGAGTTGATTTACCGAAAAACAAGCGAACCGAAGTCGGTTTGACTTATATTTATGGCATTGGCGACGACACCGCCAAAGAAATTTTAAAGAAGTCGAAGGTGGATGGCGACAAGCGTGTCAGCGAGTTGACCGATGATGAGGTTGCGGCGATTCGTTCCGTCATCCAAGCCGATTATAAAGTTGAAGGCGCGTTGCGTTCTGAAAATCAATTGAACATCAAACGCTTGATGGATATTGGCTGTTACCGTGGATTGCGGCATCGGAAAGGATTGCCGGTACGCGGACAACGCACTCGCACAAATTCCCGCACGCGCAAAGGTAAGAGAAAGACCGTTGCCGGCAAGAAAAAAGCAGCAGAGAAGAAGTAGCAGTAACTGAAGTAATTAATGATTTCACGTTTGTAGAAGGAAGACTTCATTGGCAAAACAAGCAGTTAGTAATGCACCCGTTACCAAGAAGAAAAAGAAAGTTCACGTTGACGCGAATGGAAAAGCGTTTATCAAAGCGACGTTTAACAACACGATCGTGACGCTGACCGATACGTATGGTAATGTCATTGCGTGGTCCACATCCGGTAAAAACGGATTTAAAGGGTCGCGAAAAAGCACACCGTTTGCTGCGCAGGTTGCAGCGGAAATAGCGGCGAAGGAAGCTCGCGATCTCGGATTGCGGCGCGTCGAAGTTTTTATTTCCGGTCCCGGTGGCGGACGTGAAGCAGCAGTGCGTTCCCTGCAAACCTCCGGATTAGAAGTAACGTTGATTCGTGATATTACACCGGTACCGCACAACGGCTGCCGGCCGCCGAAACGACGGAGAGTGTAACTTATTTTCGATTGGATGATTGAGTGATTGAAGAATTGATGTTCAATTTAAAAATCACAAAATCGTAAATCACAAAATGAATTAGGAGAATTATGGCGAGATACATTGATGCCAATTGTAAATTGTGCCGACGTGAACGGCAAAAATTGTTTTTAAAAGGTACCAAGTGCTTTACGGAAAAATGCCCGATGGAGAAACGTGCATACCCTCCCGGACAGCACGGACAATCCCGGCGTTCACGTATTTCGGAATACGGCGTTCAACTTCGTGAGAAGCAAAAAGTGCGCAAAATGTACGGCGTACTGGAACGGCAATTTCGAAAATATTTTGAAAGTGCAACAAAACAATCAGGCCGTACCGGCGATGCGTTGGTGAAATTCCTTGAGCGTCGTCTCGACAATGTCGTGTACCGTATCGGTTTTGCACCATCGCGAAAAAGCGCACGGCAATTGGTGTTGCATCGCCACTTTACCGTCAACAATAAAATTGTGGACGTCGCATCGTATCTGGTAAAACCTGGCGATGTCATTCAAGTGCGCGAAAGCAGCAAAAAGTTGGCATTGATTCATGATTCGATGAAGCGCGTGAAAGATACTGCCATGTTGCCTTGGTTAAGCATCGACAAGGCGACACTGACGGGAACGTTCTTGAATATTCCCGAACGCGCCGATATTCCATTAAATGCCAACGAACAATTGATCGTTGAGTTGTACTCGAAGTAATACTTAAACACCTTAGCCGCCTCGACGTAACTCGAAGGAAGGAATGATATGAGCACCGTTCAAATGCCTGAAAAAGTCGAACTCGAACAATCGACTGCGACACCTACATTTGGAAAATTTATTCTACAGCCGTTAGAAAAAGGATTCGGCGTTACGATAGGTAATTCTATGCGCCGCGTTTTATTATCCTCGTTACCGGGAACCGCTATCATTGCAATTCGCATTGAAAGCATCCAGCATGAATTTTCAACGGTCAAAGGCGTTGTGGAAGATGTTGCAGATTTTATTCTGAATCTGAAACAGGTTCGTTTAAAACCAGCGAATAAAAAAGCATCCAAAATTGTTTTGCAGGTGAAAGGTCCTGGCGAGTTGAAAGCCGGCGACATTCAAAAGTTCACCGACGAAGTCGAAGTGTTGAATCCTGAATTGCATTTGGCAACACTCAATAAAGATGCCAATTTCGAGTTGGAACTCCGCCTTGGCCGCGGCAAAGGGTACGTTCCCTCCGATGAAAATAAATCGCCTGACCAACCGATTGGTACAATCGCGATTGATTCGATCTTTACGCCGATTCGCAATGTCCGTTTCAATGTCGAACCGACACGTGTCGGCGGGCAAACCGATTTTGAAAAGCTTGTGCTGGAAATTGAAACTGACGGATCGATTACGCCGGAGGAATCTGTTACGCATGCAGGAAAAATATTGCGCGATCATTTACAATTGTTCATTAACTTTGGCGTTGCTCCTGAAGCAGAAAAAGTAGAGACTGAACAAGAAGTGGAAACCGCACGGATACGAAAAGTTCTCAAAATGTCGGTGGATGAACTGGAGTTGTCGGTTCGTTCCCACAACTGCTTGCGTTCGGCAAATATCAAAACCATTGCCGATTTAGTGCGCCGTACAGAATCGGAGCTGCTAAAATTCCGCAACTTCGGACGCAAATCGCTGGCAGAGTTATCGGAAATTGTCGAACAACACAATTTAACATTCGGGATGGATGTTGATAAATATTTGAAAGACGGAAACGAGTAGTCGTAAAAGGAATTGAGAGAATGCGTCATCAGAAATCAGGTCGAAAACTTAAACGAACAGCAAGCCATCGCAAAGCAACATTATCTGCTTTAAGCACTGCGTTGATCGCGCATAAGCGCATCAAGACAACGATCGCAAAAGCAAAAGAAACACGAAGGGTCGTTGAAAAACTTATTACAACAGCAAAAAATGCCGTTGCACATGAAACGACAGAGCAAAAAAATATTGCTGCACGCCGTGAAGTCTTTTCATATTTACGCAGCCGTTCTGCAGTGACCGCGTTGTTCACAGAGATTGCACCCAAGGTTGCAACACGCGCCGGCGGTTATACACGCATTGTCAAGTTAGGACAGCGTCAAGGCGATGGCGCCGAAGTAGCGGTTGTTGAGTTAGTAGATTTTAATATTGGGCAGGAAAAAGCTGCTGCCAAAGCTGCAAAAAAAGCGGCACCACGGCGTCGCGGTGGAACAAAGAAGACCGCATCAGCTACGCCTCCATCGGAAGGTGTTGAACAAGCGTCGGCAGAAAAACCTGCGGAAGCAACTCAAACTGCATAACGTATCGAAAGGATAGCATAACGCTATCCTTTCTGTTTATTTAGATATGGGAGAAAAATATGCTTAAGATTTCGTCGGCTGAATTTTTACAAGGTGTTGTGGACTTGCGGCAATTACCAAAAAACGAATTGCGTGAGTTTGTTTTTATCGGTCGCTCCAATGTCGGAAAATCTTCGTTGCTCAATAAAGTGTGCAATAAAAAAAATCTTGCAAAATCAAGTTCCATTCCTGGAAAGACGCGAGAAATTAATTATTATATCATCAACAATGCTTTTTATTTTGTCGATTTACCCGGCTATGGATATGCCAAAGTCCCAGAACAAATGCGCGCAGGATGGAAAAAGTTGATCGAAGATTTTTTAAAACGCGGCAACCAAGTGGGATTGGCAATGCAGCTCATCGATTCGCGTCAAGAGCCGACGCCGTTAGATTTAATGATGATGGATTGGCTTGAGTACTATGAAGTTCCATATATGCTCGTGCTGACCAAGTCCGATAAAATTCCAGCAAGCAAATTAAAAAAACAAATTGAAATTTACGAAGAACAATTCCAAACGCAAATCACCGACGGTTGTTGTCATGGCATCGTGCCATTTTCCATTGTCGATGGCGAAGGGCGGGTGGAATTGTTGAAACATATTGAAGCCCATATGGCAGCTACGCCCAGCAAACGGAAAGCGGCTGTCTGATCGTTTGAAGATCGTTCCTTTCTTTCAATGCTCCGGCACTCCTGCCGGAGCTTTTTTTTCTCTCCTCAGAATATTGGCTCCCCCTCTTGACATAACAAAAAATTTTCTTATCTTAACTTTATCAACTTGAAAGAGAAGAAGCGTACGATGTTAAAGTTGAATGTTTTTTATTCTACCACTACCATTTTTATTCTTCTGCTTTTTTAGTATAGCGGTGCTTATCCCGTGCCGCTCATACAGACGAATGTTGTTCTGAGGTATTTTTTGTTTATACTTTTCTTTTTTAATGGCACAGCAAATAATTCTTTAATTATTTTAAAAAATACTTGACAAATATTTCAACAAAACATATATTGCACAGCATTTTATAATGTATCTTGGGCGCAGTTTAATGGCCCGTTACACTTTTAGTTGACATACCAAAAGAAGGAGGTGTCAATATCCTGTGTACGGAGAGGCTGCCGTAGCAGGGCTGTAAAGTTGTTAATTTTTTTATTTCTTTTTCGCCAGGTCTTTCATGTTCCATACGATGAAAGACAATCATAACTATTTTGTATTAATCATATTCTCCATAACGAAGGAGGTCTATATTTATGCAACGAACACTCTGGTTTTCTTTGCTTCTATTAGTACTCATTCCGGGAATGCTGCTTGCTCAGGCAGGAAAGATTCACGGAAAAGTGGTAGATGCAAAAACAAAAGAACCACTTGTGGGAGCAAATATTATTGTGTCTGCTACCACGAAAGGTGCTACGACGGACGTCGAAGGATCATTTGTCATCCTTAATGTTCCGGTCGGCACATACTCTGTAAAAGCATCTTATGTCGGATACCAAGCATTGACGATCACGAATTTACGCGTTAATGCCGAATTGACGACTGAAGCGGATTTCCCTTTATCGTCTGAAGATGTCCAAGTTCAAACGGTTGAAATTGTTGCAGAACGTCCATTAATAAATAGATCTGCGACGAATGCCCTCAGTCTCGTTGATAATGAAGTTGTTCAACAAATGCCTGTCCGAAATTTGACATCAGTCTTTGCGCTGCAAGCTGGTGTGGTCCAGCAAGGTGTCGATGCCAATGGTAATGCAAATCTTTATATCCGTGGCAGTCGTCCCGATGAAGCAGGATTTCAGGTCGATGGCGTTTCGGTCAACAACGTCTACGCGGGCGGACGCGCAGTCGCTATCAACCAAGAAGCGGTCGAGCAGATTCAAGTCCAAGACGGAGGTTATCTAGCAGAGTATGGCGGCGCCAACGGCGGTTTAATTAATATGCAATTAAAAACCGGTGGAGAAAATTTGCACGCGACCTTGCAAGGAGAAACAGATAATTATACGTCACAGGGAACGAAGTCGCTCGGCGGATATTCGTATGGATATTCCGATTATGTCGGAACATTGAGCGGACCTCTTTTAAGCAATAAACTTCGTTTCTTTGCAAGCGTTGAAAATCAATTTTACCGTGATCCAGCGGTGAGATATTGGGATGGATTCAATTTTACAGGAAACAATGCTGTCGTTACTTCTGCGGCTGATGCTGTAACACATCCCGGAACGATCGCTTCCGACACATTAAATTTAGCATATCCCGCCGGCAATAGACTCGGTGGAATGCAAAATGATTATACTTATACGGGAACGTTGATTTACGACCTTAATAAATTCCAACTTCGCGGATCGGGATCATACCACACACGTGAAGCAAGGACCAGTGCAGGATTCGCTAACATTTTAAATGTCAGTAGAGTACCGCTTATTGAAAACAATGACGGCTTCGGTAATTTGAAAGCAACAGATTACCTTTCAGAAAAAACGTACATTGAAGCGAACTTTAATTATTTCTCGTCTGATAATAAAACCATGGATCCGTATTTTAAAGAAAATTTCTGGCAATACGCGGATTCTGCTGCCAATGCAGCGATTGGATTCGGCAACCTCTTTGGTAATTCCGGTCAACCGTTTTTTCCATGGGATATTGGCGGCGGCGGTGCATCGATCGATGCCCTTGTGAATCAGCCAGGCACTCCGACAACGGGATTTATTCACACCCAGCAAACATCTGTGGGTGGACGATTAGACCTGTTTTCGCAGCAAGGGAACCACGCGATTAAATTCGGCGGTGAATATAAATATTATACCATTCGTCGCTACAATATTACGGGCGGAGATGCAACCAACAGAGGCGGCATCAACGTTATTCATTCCAAAGCGTTCCTTGCCGATACGACAGATATTCAGCGACAAGCAACGTTGTTTGGCTCAGGGCGGGTCGATAATTTTGGATACGATGGACTTGGCAACGAGATCAACAGCGATCAATATGTTAATGGCGACCTCTTTAACTTAGGGCCACGTCACCCACAATTTGGCGCTATTTATATTCAAGATAAAATTGAATTAGCCGATATCGTGTTGAATATCGGGTTGCGATATGACTACATCAATTCCGATAATGTTCAATATAAAGATCCGACCAATTTACATGTCAATAGTACGCTGGGTGTTGTTTCCGGCAGCGATATTATGAAAGCACCGGCATCCAATCAGGTAAGCCCGCGTCTTGGTTTTGGTTTCCCTGTGACAGATAAAACCATGTTCCACGCGCAATATGGAAAATTCATTCAACAGTCGGAACTTTCGGATGCGTACAGTGGCTTAGGTCAGGCGACCTATTATGTCTCAGGAGGAAATTTTATTCAGTTCCCGGTGGGATATGGCCTCAAGCCGGAGCGGTCAACACAATATGAAGGCGGCTTCTCCCAACAAATATCAGATAATGCATCGTTCGATATCACAGCATTTTATAAAGATGTTCAGGATGCCGTGCAGTATGCAATGATATTGCCTTCAGCAGGTGCAACGATTCAGGCATATCCAGCCCTTATCAATGGCGATTTTGCAACGTCAAAAGGTGCAGAGTTTAAGTTCACCTTGCGGCGTGTCAAGCGATTCCAAATGCAATTGAATTATACCTACACCAATGGAGAAGGTACCGGTTCGAGTTCTAGCGACTTAGCCGGCGCATCGTATAACGGGTACATTCCGAAAATGATTTTCCCATTTTCGTATAACCAAGCGCATACAGGGAACCTCTCGTTAGACTACCGCTTTGATAAAAATGACGGCGGTCCGATTCTTCAACGGTTAGGTGTCAATCTGTTGTTCACTGTTGGCAGCGGTTATAACTTTACACAGGAAAATGTTTCCGGCAATTTGTACAGCGGTGCAGAGACGGATGTTCGGAATAGAATTCCGATCGAAGAAATTGGTGCATCGACAACACCGGCGACATACGAGTTAGATCTGCGCATAGATAAGACTGTTGCCATAGGATCGATTGATGCAAACTTCTATATATATGTCATCAATTTGCTGAATACGCAAAATGTTGTTTCTGTCTTTAATCGTACAGGCAGTGCAGCCGATGATGGCTGGTTAAATTCTATTGCCGGGCAAACGGAAGCGACGGCGGCGGGAACAAATTCCGCACAATATGCCGCCATCTATCAAGCGCGGTATTTAGGAAATAATACAACCGCGGGAATTGGAAGTCTGGGCAGCAATTATGGCGCTCCTCGGCAAATCCGATTTGGCGTAAAACTTGATTTCTCAAAGTGAAAACATTAGGAGCAAGAATATGAAAATATCACGAATATTGAAAGAGTCTGTACTTATTCTCTTCGTGACTGTTGTAATGATGATGCCGGGGGTAGCAAAGAATAAACAAAATGCTCCGGCAAGCACGAACGGATTAAGAAAGACGACGACAAACGATATGTATCATCCTATGTTGATTAATAATATTTTTAATTATTATTCCAACAACGGAAATGGATCATACAATCCATTTACGTCGGCAGCCGAAGGGTTCGAGTTTCCCAAGGGTGATAATTTAGCAACTGTGATTTTTGAAGATGGCGTTGTCTGGGGATGCAAGCAAAGCGGTTCGTTAAAAGTTGGTGGTTCAACTTACTGGCATGGCTTGCAAGCAGGACCGATTCTTACTAATGGAACTGCTACAACGAATCCTGTGGCAGATGACCCAAGTAGTGCTGCCAACCGATTGTATCGTGTCCGGCGCGATTTGCCGCCTATCGCCGGTGTCACTGATCCAGATGATCCAGCTGCGGCGGCAGAATTGGCAATTGTCCAAAATTCAGAAGTCGCTTTAATCGATAGATATGAAACAGGCACAACAGCCGAAACGATTTTGAAGCAATATTGGGCTGATTGGACTAATTGGCCGGTTTCTGAAGGAGCGCCATTTAATGATATCAATGGCGATGGACATTATGACCCGACCGTCGATATTCCCGGTGTTCCTTTGGCAGACCAAACAATGTGGTATGTTGCAAACGATCTTGATGCAAATAGAGTCGCAAATTTATCCGGCTCGCTGCCTATCGGTCTTGAAATGCAACGAACAATTTGGGCATACAACCTGAACGGTGCATTAGCAAATACCATTTTCGCAAGTACCAAGATCATCAATAAGAGCGGCAAAGAGTTAGATTCGATGTATGTTGCACAGTGGGCCGACCCTGACAACGGCGATGCGAACGATGATTTTGTGGGATGCGATACTACACGAAGTCTTGGATACGTTTATAATGGAGAAGCAACAGATGCAAACTTCGCAAATTATGGACTTGTTCCACCGGCGGCAGGTTTTGATTTCTTCCAAGGACCGATTATAAAATCCACTAATCCGACAGATACGGCAATTTTTGATTTGAAGTACAGATTGGGATATAAAAATTTACCGATGACATCGTTCAATTACTTTATCAACGGTAATAATACCTATGCTGATCCGGCCAATGCTTCTTATTCAGGTACGATTCAGTGGTATAATCTTCTCAAAGGATTGGTAGGGATAACGGGCGCACAATATATTAACCCGGTAACCAATGTAGCGACAACATATGTGTTGAGCGGCGATCCTGTTGCCGGTACAGGATGGATCGACAGCAGCCCGGGTGATCGTCGTATGGCATTATGCAGTGGTCCATTTACAATGATGGACGGCGACACACAGGAAGTCGTTGTTGCAAATCTCGCCGGCCGTGGAGCAGATTATTTATCGAGCGTTACTATTTTGAAAACGGAAGACGATTTTGCTCAAAGCATCTATAATAAATTATTTAGTTTCCCTCAACCGCCATCAGCGCCAAAGGTTAAAGTTGTTGCATTGGATGGCAAGGTCGTGATTAGCTGGGG
>DATKMP010000001.1:0-11137 GCA_035541775.1 Bacteroidota bacterium | reverse complement strand
TCGGTACGTGGGGAATTGGGACACAGGTAGAAGTTGAATTTGCCGTTGACATGAACGTTCCTGCCGGTACACCGAAAGAATTCGCGCTGCTGCAAATTCGTCCGTTAGTTTTGAGCTTAGAATTGGAAGAATTAGACGTTGAAAAAGTTCAGCCGGAAAATGTTTTGTGTCAAAGTGAACAAGTGTTAGGCAACGGCGCCATCGAAGATTTGTATGATATTGTGATGGTTAATGCCGATAAGTTTGAGCGATCAAAAAGTAAAATTACGGCGCAAGAAGTCAGTCAAATGAATGCAAAACTGCAAAACAAAGGGTGTCCGTATATTCTCATTGGTATTGGCCGGTGGGGAAGTTTAGATCCATGGCTGGGCATTCCGGTCACATGGGATCAAATTTCGGGTGCAGCGGTCATTGTGGAATCCGGGTTTAAAGATATTGATGTAACGCCGTCACAGGGTTCACATTTTTTTCAAAATATAACATCGTTCCGTGTCGGCTATTTTACGGTGAACAGTGGATATCATCACAGTGTTCTTGATTGGGAATGGCTCAAGGCGCAGCCCGCTGTTGAAGAATTGCAATATGTTCGTCATCTCCATTTTGAAAAGTCGCTCACTGCAAAAATCAACGGGCATAAAAATAAAGGCGTTATTTTAAAACCGGGGAAGAATATATAAGGTTGAGAGGCGGAAACAAAAAACCCGATTCGATGGAATCGGGTTTTTTGTTAGTGGATGGAACAACGAATTACACTTTTGCAACTTTTGTGGCTTGCAATCCTTTCGGCCCGCGTTCGATTTCAAATTCGACGTTGTCGCCTTCATTCAACGACTTGAATCCATTTCCTGTAATGGCTTTGTAATGTACGAAGACATCTTCGCCGCCGTCACGTTTAATAAACCCAAACCCTTTGGCTTGATTGAACCATTTTACTTGCCCTTTTTCCATCAGACTTCTCCTTAGTGATGAATGTGTATCCGCAACCGGCGGACCATCGGTGTACAACCTTCAAGTGTGCCTTTTACTCAAGAAGATTGCCGCACGTCTGGCTTGGCGATGACTTCTTTTATCTTTTGCGGGTACAAACACTCGCGCGAGAAACAGCTCTAAAAAAAACTGAACCCAAAAGGCGCCAACAACGGTGTACTGTATATTGACGGTTTAAAGATATGTATTATTTTACAAATTGCAAAGGGGAAAGTATAAAATGTGTCGGCGGTCAACTTACCATCTTGATGTCTCGCAATTAATTTCTTATATTAAATTCCTTCTATGCTGAAGTAGCTCAGTGGTAGAGCAGCGGTTTCGTAAACCGCAGGTCGTGGGTTCAACTCCCACCTTCAGCTCCAACACCATCATCGCGTTTGTTTCCGATCACGTCCCCTTAAATATTTTTCCATCAGACTTGAAAAAACGCTTGAACTTGCGGATATTGTACTGTCAAAAGCACGAGGAGGATTATGCTATGACTATTCGTTCATTGGTAGGCGTCTCGTTGATTGTTCTTTCCGGATGCGCTTCAATTAAGGAACTGGTACCGAATCCGGCCATCAGTCCGGCAGAAGGGCAATTTCGAGAGTTGAAGAACAAAGACGAAAATTTCAAGCTCAAGCAAGACGACCGGTACGTCGTCAGTTTTCCGAAACCGGAAAGCGATAATTTTTATCTCGTTCTTGTCGGGAACAACAAGCCGAAGATTCATACCTATTTAAAAAGTTTTTTCGATGCTGAAGCGGAGACATTGCTGACGCGCTCGTTCGGATTTAAAGAAGGAGCGCCGCAAATTATTCAAGATGAAACCGTGCAGAACGACAGCATCTTGTTATATCCGATCGATTCGTCGTCTGCTTCGTATTCATGGATCATCGACACGGTGCGAGAAGACGTAGAACTTGGATTCCGTTATCGGTATGTCAAGCAATGGCGATATACGTACGAACTTGAACGCGCACGGATTGATACCATCTGGCGAGCAAGCGTTCAGGATCGCAAACAGTATGCGATGATTGCTCCAGATTATAACACCGATGCTCTTGATGATTCCGGCCTTATCAATTTGTACACACCGACCTATCGCAAACTTCTCGATATGCAGAAGGATGTTCAAAAGCTTGCACAGATTCTTCCACCGGAGATAAAGAAGACTGGCGACTCGACCTATACCGAATATATGCAGTTCAGCGCACAGGTGGACGATGAACTGCTGTTTCAAAAAAATTTTTTAGATGCATTGACAGTATTGAAAATTGAAAAAGGCACGCGTGGTAATATTGCTGCATTCCTTCAAGCGGCTCCCGCATTCATCAAATATTTTACGGAATCAAAACAAGCACCCCCGCCGCTGGCAGAAAAAATCCGGAAGATACTTTCGGATCGATTGGATGAAGTACTTCCGTTTTACGATGCGGCATTAAAGAAGAGCAGTGCGGGCTCGAATCAATCGTTTTCAGAACTTGCAAACTGTGAAAAATTATTTGCTGCATGCGATCATCCTGTGCCGGAGGATTTGAAAAGATTAATTCCCTTCGTTCAACAATATTCAGAGGAATGGGAATCAATGCAAGCAGTCGATGCCACGCTTGCTGCGCTTGATGCAGAAGTGGCCGGCTTAAACGACCGTCCCGCCGATGCGTTTTACCAACGAATGCTGTCACTGATCGATGAAGCGCAAAATAATCTTCCGGAATCGGAAGCACGCAGTATGGAAAAATACGGCAAATATAAATGTTCGATCATGCTCGACCAGCGTATCACCAATGCGAAGGAATATCTTGCTGTGTTGAAAGAACAGATGAAAGCGCTGCGCATATTCGACCAGCAAATGCGGCTCATCACGACGATGCTTGGCAGCGTTCCAAGCTGGCCTGCCGATGCTTTCTATGGTGATTTGATGAATCATCTCGATGAAATGAAAAATGCATTTCCAAAATCCTCGCTGGATCATTTCGATGCCTATAGCAACAGTAAAACAGCCGGTTGGGCCGCAGAACGATTGAATAATGCAGTGAAGCAAGAAAGCGATTTCCGTTCACGATATCAAAAGGCGAACGAACTTGTCCGCCAGATCAATGTCTATAAATCGCAAGGAAATAATCGCGCCATCATTCGATTGCTCAATGCAAATCGAACCCTGAGCTTTTTGCTGGAACAATATCCCGACATCGATACGCTCTCGCTCGGCACGCAAACACGCGCTCTTGCCGCCGCATTATCAACACATGCATGGAGAAGCGCAGATTCAAAAATTGACGATTTGTTTCGGGATAAAGAATTTGTGAATCCGGATGCCATTGCAGAAAAGAAAATGCATGTGGTGAAACATTTTGAAACCGAACTCTACCAAAAAGTCGATTCTGTTTCGCATGCCAACGCCGAAGCATTTATAAACGCCAATGAATTGACCGTTAAAAACATTCCGGCGCTTTACAAAGATTCATCGTTTCTTCCTGTTTATAAATTGCAATTTTCTTCCACCGGACAAAAAGATCTTCAGCAAAAACAAAAACATGTCGAAATAATGCTGACAGAATTAAAAAATGTGCGCTTCCCGGAAACCGCCGTCAAAGCATTGTACCGCGAATTGACGAGGAATATTCTCGATCAAGGAGTCGAACGCGCGCGTGCGATTGCCGAGCATGGAAAATTTTATAAAGGATCGGATAAGCAAGTACGTAATTTGGTAGATGAGTGCGACTATTCGGTAGCAAAAATATATTCGAAGCCGAGCGAATACCGAAAATTTTTCGTTTTGCCGGTGACCAGCAATAAAAAAGGCATGAACGATTACATTCTTCGGTTAGAGTTAAAAATTCCGTCTGAGGCGGAATTCCCGATTTTCGATATCAACGTCACCGTGCCGCGTGAGTTTGCTCGGACTGCAGATCAGCCATGGTTTCAGGAAATTTCTATCAATAAAAAACCGATTAAGAATGAAGGGCGTTTTCATATTACTGCTCCGACATCGTCCAATAATTATGAATCGCAAATCACTCCGATCCAAATTGATAAAGATGGGAACAATATATTTGAGATCAAATTGAAATATGACGGACTTCGCGTTTTCGAAATGAGTGTGATGGCGCAGAAGCCGATTATTCGAAAGAACTAAAACCATTTTCCATCGAGAAGGAACAGTATTATGAAGAAGAAGTATATTCTCATCGCGATAGTCGTCATCGTACTGGGAGGCGTTCTTGCATATTTTCTTACACGGTCGAATCTCAACGATCAAATCGTTATTCCATTTATTGCACACCAGCCGCCGACCATTGACCCGCATCTTCCCAGCTCCAATCAGCTTTCCGATAAACTCGATGAAGTGGAATTCGATGGATTATTCAATGCTGTTGCGACGCCGGGCGGTGTTGTGTATGAAGATGGTCTGGGAGAATTCGTCGGTATCGATTCGATCAATACCGTGACCATCCGTTTGAAAACAGGAAAACAATGGCATGATAGTTATCAGGTAGCAGTGGATGGAAAAAAGATTGCCCTTACAAAGACCAAAGATCATTTTTTTTCCGCAAGCGATTTGAATTTTACGCTGAAGCGCATTCAAACGCTCGGCAGTCTTTCGCCGGATTATATTCTCGTTTCGCAGGCATTAAAAACCATGGAGTACGATGGTCCCGATGAAAAGGGCGAAATTCATTTTCATTTTAAAGACGATCGAATCTGGAAGGATGCCGATATTAAAGAAGTACTCTCGTTCAAAATTCTTCCGGCAAATTCGGAAATGAATGCGCTGAATTATCTCGTCGGAACGGCTCCATATTTGAGTGTGCCGCAAAAGAGCGGCGTTCCAAATTTTTATAAAACTCCTGACGGAGGTGCGATAATATCAAATATTATTCTTGCGCCGTTTATCGATAACAGCACGTTCACCACGGAATTGAAAAACGGCACGATCAATACGTTGTTAGAAACTCCGTTCGGCAGTCTTTCTCCGATTCTTTCAGACTCCACGAAATATTTTACCAAGTCCAACATCAGCACAACGTTCTTTGCACTCTTGTTCAATACGGAGCGCCTGAATCTCGCGCAACGAAAAGAAATTCGTCGGTTGGTCCAAAACACTGCCGTACTGCAGCGTTTTTTTAAAATCAATACGCAACAACAGCGGCAGATTGTTGATTACAAAGGCAACAGAAATAATTATACAGATTATTTGAATTACAGCGTTTTCCCATCGTCGTCGTATTATGTTGAAGAAAAAATTGTCGTGCCGGAGCGCGATGATACGACGGCAAATCTTGCGCTGCTGCCGAATATCGTGAACGTCAAGATGTGTGTCAATTATGGATTTCGAGAAGAGTATACAGAACTTGCCGACATCTTGAATGATCCGCAGTTGACAAAACAAAAGATAAAAGTTACGGCGGCAACGAATGAAGAAATTAAATTGCATGAGTATGATGTGCTCTTGATTGCCGTGAGCGGATATCGAAGCAATTTTTTGTTCGATCTCTACAATATCTTTTTGCGTGAGCCGGATTTTGAAAATTATAAAATCAATCTCATGACAACGCCGGATCAAAAAGGCGGAGAGACGATCGATTATAGTTCGTGGCAGCATGGCAATAATTATTTTGGCCTTGATGCACTTTCACAACGTTCAGACAGCAGCGATGTGCATACCATGCTGCATGATATTTACGGCTTCATGTCAACGCGCGAGATCGGCGACAAGCAGGCGTATGCCGAACGAATCGATCGGCTGGAGCACCAGATGTGTCTCGGTGTGTGGCTCTTCTCCGAGCCGTCGCTGGCATATTTTAGCACACAATTAGATAGTGCAAGCGTGCAGCTTTACGGCGTTGCGTCGCAGCTTTCCACAATAAAGAAATGGAAAGAAGCAGCCCGCAAGTGAATTTGCGTCCAATGAAGTACTGGATGAGAACCGTTGACATGGTTATTGTTCCGGTTCTCATTTTGATTTTATTTGCTGCACCATTACATGCACGACTTCAAGCTTCGACGAATTATCTTCTTGTCGAGCATCCGGAGCGGCTGGTCGTTTATAACCGGTATCAGCAGCATATTACGCCTGAAGAACAAAAACTTTTCATGCCTTTCATTCCGATGAAAATTCTCGACGCGTCGGCGATGTTGAACGACGGATTTACATCGTGCATGAAAATCGAATTTCAAGCCCGTATTTTTTATCTGTTGAAGGACGACATACTCGAAGGTGCGGGGAAACGTGCGCTTGGGTTTGTGCGCATTGTGAAAAATGCTGTAGAAGTGAACGATACAGTCCGTCTTGTCTCGACCAAGCTGATGATGTTTTCTCCTGATAAAAAAAAGCATCATCTGCTGCAGAGCGGAAAGATTCTCGTACGATATTTCTGTCAGAGAAAACAAATATTCGTCAAGCTGACAGGACAACGTACGGAATATGGCTGGATCAATGTATCAGAAAAAAAGAATGGGAAAGAATATATTGCACTTCGCCCGGACCAAAATCATGAAGAAGACGCACTGTTGTCCGAGGGAATGCAAAAGCGCATTCAATCGAAATTCATAGAAGCGAATAAAGCGCTCAAAGATCTCTTTGCCTATTTCAACCATGAAGCAAAGGCACAAAAGATTGTACCGCAATGGCGTGCCATTTCTCTTGAATGTCCCTATATGTATGCACTGGAACCGGAAGATTATGCTGGACAGTTCGCGGAGAGTACAAACTATTTAGCAAGCGACATAGACAATATCCTTCTTGGAACGAACTTTACTGTTGTCAGTCATCCTGGAAAAATCGAAATCAATTTAAAATGAACGCTGCCACAGTTCCATCCATACGGTCCTTGTTGGAGAGTGACGCTCTTCGAACAATATTATTCAATCATTTTGTATCGATACTCTTTGTAACGTTGGTCTTTGTTGTTTTGCTGGCGGTGGGAATGGAGCGCGAAAAAAACGAACGGGAACAACGGCATGAGGTTGTCGGGATGATGGGGGCGTTGCGGAATATCGATTTTAACAACCCGACACAAAAATCATTGTTCAGGGAAACACTCGATATCTATTATCAGCATTCGAAAGCGCGAAATGATTCGGTCATGCAAGCGATTGACGCGTATCGAACCGAACAATATACCAACAAAGTGTATAAAACCGGAAGTGCGCCGAGAGAATTGTCGTGGCAAAATGTTGCGAATCTTTTAGGAATGTATGTCAATTTTATCATCGTTTATCTTATCGCGTTGGTTGTGAGTTATTATGCAACGCAAGCGTTAGCGTTGTACAAATTTATTCAGTATAAACAGCAAACGTCATCGTATCTTATTCGCGCGTTGCGGCAGATGCGATTGAGCGGAGAAACTGTTCGAAACGGAAACAACCCGTTCAGACAAATCGAACGCTGTGCTGGTTTTGTTTTGAAAGCATGCATCAAAGGCGGTGCGGCGCTTATGCTGTTTGCGCCGGCGTACATTATTGTCTATTCACTCAAATCCACGGTTGCCTCTGGAGAATGGCTGTTGATGATTGTGCTTGCGGTTGCCTCTAACGGATTGCTGATCAACTACGCGCAAAAATTTTACGCGTTACTTTTTGCTGAAAGCAGAAAAGGGTATGTGGAAACTGCTGTTGTGAAAGGATGGAACAATTCCTATTCGTGGGGCACGCCGGACGGCATTGCATTGCGTTCACTATTTCATTGGAAAAAAAAATTCCCATCGCATGTGCTGCAGCATATATATATGAATGCACATTACCAATATATACCCACGATGAAACAATACGCGTCGTTTCTTATAACAGGGTTGATCGTCATCGAGATGGCGTTGAACATTCAGGGGCATCTTTGCTACGAACTTCTGCAAGACATATTATATGATCGGTACGAGATGGCGCTCTTGATCATTTGGGGAATCTTCATCGTCGTTAAGGGAACTGAACTTATCGTCGATGCATGGTTTGCGTACGAATCTGCAAAATATGAAAACAGGATATAACGTGGTGCCCGCAAGGAAAAACATAACGTCGATGGTTCAACAGCGAAAAGAAGTTCGCTGGCTGTCGTTTTGGCTTGCAGGGATGACCGCTCTTTGGGCATGGGATGCGTTGTTTCTCGATCCGCTTTCGTATGAGCTGCTCCAAGCTGCGATCCTCAATACCTTTTGCGGAGCAATCGTTGCGGTTGCGGCAGCGCTTGCCGCTGGATGGGGAACGGCATTGGTGCTTTATTTTTTTGAAAATGGTCCAAGGACATATTTCTTTTTGCCGGTTCTCTTTATCGTTAATCTTCTTCGTTCGATTCCGCAGATCATCGGATTGCTCATCGGATATATGCTGCTCAACTTCTTTATGGAAAACGGCCTGATGCAATTCGGCGCGGAACAGATATTCTGGATGGCGTGTGTGATCGGCATCATGTGTTCGCCGGAAATTATCGATCTGATTGGCGAAAGGATTGCGTACTTTAAACAGTCGGACTACTTTCATGCGATGCAGTGCTGCGGTATGAAAGAGCGCAGGATCATCAACGTGGAAATTCTCTGGAAAAGCAGCTCCGCGCATCTCGTGCAGAAATCAGTCTCGCTGTTCGGCAGCGCGATCTTTCTGCAATGCAGCATCGGATTTATTATTTCTGTGGGACTTTCCAACGAAGTCAGTCTCACCAATTATCCGGTTTCGCTCGGCGGCTTGCTTGCAAAGTTAGACAGCAAGCAAGATATTCTTGCAATTGGCTCTGCCCTCATCAATCCATCGTACCTGCCGCATTTATTTTTTCAGCACTTGCAAGGCGTCAGCGTCGCAGCCATTATTGTCTTCACGCTGCTTTGTGTCTATCACATTGCGGATGGATTGATTCATTCGTATGATCTTTGAAATGAGATGATGCAGTCCTCATACAATATATCGATCGCCAAACATAGCCGACAGCTTGTATCGATAAAAAATTTTCCGTTAGAAGAGAATCGTATAACCTTGCTGTTCGGCGAATCGGGAATTGGAAAATCGCTGATAGCAAAAGCGCTCTATGGCATATTGCCGCCGGAAGAATTAACGGTGAGAATTGGCAACGAGCCGTACGAAACGTATTGTGCGAGGAACGACGTGCGCGAATTACAAACGAACAGTTTTTTCGTATTTCAGGAGCCATCTTCGCATTTCAACCCGCTGCTTACCCTGAGGTCGCAGATTCAGCAAGTGCAAGCGGCAGGCATTTCGATCGAACCGATTCTGAAACGGCTCTGGGAAACAGATGACCGGCGCATGCTCGATTCCATACTGAATATTTATCCGAAACCGTACCGGCCAAGCGGCGGAGAGAAACAACGGCTGCTGCTTGCGATGGCGTTCATGAAAATCGAACGGCTCATCAACCAAACGAAGCTTGACGCACGCACCCTGTTCGTCTTCGACGAACCGAGCGGCAGTTTAGACGACCATTTCAGAAATGTCGTTCTTTCGTTCCTATTGGATAAATTTAGGACAAGAAAATTCACCGTGCTGTTGATTACGCATGATTATTCCATCCTTAGTGCTTTGGAACGAGAAGCCGCCGATCTCCGGCATGAGATTTTTTACAAAGAACTCTCGATGGAAAATAATGTGCTGCGCTGCACAGACTTCGTGCCCGACCGGTATTTGAACTGGCTGCGCGCAGAACGATCTGCTCGATTCTCCGAACAACCTGTTTCATGGAACCGTCCGATCCTGCGCGTTTCAAGTTCGGTCGAAGTATTTGGAAGACGATTAGAACTATCGAACGAGAGTTCCTGTAATCAAAACTGCGCGCTTGAACTTTTTCCATTTTCTATGGCATATCTCAAAGCAGCAAGCGGAGTCGGGAAAACAAGTTTTGCAAAAGCCATGATGGGGCTTGTGCCTTCGAAGCATTTACATTTGCAATTGAAAAACGTTCTGTTGACTGAAGTGACGGTGAAAAAATATAAAGAAGAACAACTCTGGGGCAAACGTATGGTGATGGCATTTCAGCATGCGGATGAAGCACTCAATCAAAATTCCAATGTGGAAGGAACGTTGACCGGGCTTCCTGTGAAGATGAGCGCGGCCGAGATACGGACAATCATGAAAAAACTTTTTGGATCAAATATCGAAGATACGTTCTTGAAAACGAAAGTCAAGTATCTCAGTGGCGGACAAAAACAAAAACTGAATTTACTGCGTTGTCTTGTGCTCGATACCGATGTCCTCATATTGGACGAGCCGTTCAATGGCTTGGATTTCAACAGCATTGTCAACGTGCTTTCCATCTTAAAAGAAAAGCAGCGTGAAGGAAAAGGAATCCTCATTATTTCGCATAACGAAGAAATATTCGACGCCGTGATTTCTCCCGATCGTGTTTATTATCTTCATGCATCTCCATCAACGATGTGAATGGTTCAACGATTTCATCGAATGTTCAAGCGGCATAACGCCAGTAGCGATACGGTACTTGAAAATGTAGGAAACTCCTTGCACATTATAAATGTTCCATGGGAACAAGAGGCGTTTTGTCGACGTCTCAATACGAAAATCAGAAATCCCGTTGGGAAAATATAATGCGAAGATTTTTTTCATATCAGTCAGCAGTCTCTCGTGTGTTGACATGGGTGTTTCTTGCCTGTCTCGTCGGCGATGCCGCCAACCTGTGCGACTTGATACCCGACAACATCGTTCTGCATGACGATGACGAGATGTATGTTGATGTGCAGCCGTCCGTGCAACCGGAGGTCGGAAGCACACAAGAGTGTTCGCCGCATCTCGTATTCTCTGCTGTCTCACCTCCCGTGGTTCGTCATTATATTTACGATCAAGACAGTCCATCGTTTGCAGCATCAACATCATTTGAAGGGCGAACCTCTTCCATTGTCCCCGCAGTGAAAAACATGCATTACGAAACACCCATTTCGTTTCGCACGTTGCATCTTCTGCTTTGCACACTTCAGATTTAACCCCCGCATCTTCTCTCTAAACTTTTTGTGAAGCGCCTTACGGTGCTTCGCCATAATTTATTTTCTATTCAGGACCTTGGTGGATCATGGATTTTCCATGGAACACCGAACATTATGTTTGAGGTTAGATCATGCTTTTACGATGTACTTCCTTGTTGGGAATCTTGGTATGCATGCTCACGTTCGAGCATCTTACGCTGGAAGCGGCACCGCTTCCACAATACCGCGACTCT